>NZ_PSVO01000011.1:0-111959 GCF_002932325.1 Rathayibacter sp. AY1E2
CCTGGGCGCGGATCGCGCGACTGGAGCGGCGGTGGGTGCTGGTGGGCCTGCGTCCGCGCGAGGCCCTCGAGGTCGTCCTGGCCGGGACGCGACGCGGACGCCTGACGCTGGTCCTGGTCGAGTCGCCCGGACCGCTGGGCCTCCGGCCCGCGCCGGAGACGACGCTCGCGCTCCTCGAGAAGCGGATCCGGGGACGCCTGGAGGAGGCCGCGGAACCGCCCGCGTGGGGCGCGCCCGGGCGCGACAGGACCCCGGGCCGCTGAGGACGGTCGTCCTCCTCGGCACCGGGGTCCCGGTGGGCGGCTACGCGTCGAGCGAGAAGTCGGCGCCCAGCAGCTCGAGCTTGGTGAGGAAGTTCTCGTAGCCGCGGCTGATGATGCCGACGTTCGAGACCGTCGAGGTGCCCTCGGCCGAGAGCGCCGCGATCAGGTGCGAGAAGCCGCCGCGCAGATCCGGCACGACGATGTCGGCGCCGTGCAGCTTCGAGGGTCCCGAGATCACGGCCGAGTGCATGAAGTTGCGCTGCCCGAAGCGGCAGGCCTGCCCGCCGAGGCACTCGCGGTGGATCTGGATGGTCGCGCCCATCTCGACGAGCGCGTCGACGAAGCCGAAGCGCTGCTCGTAGACGGTCTCGTGCACGATCGAGACGCCCTTGGCCTTCGTGAGCGCCACGACCAGCGGCTGCTGCCAGTCGGTCATGAAGCCGGGGTGCACGTCGGTCTCGATGATGACCGGCTTGAGCTCGCCGCCCGGGTGGTAGAAGCGGATGCCGTCCTCGGCGATCTCGAACGCGCCGCCGACCTTGCGGAAGACGTTGAGGAAGGTGGTCATCTCCTGCTGGCGGGCGCCGCCGACGAAGATGTCGCCGTCGGTCGCGAGGGCCGCGGCCGCCCAGGAGGCCGCCTCGTTGCGGTCGAAGAGCGCGCGGTGGGAGTAGCCGGTGAGCCGGTCCACGCCCTCGATGCGGATCACGCGGTCGGTGTCGACCGAGATGATGGCGCCCATCTTCTGCAGGATGTTGATCAGGTCCATGATCTCGGGCTCGATCGCCGCGCCCGAGAGCTCGGTGATGCCGGAGGCGCGCACCGCGGTCAGGAGGACCTGCTCGGTCGCTCCGACGCTCGGGTAGGGCAGCGACACCTTGGCGCCGTGCAGGCCCTCGGGTGCCGACATCCGGATGCCCGAGGGCAGCTTCTCGACGACGGCGCCGAAGTTGCGCAGCACCTCGAGGTGGTAGTCGATCGGGCGGTCGCCGATGCGGCAGCCGCCGAGGTCGGGGATGAACGCCTCGCCCAGGCGGTGCAGCAGCGGGCCGCAGAAGAGGATCGGGATGCGGCTGGAGCCGGCGTGCGCGTCGATGTCGGCGAAGTGCGCGGACTCGACGTTGGAGGGGTCGAGGATCAGCTCGCCCACCTCGGCGCCCTGCTTCACCTTGACGCCGTGGACTTCGAGCAGGCCCTTCACGACGCGGACGTCGCTGATGTCGGGCACGTCGCGGAGGGTGGAGGCGGTCTCGCCGAGCAGCGCCGCGACCATCGCCTTGGTGACCAGGTTCTTGGCCCCCTTGAGCTCGATCCGGCCCACGAGCGGTCGCCCGCCGTTGATGGTGATCCGCTCGGTCGTCATTCCCACCCGTGCTCCCGACGCCTTGGCGTCCTGCAGGGCCTTGGCGTCCTGAAGAAGTGTGTTCACGCTATTTCACCGGCAATGTCTTGGGCCGCCAGCTCTCGCGGCGGGTCTCGAATTCGGAAATGAGCGCTTCGTCGCGCAGGGTCAGGCCGATGTCGTCCAGGCCCTCGATCAGGCGCCATCGAGTGTAGTCGTCGATCTCGAAGTCGAAGGTCTCGCCACCGGCGGTGACCGTACGCGCAACCAGATCCACCGTCGGTTCTATTCCCGGGGTGCCCTCGATGATCTCCCACAGCCGCTCGACGTCGGGCTCCGAGACGACGGCCGCGAGCAGTCCCTGCTTGCCGGCGTTGCCCCGGAAGATGTCGCCGAAGCGGGGGGAGATGACGACCCGGAAGCCGAAGTCGCGCAGCGCCCAGACGGCGTGCTCGCGGCTGGAGCCGATGGCGAAGTCGGGGCCGGCGACGAGGATGCCGGCGCCGCGGTAGCGCTCCTGGTTGAGGACGAAGTCCGCGTCCTGCCGCCAGCCGTGGAAGAGCGCGTCCTCGAAGCCGGTCTTCGTGATGCGGCGGAGGTAGATGCCGGGGAGGATCTGGTCGGTGTCGACGTTGGCGCGCTTCAGGGGCGCGGCGATCGCGGTGACGGTCTCGAACTTCTGCACGGTCAGACTCCTGCTCTCTCGCGGACCGGCTCCAGATCGGAGGGACTGGAGAGGGTGCCGCGCACGGCCGTGGCCGCGGCGACGAGGGGCGAGACGAGGTGGGTCTTCGCCCCCTTGCCCTGACGACCCTCGAAGTTGCGGTTGGACGTGGAGGCCACGCGCTCCCCCAGGACGAGCTGGTCGGTGTTCATCCCGAGGCACATCGAGCAGCCGGCGAAGCGCCACTCCGCGCCGAACGCGGTGACGATCCGGTCGATCCCCTCGGCCTCGGCCTCGAGCCGCACCCGGGCGGAGCCGGGGACGACCATCACGCGGACGCCGGGGGCCTTGGTGCGCCCCTCGACGACGGCAGCGAAGGCCCGCAGGTCCTCGATCCGCGAGTTGGTGCAGGAGCCCATGAAGACCACGTCGACCGGGATCTCCTTCATCGGCGTGCCGGGCTCCAGCGCCATGTACTCCAGCGCTCGCAGAGCGCTGGCGCGCTCGTTCGGATCGTCGAGGACGTCAGGGTCCGGTACCGCCTGCGAGAGCGAGACGCCCTGGCCGGGGTTCGTGCCCCAGGTGACGAACGGCTCGAGCGCGTCGGCGTCGATCACGACCTCGGCGTCGAACACGGCGCCCTCGTCGCTCGGCAGCGTCCGCCAGTAGGCGACCGCGGCGTCCCAGTCCTCGCCCGCCGGAGCGTGCGGGCGGCCGTGCAGGTAGGCGAAGGTCGTCTCGTCCGGCGCGACCATGCCGGCCCGCGCACCCGCCTCGATCGACATGTTGCAGATCGTCATCCGGCCCTCCATCGAGAGCGCGCGGATCGCGGAGCCGCGGTACTCGAGGATGTAGCCCTGGCCGCCGCCGGTGCCGATGCGGGCGATGACCGCGAGGATGATGTCCTTGGCCGTCACCCCCTCCTTCAGCGTGCCCTCGACCGTGATCGCCATCGTCTTGAAGGGTTGCAGCGGCAGCGTCTGCGTCGCCATCACGTGCTCGACCTCGCTCGTGCCGATGCCGAAGGCGATCGCGCCGAACGCGCCGTGCGTGGAGGTGTGCGAGTCGCCGCAGACCACCGTGACGCCGGGCATCGTCAGGCCCAACTGGGGGCCGACGACATGCACGATGCCCTGCTCGACGTCGCCCAGGGAGTGCAGGCGGACGCCGAACTCGCCGGCGTTGCGGCGCAGCGCGTCGATCTGGGTGCGGCTGATCGGATCCTCGATGGGGCGTCCGATCTCGAGGGTCGGCGTGTTGTGGTCCTCGGTGGCGATGGTGAGGTCCGGCCGGCGCAGCGGGCGCCCCGCGGCACGCAGGCCGTCGAACGGCTGCGGGCTGGTCACCTCGTGCAGCAGGTGCAGGTCGATGTAGAGCAGGTCGGGAGCGCCGTTCTCGCCCGCGACGACGACGTGGTCGTCCCAGACCTTCTCGGCGAGGGTGCGCGGCTTCTCGGCTCTCCTGCCGGTCCCTGCTCCACTCGACGCGGGCGCGGCTGTGCCGGGTGTGGTCTCGATCATGACGGTTCCTTCTCCTCCTGGAGTCGCTGCTCGGCCGGGCGAGGCACCGCGACGAGGGAGGCCGTCAGTTCGAGGTCTCGTCGCGGCACGGAAGGAGGTGCGGGCCACTCAGCATGGACCGAGAATAGCACCGCGCTCCCCCGCCTCCCGGGCGGGCGCGGCACGGAGTCGCCCGGCTCAGGCGCGGGCGTCGAGCACGGCGTCGACGACGACGACGGTGACGTTGTCCCGTCCGCCGGCCTCGACCGCCGCACGCACGAGCGCCTGAGCGAGGTCGGCAGGGTCGCCGGAGTCGCGGCGGGCGAACAGGGCGGCGATCCGCTGGTCGGAGAGCTCCTTCGTCAGCCCGTCGGAGCAGAGCAGGTAGCTGGCGCGCGGCACGACGGGCAGCGTCCAGACGTCCGTCTCGACCTCCTCGTCGGCGCCGAGGGCGCGGGTGACGATGTTGCGGTCCGGGTGCGACTCGGCGGACTCCCGCGTGAGCAGGCCCGCCGAGACGAGCTCCTGCACGGCCGAGTGGTCGACGGTCAGCTGCTCGAGCTCCGTCCCGTCCCAGCGGTAGACGCGGGAGTCGCCGACGTTGAAGAGAGCCCAGCGGGCGGGCCCGGAGGGCTCGGGCAGGACGAGCATCAGCCCCGTGAGCGTCGTGCCGCAGAGCGCACCGCCCACGTCCAGCGCGCGCACCGCCGTGTTGGCGCCCTCGACCAGGTCGAACACCGCGTCGACAGGTCCGAGGGCCGTCGGCCGGTTCTCGTGCAGAGCCCCGACCGCCGCGGCGCTCGCGAGGTCGCCGCGGGCGTGCCCGCCCATCCCGTCGGCGACCGCGAGCAGCAGCTCGTCGGCGAGGAGGGAGTCCTCGTTGACCCGGCGGACGGCTCCGACGTCGGTGCTGCTGCTGACGGCGAGCCGCAGCGCCCCCTGGGGCAGGTCGACGGTGGTGGTCGTCATCACGGGGTCACTTCTCCTCGGCGGCCGAGCGGGCGTCGTCCGAGACGACCTCGGGGTGCCCGTCGTGCATCTCGATGTGGCGGTGCTCGCGGCGCATCTTCGCCAGGCTCGCGAGCGTCGCGACGGTCATGCTCAGGACGATGACCACCAGCGAGGTGATCGTGTCGATGTCCCACACCGGCACGGGATCGCCGCCGTTGATGAAGGGCAGGTCGTTCTCGTGCAGGGCGTGCAGGACGAGCTTCACACCGATGAAGGCGAGGATGAACGCGATGCCGTACTTGAGGTACTCGAGCTTGTCGATGAGGCCGCCGAGCAGGAAGTAGAGCTGGCGGAGCCCCATCAGGGCGAAGATGTTCGCGGTGAAGACGATGAACGGGCTCTCCGTGATGCCGAAGATCGCGGGGATCGAGTCGAGCGCGAAGAGCAGGTCGGTCGAGCCGATCGCCAGGAAGACGATCAGCATCGGGGTGAAGAACGTCGTGCCGTTCTTGACCGTGCGGATCTTCGAGCCGTCGAACTCGTCCGAGATCCTCACGCGCTTGCGCAGGAGGCGGATGAGCAGGTTGTCCGTGCCCTCGTCCTCGTCCTCCTTGCCGAACGCCTGGTTCCACGCCGTGTAGACCAGGAACGCGCCGAACAGGTAGAAGATCCAGCTGAAGCTCTCGATGAGCTGCGCGCCGAGGAGGATGAAGATCCCGCGGAAGACCAGCGCGATGATGATGCCCACCATCAGCACCTCCTGCTGCAGCTTCGCCGGCACCGCGAAGCGGCCCATGATGATGACGAAGACGAACAGGTTGTCGATCGAGAGGCTGTACTCGGTCAGCCAGCCCGCGACGAACTGGCCCGCGAGCTCGCCGCCGCCGAGGATCAGCATCGCCAGCGCGAAGATCAGCGCGAGCGTGACGTAGAAGCCGACCCAGAGGCCGGACTCCTTCAGGCTCGGCACGTGCGGGCGTTTGTAGACCAGCAGCAGGTCGGCGGCGAGGATCAGGCTCAGGACGACGAACGAGCCGATCACGAACCAGACGGGCAGATCGAGCATGAGGGCCTTCCGAGTGGGTGGGGGCCGAAAGTCTCTCCCCGGGGAGCGGACGGCCGTGCCGGTCCGCGTCACCCGTCCCGCCCCCGGCACCGCGCAGGGGCGGTGCGTACTGACGGGAGCGGAAAGGCGGGATACTCCCCTTCGCGGATGCGATCCTAGCGCCGATCCGGCCGGATGCGGCCCCGAGGCGGCGGAGCGGGAACGAGGCGATCGGCGCGATGCGTCGAGCGGGTGCCGCGTCGCGAGCACCCGGGTGTTAAACGAGAAGAACCCCCGGTCAGACCGGGGGTTCTTCTCGTGTTGCCGTGGTGACCCCAGCGGGATTTGAACCCGCGTTACCGCCGTGAGAGGGCGACGTCCTAGGCCGCTAAACGATGGGGCCGCGTTTTTGCAACTCGAAGAGTGTTGCACACGGATCCGCATCGATGCAAATCGAGCGCCCGGCCCACCCGGTCTCCGCTCGGCCGGGGCCTTGCCCGCCGCCTGCCGAGGCGCTTGGCTCGGGTCATGAGACTGACGAAACTCGAGCACGCCGCCGTCCTGATCGAGGAGGACGGCGCCCGGCTGGTGATCGATCCGGGGTCCTTCACCCGGCCCGTCGAGGGGACGGCCGACACCGTCGCCGTGGTGCTCACCCACGAGCACGCCGACCACTGGACCCCGGAGCAGCTGCAGCGCCTGCGAGACGCGGCCCCGTCGCTGCGGATCCTCGGCCCGGCCGGGGTCGCCGCCGCGGCCGAGGGCTTCGACGTCGAGACGGTCGCCGACGGCGACGTGGTGACGGTCGGCCCGTTCGAGCTGCGCTTCTTCGGCGCCCGCCACGCAGTGATCCACCGGAGCATCCCCGTCATCGACAACGTGGGCGTCCTCGTGAACGGCCGGGTCTACTACGCCGGCGACTCGTTCACAGTGCCGGAGGGCCTCGATGTCGAGATCCTCGCTGCTCCCTCGGGAGCACCGTGGATGAAGATCGCCGAGGCGATGGACTACGTGCTCGAGCTCGCCCCGCGGCACGCCTTCGCGACCCACGAGCAGGTGCTCTCGGAGGCGGGGCGCTCGCTCGGCCACGACCGGCTCGGCTGGGCGGTGCGCGAGGGCGGCGGCGAGTACCACGCCCTCGAGCCGGGCGACGTGCTGGAGCTCTGACGGCGGGACTCGCCCGCGATCACTCGTACCATCCGGGCGCCCGCTCCTCGTGCCGTGGCTCACCGGACCGGCGGAGCCGCCGTCGCCCGAGCGCGAGAAGCAGCAGGGAGAGGCCCAGAGCGAGGATGCTCGGCGGGACGGCGACGAGGAGCGCCGGGCCCGGAGCGACCGCCTGCAGGACACTGCTCGCGCTCGGCTGCCCGTCGGCCACGCCGACCACGAGCGCTATCGACGGCGACACGACGATTAGGGCTGCCAGCCACGCTGGAACCAGGACGAGGGCCGGAGCGAGCGACGGTGTCGACGTCGATCGCCGAAGTGCCAGCGCCGCACACCGGAGGACGAAGACGAGCGCTCCAGGAAGGAGCCCGACCCCCGCGAGGAAGAGGAGGAGGGAGGCGAAGCCGGGTTCCACGAGCGCTCCGAGTCCCGCCAGCGCCGCCATCACGCCGACCGGGAGGAGGGAGACGGCTGCGGCCCACCCGAGAACGCGCAGCGCGCGGGGCTCCGCGCCATCGGAGACGTCGATCACGAGGTCCTCGAGGGGGCCGGCGAGCGTCGGCCGCCGGTGAAGCGAGGGGTCGACGACCCCTCACGGCCTGCTGGAGTCCTGGCGGTGCAACGACGACGGCCGGGCCGGGGGCGCGCCCCGGCCCGGCCGTCGATCCGATCCCTCACCGGATCAGTAGTACTCGCCCTGGCGGTAGTCCCAGGAGTTGAACTGCTCGGCGAGGTTCAGCATGATGCGCTCGTAGTCGAGGCCGCGGCGGATCAGCACGGGGCCCGGGGTGATCGAGCGCTCGCCGCCCTGCACGGGGATGAGGGCGCCCGAGGCGTCCACCATCGAGACCATGACGCCCTGCTCGTGGCGGGAGTCCTCGTCCTTGTCCGGCTGGATCGAGGAGACGTAGGAGTCGGCCGAGACGATGACGTCGGCCTCGTTCTCGATCCGCTCGCCGATGTTCGCGACGCGGCCGCGGTTGCCCACGCCCGAGGGGTTGGCCGAGCTGGCGAAGGTGAGGGTGCGGTCGCGCTCCCACATGGTGGCGACCAGCTGCTCGGCCGGGCGGCCGAAGCGGATGACGAAGCAGCTGGTGCCCCGTCCGTCGCGGACCAGCTCGCGGGCGTCCTCGTCGATCAGGTCGACGGCCTCGGCCTTCCACGGGAGGATGCAGCCGAGCAGGACGTCCTGGTCCCAGTGCTTCTGGTAGAAGGCGAGGACCTCCTCGTTGAGCTCGGCGAGCTCGGTGAGCTGCTCGATGCTGGAGCAGAGCACGACGCCCGGCTTGTTGCGGTTGCGCTGCTTGGCCGAGAACTTGCGCTCGAGGCCCGCTCCGTCGGTCGTCATCAGGATGTAGCCGACCTTGGTCGCGCAGACGACCAGTCCACCGGGGGCGTAGAGCGCGTCCACCGCTTCCGCAGGAGCCTGCTCACGCCATTCGATCACCGTCGTGCTGGTCATTCTTTCCCTTTCGTGGTGTCCAGAGACGCCATGGGCGGGGCCCCGGCCGAGCGGAAGCCTAGCGGATCGCCTCCCGTCGTCCACGGCGGTGATGCCGCGAACGGACGCGCACCGGGCTCCGGATCGACTCCGGTGCCCGGTGCGCGCCCGTCCGCGCCGCGCGCGCCGACGGGACGGCTCAGGCGAGGGCCGTGAGCGAGCCTCGCGCGAGCGTGTTGACGGTCAGATGGAAGCCGACCAGCGAGGCCGGAGTCGACTCGTCGACCGGCAGCGTCGGCACTCCGAGCGCGTGCACCGTGAAGAGGTAGCGGTGCGGGCGGTCACCGGGCGGCGGGGCCGCACCGGCGTAGGCGAGCGACCCGAGGTCGTTGAGCGCCGGGCGCCCCACTTCCGTCGAGCCGGCGGCCAGCTCGGTGACCTCCTTCGGGATGTCGACCAGGACCCAGTGGTGGATGCCGCCGAGGGTCGGCGCATCGGGGTCGAACACGGTCACGGCGTACGACTGCGTGCCCTCGGGGCCGGCGCTCCAGCGCAGGGACGGGCTGGTGTCGCCGCTCCCCTGGGCCTCGGCGAGCCGCTCGCCGTCGGTCACGTCGTCGCTGGACACCTCCAGGGGCGCCGTCGCGGGCAGGAAGTCGAGCGGGTGCGGGGGCGTGCTCCTGGTCAGATCGGTCATGTCGTTCTCCTTCTCTCTCAGTCGGTGACTCGGCCGCGGACGCCGTCGAGCCAGTAGTCGGAGTGGCGGTCCGCGGTCGCCGCGTCGCGGAACGAGTACGTCTTCAGCAGCCAGCGGAAGCGGGTCTTGTCGCGGTCCTGGACGTCGACGAGCTGACGGCTGTGCAGGCCGTCCTGGTTCGCGATGATCAGCAGGTCCGCGTCGCGGATCCGGTGGTACTGCTCGCTGACCTTCGAGAGCGCATCGCGGAACTGCCAGAGCGCCCACAGGTGCGGCAGGTCGTCCGGGTCGGCCGGCACCGTCCGGGTGTCGTAGTAGCGGAAGCTGTGCTCGTTCTCGAGCAGAGCGTGCTGGTCCGACACGATCTGGTTCTTGTTCTGGGCGCGCGAGAGCTCGTCGAACGGGGTGATGTAGACCGCCTCGCGCAGGAGCGCCTGGTTCTCGGGTGAGATGAAGCGCAGGATCTCGCGGCCGTCGACGTACTTCGTGTAGACGAGGTCGGTCTCGGGCGTGCGCAGTCCCAGGAGCGAGATGAAGTCGGCGCGCACCGGGTGCGCGGTCCGCTCGTTGTGCCAGTACAGCTCGCCGTCGGTCTTCTGCGTCTGGGTGTTCGAGAAGCGGTTGTCGGCGTAGACGTCCTGGAAGAAGTCGCCGTTGTTGCGGGTGGCGTACGCGAGCAGCGGCGAGCCGAGGTACTGCGACTGCAGCTCGAGCAGGCCCTCGCCGACGAACGTCAGCTTCTTGCGGTACTTGTCCTCGAGCGCGTCGTCCTGGTCGAGCCAGGGGATCTCGTCGTCGACCGGGTTGTTCGAGATCAGGTGCGCGTAGGTGATCTTCTCGTCGCGCTCGCGCCGTATGCGGGCGAGCGCGTCGACGAAGCCCTGCGGGACGTCGCCGCTGTCGATCAGCGCGGCGATCGCGTCGCGGAAGCGGTCGTAGTCCTTGTAGGGGTCGATGGCGACCGCCAGCAGCGACTGCTGGAGGGTCGATCTGTCGGAATCGGAGAACGTGTAGATGGGCTGCATTGCTTCACTCCTTGCACGTGGATGAGGGACGCCGCCGGCGGGCTCGTCCCGGACTTCCTCTGTCACTCCGCTTCCGCGGTGACGGCCCTCCTCTCCTGTCGTCGCATCGAGACGGCCCCGATCGTCTGCGCGAGGACCGCGAGGACGACGAGGACGATGAGGGTCGGCGCGGTCCCTCCCGTGAGGGGGACGAGTATCCCGGCGCCGACGAGCAGGACGGCCTGGAGGATCCCCTGGTTGCGCTCCAGTCCGCGCATCACCGCGACCCGGGCGCCGTCCTCGAGCCCGTTCATCGCCGGCGCCAGGGCGATCATCGTCGCGGGCCGCACGAAGCCGCCCGCGATCCCGAGCAGGGCCAGGCCGGCGATCGCGGCGCCGAGCACCCCGAGGGTGGTCAGGGCGAGGCCCAGCACCTGGGTGAGCGCCGTCAGCCGGAAGACCAGGGGCGTGCCGGCGATGAGCGGCGAGAGCCGGGCGGCGGCCAGGCCGGCGAGCGTGTAGAGGCCGAGCACCAGGCCGAACGCGGGCAGCGTCAGACGCAGCTCCTGGAACAGCAGCAGCGGGATCACGAAGGTGTAAGCGGCGAGCAGGACGGCGCGGTTCACGGAGTAGTAGAGGGACCAGAAGCGCACCGCGGCGGGCAGGACGGCCGGCCGCACGGCGCGCGCCGCCACTCCCGAGGCGGCGCTCGCGCCGAGCGGCAGGCGGGCAAGGAGCACCACGGCCAGCGCGGCGCACGACACGAGCGCGCTGAGGAGGAACGGCAGCCGGTCCCAGAGCGCGAGCGAGGCGGCCCCGAGCACTCCCGCGCCGAAGGAGGCGAGGAACATTCCGCTCTGCACCCGCGTCTCCTGGCGGCGAGCATCGGCTCCGGCGCGCAGCGAGGAGGCCAGCGCGGCGTCCCGCCCGGCCGTCAGCGAGAAGCCGCAGCCGGCGAGCAGCTGGCTGATCACGACGGCGACCGGATCCGCGTCCAGCACGATCACGACGAGGCCCAGTGCCTTCACGCCCTCGCCGACGACGAGCGCGCCCGCCGAGGACAGGCGGCGTGTGAGCGGCGAGAGCGGGCCGTCGGCGAGCGCCGCCACCACTCCGTAGAGCGCCAGCAGCAGCGCCACGGCCAGGATCGGGTAGCCCCGCGCCAGCAGGAACACCGCGACCACGGGCAGGTGGAAGTAGGCGCGCGAGACGATCCGGTAGACCGTGATCAGCCCGGCGGCGCTGCGGCCGCGCGGGGCGTCCCCGCGCCCGAGGTCAGACAAGGGAGGGCACGACGACGCGCAGTGCGTCGGCGCCCACGTCGCCCTGACGGACGATCGACGCGCCGCCCACGAGGGAGACGATCGTGCTGCTCATCGTGGAGTCGGGGGCGGTGGTGCTGCGGATCAGGTAGTCGCTGTCGCCGCCGAGGTGCTCCGCGGCGAGGTCGAAGTCGACGAGTCCGGTCGACACCGTGCCGCTGATGTTGGCGGAGGTGGCCGCGAGCGGCAGGCCCGCGAATATCGAGAGCAGGTTGATCGGGGCGCTGAGGTTGTGCACGACCGACACCGTGTCCTGGCCCGAGGTGACCCAGTCCGGGACGACGGGCTTGCGGCGCAGGATGACGTTCAGCGGCCCCGGCCAGAACGCTGCGACGAGCGCGTCCATGTCGGCCGTCTCCGGGGCGAAGGCCCAGGTCGCCCAGTCGCGGGGCGCGGAGACGAAGAGGGTGAGCGGCTTCGCGCCGTCCCGCTTCTTCATGTCGTAGAGGCGGAAGCAGGCGCTGCGCGAGAAGGGGCTGGCGAACACGCCGTAGTTCGTGTCGGTCTGCGCGATGACGGTCGCGCCCTCGCGGAGCTCCTGCCCGACGCGCCGGAGCTCGTCGAGATCGGTCGCGTCGATGATCTGTGCCGTCATGGGTAGTGCTCCTGCTGCGCTCGGGCGCGTCCGGGCGGGGCCGGATCGCGTCGCTGTCGTGTGGCCCGCTGACGGCGGCGCCCCACGGAGGGCGCCTGGCGGGTCGGACGGCGGAGGCCGTCCGGATGCGGGTGACCACGGAGGAGAGATGCGGCTGCGTCCTCCCCCCGAGGACGTCTGCCCGGTGAAAGTAGCAGGGTGCGCATCCGGCCCGCGTGTTCGCGACGCTGCATGACGAAAGAAGTCGTCGACGTCGGGGAGCAGGGTCGGGGATCGGTATGTTCCGCTGACGCGCCGCATCTCAGCGGCGTTCTCCCGGCTCCGCGGATCCGCGCGATCGTCCGTCTGGCGGCGCACCACGGCCGGGGCTGGACGGCTCGCGGCGACCCGGTCTCCGGGCCCTCCCGCTCCTCGACAGAAGGACCGCCCATGACCGACTACTGGCCCGTGCTCCTCATCCTGCTCACGATCGTGGCCGTCGTGGTCCTGATCGTCGTGCTGAAGGTCGAGCCGGTGATCGCCCTCCTCGTCTCGGCCCTCGGGCTCGGCCTCGTCTCGGGGCAGGGCGGCGAGGGGACGGTGACCGCGATGACGTCCGGATTCGGCGCGGTCCTCGGCGACATCGGCCTGCTGATCGCGCTCGGCCTGCTGCTCGGATCGCTCCTGGAGGCGCTGGGCGTGGCCCCGCTGCTCGCCCGCTGGCTCGTGAAGCGCTTCGGTCGGCGCGCGCTCCCGGTCGCCTACGCGCTGACCCTGGGCGTCGCCTTCCCCTCGATCTACTCCGACGTGCTGGTCGTGATGAGCGCACCGCTGACTCGTCTGGCCTCGCGGGGGCTCGGTGCCGGTGGCTACGGGCTGCTGGCCGGCTCCTCCATCGTCGGGATGATCGTGGGCGTGGTCTTCGTCGTCCCCGGAGCCGCCGCGCTGGCCACGGCAGGCATCGCGGGCGCTCCCCTGCCGTCGATGGTCGCCATCGGCGCCCCGCTGGGCATCGTCACCATCGTGCTGACCGTGCTGGTGTACAGCGCCCTGGTGAAGCGCGGCGGCTGGCGGGACGAGCGCGACCTCGAGGGCGGGGCGGTCCCGGGGCCCGCTCTCGAGCCCGAGGCGGGCGCGGCCACGGGAGGCACGGCGCTCGCGACGCGGCGGGTGCCGCTCGCGCTGGCCGTCGCTCCGATCGCCCTCACCATCGTGCTGATCGCCGCGAACTCGCTCACCCAGCTGGCCGAGCTCGACGTCCCCCTCCTGCGGTTCCTCGGCGACGCGCACATCGCGCTGCTGGCCGGCTTGGTGCTGGCCTACGCGACGGCACTGCGGACGCTCCCGAAGGGCGCCGTGGCCACGGCACTGGGCGGAGCACTGACCCGCAGCGGCCCGATCGTCGTCCTGACCGGGGTCAGCGGCAGCCTCGCCGCCGTGGTCGGAGGAACCGGGGTCGGCGACGCGCTCGCCGGCGCCTTCGACGGGCGGGCCCTCTCGCCGATCCTGCTCACCTGGGTCGTCGCGGCCGTGCTGCACGCGGCGATCGGCTCGGTCTCGACGGCCGCGATCACCGCGGTCGGCATCGTCGCCCCGCTGATCCCCGTGCTCGACGTGAACCCGGCGCTGATCGCCCTGGCCGCCGGCTCCGGCGCGCTCTTCCTCGGGATGGTCAACGCCAACGCGTTCTGGCTCTTCAAGTCCGTGCTCGGCCTCACCGTGCGGGGCACGTTCACCGCCTACTCGCTGACGCTCTCGATCGCCTCGGTGATCTCGCTGCTGGCGCTGCTGGTGGCGGGAACGTTCGTCTGAGCGTCGGCCGGCCCCCACGAGGCCACGCTCGCGAGGTCGGCACCGAACTCGACCCGGAGGCGCACGGGCGCGCCCCCGCGCAGCACGCCCGGCAGCCAGAGGCGGGCGTCATCCCACATCCGCTCGAACGGCACCTCCTCGACCGGGACGAAGGCGGCGGCGAGCTCGCTCGACTCGGTGACCTCGCCGGTGACGCGGCGGCAGAGGAAGACATGCGAGCGCTGGCTCCAGGCCGGCCGGTGCGGGAAGGAGTAGTCGAGCACGCCGCGCGGCTCCAGATCGGCCGCTCGGGCGACGAGCCCGGCCTCCTCCTGCAGTTCGCGGACGGCGGCGGCGACGGGCGACTCGCCGGGCTCGAGCTTGCCGCCGGGAGCGACCACGCGCCCCTCGCCGAGGCCGCGGCGCTTCCGGCCGAGCAGCACCTCCGCGCCCCGCGGGCCCTCGCGGAGGACGTAGACGACGCACACCTCGGGCAGTCCCACCGCGCACCTCCGCTCGCCGGGGCCGGGAGCCCGGCACCGCCGTCGTAGGCTAGCCCGGTGACGACGACCGCGCTCGAGCGCTTCCAAGCCCTGCTGCGCGTCGAGACGGTGTCCCACTCGGACGAGACGGCCACCGATTGGAGCCGCTTCGAGGCGTTCCGCACGCTCGTCGCCGAGCTCTACCCGGCACTGCACGCGGCCCTGGACTTCGAGACAGTCGCCGGCCACTCCCTCCTCTGGCGCTGGCGCGGTGAGGAGCCGGGCGAGTCGGCCGTGCTGATGGCCCACTACGACGTGGTCAGCGTGACGGCGGCGGAGTGGTCGCACGACCCGTTCGCGGCCGAGACGATCGTCGCCGCGGACGGCCGCACCTCCGTCGTGGCGCGCGGCGCCCTCGACGACAAGGGCTCCCTCGTCGCCCTCCTCGAGGCGGTCGAGGCGGCCGTCCTGCGGGGCGAGCGGCCCCGGCACGACGTGTACCTCCTCTCCACGCACAACGAGGAGACGGCGGGCGACGGCGCCCCCTCGGTGGTCGCCCTGCTCGGCGCGCGCGGGGTCCGCCCGCGCCTCGTGCTCGACGAGGGCGGGAACGTGCGGCGCGGCATCCTGCCCGGCGTCACCACCCCGATCGCCGTGATCGGCGTCACCGAGCGCGGGATCATGAACCTCGAGCTGACCTGCCGCGACGTCGGCGGCCACGCCTCCGCTCCGCCGCCCCCGCCCGGGCTGCTCGCCACCCAGCGGCTCGCGAGGGCGATCCACCGCCTGACCGAGAACCCGTTCCCCTCGACCCTCCCGGAGCCGATCGCCCAGCTGGTGCGCGCGGCGGCCGACCACGCGGACGCGGCCCACGCCGTCTGGTACGCCCGCCCGCACGAGCACCCGGACGCCGTCGTCGGCGCGCTCGCCGCCCACTCCAACCGCTCTGCCGCGATGCTGCGGACGACGGTCGCGATCACCGAGCTGCGCGGCAGCACCGGAGCGAACGTCCTCGCCTCCAGCGCCAGCGCCACCGCGAACGTGCGGATCAACCCGGGCGGCACCGTGGCGGGCGTGGTCGAGCGCATCCGCGCCGTCATCGACGACCCGGAGGTCGAGGTCGAGGTGAAGGTCGCCCACGAGCCCTCCCCCGTCTCCCCCACCGGCGAACCCGGCGACGGCGGGCCGTACGACCTGCTCCGCGCGGTCGTCCAGGAGTCGTTCCCGGACGCGGTCGTCGCCCCCTACGTGCAGACCGGCGGCAGCGACGCCCGGCACTTCCACGCCATCAGCGACCACGTCTACCGCTTCATCCCGTTCGAGATCAGCCCGCGGCAGCAGCTCGGGATCCACGGGGTCGACGAGTCGGTCGAGGCCGACCAGTTCGAGCGCGCCATCGAGTTCTACGCGCGGCTGCTCGCCCGGCTCTGATCGCGGCGGTCCTCCGGGGTCGGGGAGGACCGCGCAGCGACCGGCAACCTGGGAGAACCGTTCGATGACGCGCCGACCGGTGTTGGCCCGGAGTTCACCCCGCGATGATGGACTGATCGCAGCGGGGTCGCCTCCGCTGGAGCAGTGCGCAAGTGCCGACGCCGGGTCGCGTGATCCGGCTCCCGCCGATCGTGGAACCCGAGGATCATGTCCCTCCGCCAGGCCGAGTACCCCCGGCCCAACCACTTCATCCTTCACCTGAGCGACACCCACTTCATCGCCGGAGACGGCGGCCTGTACGGCTCCGACGTCGACAGCGAGGCCCAGCTGCGGCTCCTGTTCGACGAGCTGGAGGCGTCCGGCGGACGTCCGGAGGCCATCGTCATCACGGGTGATCTCGCCGACAAGGGCGAGCCGGAGGCGTACGCGAAGCTGCGCGCCGTCGTCGAGCCCGCGGCCGCACGCCTCGGCGCCGAGGTGATCTGGGTGATGGGCAACCACGACGACCGCGGCGCGTTCCGCTCGGGGCTGCTCGACCAGCTCCCGACCACGCAGCCGGTCGACCGCGTGCACGACGTCAACGGGCTCCGGATCATCGCGCTGGACTCCACCGTGCCCGGCGCCCACTACGGCGAGATCTCGGACGCGCAGCTCGACTGGCTGGCGGAGGAGCTCTCCAGCCCGGCCCCGCACGGCACGATCCTCGCGCTGCACCACCCGCCGGTGCCGAGCGTGCTCGACCTGTCGGTCCTCGTGGAGCTGCGCGACCAGCCCGCCCTCGCGGAGGTGCTCGAGGGCTCCGACGTCCGCAGCATCATCGCGGGCCACCTGCACTACTCGTCGACGGCGATGTTCGCCGGCATCCCGGTCTCGGTCGCGTCGGCCACCTGCTACACCCAGGACCTCAACGTGCCGGTGGGCGCGACCCGCGCCCGCAACGGCGCCCAGGCGTTCAACCTGATCCACGTCTACGACGGCACGGTGCTGCACTCGGTGGTGCCGATCGGCGCCTCGACCGAGGTGTCCTACGTCTCGGCGAACGAGACGCAGCGGATCCTCGCGGACCACGGCGTCGAGATCGCCGCGGCGACGGCGGCCCCGGTCGCCCGGGACGAGGAGCTCTACCCGCCGCTCGTGGAGCGGGTGGGCGTCAGCGCGTAGCGACGCGACGGGGCGTCGGGGTCGCCCCGACGCCTCCGGGCGCCGCGTCGACCGCGTCCTCGGACACGGCCGGGGTGTCAGCGCCCGCCGGCGCGGTCCCGCGCGAACAGCCATCCGGCGAACGCCAGCGCCGCGGCCAGCGCGACGCCCACGCCGACGCCCGCTCCCACTCCGATGCCCGGGAACACGAGCGAGCTCGCCAGGCCGAGCAGCAGCCCGGCCACCGCTCCCCCGACGGCCCAGCCCACGGTCAGTCCTCGCGCTCCCACGGAGCCGGGATCGGGTAGTACTCCTCGAGGAACCCGATGACGGCCTTGGTGCGCGCCTCCGCCGAGATCTCGGGGAAGCTGCCGTCGTTGAGGCAGAAGAAGTCGACTCCGCGGTTCTTGAGGAGCTTGCGCATGTCCTTCAGCCCCTGGTGCATCGTCGTGTCGACGTACTTCACCGAGGCGTTCTCCTGCACGACCGCGCGGCCGGTCATCAGCGCGTAGTAGTGGTAGAGCGAGTTGGTCACGGAGACGTCGCTCGCGGAGCGGAAGCGGCTCGCGGCGGTCGCGGTGAACTCCGGCTCGAACTCGGCCTCGAGCTCGGCCATCACGGTCTTGCGGAGCGGCGTGGCGGCGTGCTCGAGGTGACGGGTCGTCATCGCGCCGAAGCGCTCGCGGAGCAGGCGCCGGTTGACGCGGGCAGCGTTCTCGAAGCCGCTGCGGGAGGCGTTGGAGTCGCCCATGCCGATGCGGGTCGTCGCCTCGATGAACTTCGTGATGCCCCCGGGCGAGAAGAAGATCGACGGGTCGACCGGGCGCCCGAAGAACATGTCGTCGTTGGAGTAGAGGAAGTGCTCCGCCAGCCCCGGGATGCGGTGCAGCTGGCTCTCGACCGCGTGGGAGTTGTGCGTCGGCAGCACCGAGAGGTCGCGGAAGTGGTCCTCGCTGCGCACGAGGGTGACGTCCGGGTGCTCGTCCAGCCAGCGCGGGCGAGGGGAGTCGGTGACGATGTAGATGTGCCGGATCCACGGCGCGTACATGTAGACGCTGCGCAGGGCGTACTTGAGCTCGTCGATCTGGCGGAAGCGCGCCGGAGCGTCGTCGCCCTCGCCCACCACGTAGCTCGCCATGCGGGCCGCACGGGCGCGCTGGAACTCCAGGTCGGTGCCGTCGACCCACGAGAAGACGATGTCCACCTCGAAGCGGATGTCGCTGACGAGCGGCTCGAACATGCCCTCGAACGTCGGCCAGGTGCGGCCGTACGCCTCGACGTGGGCGTCGATGGCTTCGGCGACGGGGAGGCTGTTGCGCATGAGCGCGTTCTCGGCGGGAGTGATGATCTCCTCCTCGCCCACCTTCCACAGCTCGAGGCGGACGCCGCTGCGGGCGCCGTAGCGCAGCGATCCCGTCGAGGAGACGCGCGGGCGGAAGAGCTTGAAGACGGAGGCGCGCGGGTACGGCGCGAGCACGCCCTCGGCCAGGAGCTGGGGCGGGGTGCCCCGCTTGTCGACCGTCTTGGCGTAGAAGGGCTCGGTCGCGAAGGCACGCGCCAGCAGCGTGGCCAGCTCGGCGCCGAGCACGCGGTCCACCGCGAGGAAGGGCGAGCCGTCGGTGCCGCGGATGAGGCGGTAGGGGAATTCGGCGGCGTCGAGGACCTCGCCGATGGCGATCAGGTCCTCGGTCCAGGCCGCGCGGGGCGTCGTACTCGAGTTCACCAGCGAGAACAGGCCGGCATGGACCACGACGTCGTCGCGGTCGAAGTGGCGCGGGCGCAGGAGCGGTGACGGAAGAGCACGGACGGAAGGCATGATTCACATTATCCGCCGTGGATTTCGTCCGTGTGACCGGGCCGTCGGCTTGACAGCGACCGCGGGGCCGCACGGTCAGCGCGAGAGCGACCCCAGACGGTCCCCCGCCTTCTCCGCGGCCTTCGCGGCCCGCCTGGCGCGGTGCCGCTCCTCGGCGGCGACCACCCCCAGCGCGAAGGCCCCCTCCCCGCTGCGATCGGCCTCCTCCAGGATCAGCGCACGGGCGGCGAGCGCGTCGCGCTCCTCCCCCAGGGCGTCGGCGAGGTCCTCTCCCGCCTCGGCGAGCGAGCGGCGCCGGGCGCCGACGGCCTCGGGGACGACCGCCCGCCACGCCTCCACGGTGTAGCGGAGCCGCTTCGCCGCCTTCCGCAGGTCGTGTCTGGCCTCGAGCGAGCCGCCGGCCGCCGCGGACCCCGCCGCGGAGATGCGCGCGAGGTCCTTCGCGACGGAGCGGCGCACCAGCGCCGTCGCGCTCGAGCCGGCCCGCGCGGTGCGGGGCGGGTCCGCGAGCAGGGCGTCGAGCGAGGCGAGGAGCGCGAGGTAGCGGCCGCCGCGCAGAGTGCGGTCCACGCGGCGCAGCGCCGAGGCGTGCCGGTGCTCGATCTCCTCCAGCAGAGCGGAGGGGGTGCTCGGGGCGCCCTCGACGGCCGCCAGGGAGGTGCGGAACCGCTCGGCGAGCACCTCCTGATCGCGGGCCGCGCCGAGGACCCCTCCCAGCCAGCGCAGCTCGTCCCGCACGGGGTCGGTCGCCGCACGGTCGAGCACGGAGCGGGAGGCGGCGAGGACGGACCGGAGCCGGCGCGCGAGCACGCGCATCCGGTGCAGGGCGTCGTCGGCCTCGAGGCGCACCCGCGGGTCGACGGCGCGCAGCTCGCGCAGGAGCGAGCGGACCGCGGCGAGCGCCGCCTCCCCGCCGTTCCGCGGATCCGGGACCGTCTCCTCGATCGGGCCGCCGGTGGCCCGGGCGAGCTTGGAGGCGCTGGCGGCCGGGCGGGCGCCCGCGGCGAGGAGGCGCTGCTCGATCGCGTCGAGGACCCGCTCGCCCTCGTCCCCAGGGACGTCGACGAGCTCGACCTCCCACTCCCTCCAGCGCCGCTCGCGGCCGGTGCGCTGGTCGCGCGCGGTCACCAGGTCGTCGGCGATCTCGGCGAGCTCCCGCCCGTGGGAGTCGAGGGCGCGGGTGATCGAGCGGACCGTCTCGAGCAGCGCCAGCGGCTCGAGCGGCGCGCGCCCCACCTGCCCGAGCACCGGCTCGCGGACGGCGGACGGGACCGTGCGCGAGGCCGTGAGCTCCGCGTGGATCTCGGTGCGGCCGGAGGAGCCGGGCAGCTTGACGTGCCAGCCCTGGTCGGATCCGCCCTCGCGGCGGCGCAGCGTGATCCGCGCCCGGGACAGAGCGCGCTCGGCGGTGTCGAAGTACTCGGCGCGGAGGGTCACCGGCTCCTCCGTGCGGACGCTCGCGACGCTCGCGGTGCCTGTCAGGTCGGGCAGCCGGGTGCCCGCGTCGACGTCGTACTTGCGCTCGACCTCGGTCTGCACTCTCCGCGCACCGCCCGCCCGGGACGTCGCCGACTCGTTCTCCGCACCGCTGGCCATGCTCCATTGTGATCACGCCCGGCGCCGCTGCGGCACCCCGGGGCGGCCAGGGGCGCCCTCGCCCTAGGCTGGAGCGATGACCGCGCCCGTTCCGCCCGTCGCCCGCCGCGTCCCCCTCGAGCGCCGCCACCACGGCGACGTGGTGGTCGACCACTACGAGTGGCTGCGCGAGAAGGAGAGCCCCGAGGTGATCGCGCACCTCGAGGCCGAGAACGCGTACACCGAGGCGGTGCTGGCTCCTCTCGCTCCGCTGCGCGAGCGCCTGTTCGAGGAGATCCGCTCGCGGACGAAGGAGACCGACCTCTCGGTCCCCGTCCGGGAGGGCTCCTGGTGGTACTTCTCGCGCTCCTACGAGGGCCGCCAGTACGCCGTGCACTGCCGGGCGCCGATCAGCGGGCCGGACGACTGGACGCCGCCGTCGATCGCCGAGGGCGGTCCGCTCGAGGGCGAGCAGGTCGTCCTGGACGGCAACGCGGAGGCGGAGGGACACGACTTCTTCTCGCTCGGCAGCTTCGACGTCTCGGCGGACGGCCGACGGCTGCTCTTCGGCACCGATGTCGAGGGCGACGAGCGCTACACCCTCCGCATCCGCGACCTCGAGACCGGCGAGGACCTGCCGGACGTCATCGAGGGCACCGGCGGCGGAGCGACCTTCGGCGCCGACGCGCGCTTCGTCTTCTACCCGACCGTCGACGAGTCCTGGCGCCCCGACACGATCTGGCGGCACGAAGTCGGCGCCGGGACCCCGGACGAGGTCGTCTTCGCCGAGCCCGACGAGCGCTACTGGATCGGCGTGGGCCTCACCCGCAGCCGCCGCTTCCTCGTCATCGAGATCGGCAGCAAGATCACGAGCGAGTGCCTGCTGCTGGACGCGTCCGACCCGACCGGCTCGTTCCGCTCGGTGTGGCCGCGACGCGAGGGCGTGGAGTACGAGGTCGAGCACGCCGTCGTCGACGGACGCGACCGCCTGCTGATCGTGCACAACGACGGCGCCCTCGACTTCGAGATCGTCGAGGAGCCGGCCGACCTGTCGCTCGACGCCGACGCCCGGGCCCGCGAGCGCCGCGTGGTGGTGCCGCACCGCGAGGGCCGCCGGATCGAGGGCGTCGACGCTTTCGCCGGGCACGTCGTCGTCTCGTACCGCGCCGACGGAGCCACCCGGCTCGGGCTCCTCCGCGAGGACGGCGCCGGAGCGCGGCTCGAGGAGATCGTCTTCGACGAGCCGCTCTACGACGCGGGCCTGGCGGGGAACCCGGAGTGGGAGCAGCCCTCCCTCCGCCTCGCCTACACCTCGTTCGTCACCCCCTCGACCGTGCTCGCGCTCGACGTCGCGACGGGCGAGCGCACGGTGCTCAAGCAGCAGCCGGTGCTCGGCGACTACGACCCCGCGCTCTACGTGCAGAGGAGGGAGTGGGCCGTGGCGGAGGACGGCACGCGGGTGCCCCTCTCGCTCGTCTGGCGCCGCGACGCCGCCGATCCGGACTCGGCCCCCGCGCCGCTCCTCCTCTACGGCTACGGCTCGTACGAGGCGAGCATCGACCCGGGCTTCTCGATCGCGCGCCTCTCGCTGCTCGACCGCGGCGTCGTCTTCGCCGTCGCGCACGTCCGCGGCGGCGGGGAGATGGGCCGCTCCTGGTACGAGAACGGGAAGACGCTGGCGAAGCGGACGACCTTCACCGACTTCGTCTCCGCGGCGCGGCACCTGGTCGACGCGGGCTTCACCACTCCGGACCGCCTGGTCGCGCAGGGAGGGTCGGCCGGCGGCCTGCTGATGGGCGCGGTCGCGAACCTCGCCCCGGAGGCGTTCGCCGGCGTCCTCGCGCAGGTCCCGTTCGTCGACGCGCTCACCTCGATCCTCGACCCGTCGCTCCCGCTCACGGTGATCGAGTGGGACGAGTGGGGCGACCCGCTGCACGACGCCGAGGTCTACGCCTACATGAAGTCGTACTCGCCCTACGAGAACGTCCGCGAGGGCGTGCAGTACCCCCGGATCCTCGCGACGACGAGCCTCAACGACACCCGGGTGCTGTACGTGGAGCCGGCGAAGTGGGTGGCCAGGCTCCGCGAGGTCGGCGCTCCCGCGCTGCTGCGCACCGAGATGACCGCGGGACACGGCGGAGTGAGCGGACGCTACGAGCGCTGGCGCGAGATCGCGTTCGAGTACGCCTGGACGCTGGACGTGCTCGAGCTGGCCTGAGCGCCCCGCCGCAAGCCCCTCCGCCCGTCGTCCGCGGCCAGTAGGGTTCGGGGTGCCGACGGAGGGAAGAGCATGAGCGCAGGCCTGTCGATCGACCGCATCGCCGCATGGGTGGCGGACCAGAGGTGGTACGCGAGCAAGGGGCGGCGCCCCGAGCTGGAGGTCCGCGGCGCCTGGTCGCTGCACCCCGGCGAGGCGGAGGTGGTGGACCACCTCTTCATCGACCGGGCAGGCACGAGCCCGGTGCTGTACCAGGTGCCGGTGACCGTCCACGCGGCTCCGGTGCCCGGGCTCGAGGACGCCCTCGTCTACTCCGACGACGCGCACTACGTGTACGACGCTCCGCGCGACCCGGTGTTCGCCCGCGCCCTGCTCGGCATGATCGCCGACGGCGGCCGCTCCGACGAGGACGGCGCCCAGGGCGGCGCCCGCGCCGAGGGCCACCGGCAGCCGGGTGCCGCGATCGGGGCGTTCGCGTCCTCGAAGGTGCTCAGCGGCGAGCAGTCGAACACCTCGGTGATCGTCCGCACCACGGCCGACGACGGATCCGACGCGACCCCGGTGATCGTCAAGGTCTTCCGCGCCCTCCACCACGGCGACAACCCGGACGTGACGGTGCAGTCGGCGCTCAACGCCGCCGGGAGCGCCCTCGTCCCGCCCGTGATCGGCAACGTGACCGGCGAGTGGGACGACGAGGGCGAGGAGACGGGCCGCGCCTTCGGGCACCTCGCCTTCGCGCAGGAGTTCCTCCCCGGGGTCCAGGACGCGTGGCGCGTCGCCCTCGAGGCGGTCGCCGCCGACTCCGACTTCACCGGACCCGCCCGCGAGCTGGGCCGCGCCACCGCCGAGGTGCACGCGACGCTGGCGGAGGTCATGCCGACCGAGGACACCACGTCCGAGGTCGTCGAGCGGATGGTCGCGACCATGCGCCGTCGCCTGCGCATCGCCTCGGCCGAGGTCCCCGTGATCGCGGAGGACTCGGAGGCGATCGAGGCCGTGTTCCGCGCCGCCGAGACCGCGCCGTGGCCGAGGCTCCAGCGCATCCACGGCGACTACCACCTCGGGCAGGTCCTGTCCGTGCCCGACCGCGGCTGGGTGCTCCTCGACTTCGAGGGCGAGCCGCTGCGGCCCATGCACGAGCGCCGCCTTCCCGACGTGGCCCTGCGCGACGTGGCGGGGATGCTGCGGTCCTTCGACTACGCGGCGGGCGCGCACGAGCAGGCCGAGCCGGGCGCCTCGAGGGCGGCCTGGGCGGCGGCGAGCCGGGCCGCGTTCCTCGAGGGCTACACCGAGCGGGCGGGCGACGCGGTCACCGCGCACCGGGCGGTGCTCGACGCGTTCGAACTCGACAAGGCCGTCTACGAGGCGATCTACGAGGCGCGCAACCGGCCGGAGTGGCTGTCGATCCCGGTCGCCGCGGTGCAGCGCCTCGCCGGGCGCTCGTAGGGTGGCAGGCATGAGCGACGACACCGACGACAAGAAGCCCCTGGACCCGCTGAGCGACTTCAGCATCCCGGGCGACACCGATCTGCACACGACCGGCGACGCCTCGGGCGCGGACGGCGACGAGGTCGCGGAGCCCGGAGCGGACGAGGACTGAGCCGTCTGCTCCGCGGTGCCGGCCTCGGCTCGGCTCCGCGGAGCAGACGGCCGTCCTAGCCCAGCGGGCCGAGCGGCTCGACCGCCGGACCCTCCAGCACCGTCCCGTCCGCTGCGAAGCGAGAGCCGTGCAGCGGGCAGTCCCAGCTGCGCTCCGAGTCGTTCCAGGTGACGATCCCGCCGAGGTGCGGGCACACCGCCGACACCGCGCAGCGCCTCCCCTCCACGGTGGAGACCGCGACGGGCTGCAGGCCGTCGCGGGCGAGCGAGCCCTGGCCCTCCGCCGGCACCACCCCGGCCGAGCGGGGCGCGCGGAGCGCTGCCGACCAGCCGCGGGCGTACCAGGCGCCCACCGCCAGCCCGGAGCCGAGCCCCTCCGCCATCACCCGCGGCAGGGTGGGCCGGCGGTGCAGCGTCCTCGCCCAGGCCGGCGCCCCGCCCTCGAGGTCGGCGACGAGCGTCAGCGCGGCCTGCACCGCGTTGGTCATCCCCCACTTGTCGTAGCCGGTCGCCAGGAAGATCCGTCCGCGGCCCCGCGGCAGCCAGCCCACGAACGGCACGCGGTGGAACGGCTCGTAGTCCTGGGCGCTCCACTGCGCGACCGGCTCCGCCCCCGGGAAGGACCGCCGCGTCCAGGCGACCAGGTCGTCCACCGCCTCCGAGGTGACGGGCCTGCGCCCCACCGGGTGGCCGTTGCCGCCGATCAGGAGGAGCCGCTCGCCGTCGCGCTCGGCGTCGCGCACCGAGCGGGTCGGCTCGTCGACCGAGAGGTACATGCCGTCGGGGATCGGCGCGTCGGTGCGGAACGCGACAGCGTACGAGCGCAGCGCGGCGATCTTGGCGAAGTAGAGGCCGCGGTCGAGGATCGGCGCCCCCGTGAGCAGGTAG
Source organism: Rathayibacter sp. AY1E2 (assembly GCF_002932325.1). NCBI lineage: Bacteria > Bacillati > Actinomycetota > Actinomycetes > Micrococcales > Microbacteriaceae > Rathayibacter > Rathayibacter sp. AY1E2. The sequence continues at coordinate 24,910 of NZ_PSVO01000011.1, forward strand.
GCCCGGTCCCCGGTCACCGGGCCCGCGCTGGTGCGGACTCGGACGGGAGCGGTCGCTCGCATCCCGAGGGCCCGGACGCCCTGCACCAGGCTGCCCCCGGCGGCGCGGAAGTCGGCGGCGAGCGCCGTGAGGACGTCCATCGGGTCGAACTGGGCCTGGTCGTCGAGGGCGACGGCCGCCGTGCTGGGGAACGGCACGTCGAGCTCGCCGACGAGGCGGGTCGCGAGGCCGAAGCGGCGCGCGGTCGCGTGCTCCTTCAGGACGGCGTCCACGCCCTCGGGCGTCTGCGCGTAGCTGTAGGCGGTGCGCCTCTGCACCGGCACGCCCGCGCCCTCGCAGTAGTCGAGCAGCCAGCGGAAGCCCGCGACGTTCGCCGCGACGTAGGCCTCGGTCACCGCGGGGATGTTGCGCTCCGCGATCCGGGAGAGGTGCGCTCCCTGCAGGAGGCTGAGCTTCGCCGTCGTGTTCCCGGTCGTGACCGCGCCGACCTCCCGCGCCTCCAGCACCAGCACGCGCCGGCCGGTCCGCTGCAGGAGGAGCGCGGTGACCAGCCCGGTGAGCCCGGCGCCGACCACGACGTCGTCGTAATGCGCGCCCGGGACGAACTCGTCGGAGGGGATCGGAGCCGCGCCCGCCCGCCAGAGGGAGCGGGGCCGCGGGGCCGTCGTGGTCGTGTCCTCCGGAGTCATCGGGAGTCCCTCCGTTCAGGGGCCGGACGGCCCGCGAGCGACGCTACGCGGAGCCTCCGGGACCGTCACGATGTTGACACGTCGCGAGACGCGGGCTCAGAGCCAGCCCCACCGCTTGAAGAGCCGGTGCAGCACCACGCTCGAGGCGAGCATCGCCGCGAGCGCCGCCGGGTACCCCCACGCCACGTGCAGCTCGGGCATCACGTCGAAGTTCATGCCGTAGATGCTCGAGATCATGGTCGGCGCGAAGAAGATGGCCGCCCAGGCGGAGATCCGCTTGACCTCGTCGTTCTGCTGGTTGCCCACCTCCGCGAGCTTCTTCATGTCCTCGTTCTGGCGCTGGGCGACGAGGGTCGCGTTCACCGCCAGGATCTCCCGCAGCGTGGTGCGGAAGCCGTCGACCCGCTCGGTGACGAGCGCGACGTGGTCGGCGACGTCGCGGATGTAGCGGCGCAGCTCCACATCCGACTGGAACACCTCGAAGTCGGTGACGAGCCGCCCGAGCATGCCGGTCAGCGGAGCGACCGCACGCTGGAAGTCCAGCACCTCCTGGCTGAGCTCGTAGATGCGTCGGGACACCGCCGGGTCGCCCTCGAAGACCTGCGCCTCGATCTCGTCGATGTCGTTCTCGAGACCGGCGACGACGGGCGAGTACTGATCCACGACGGCGTCGAGGATCGCGTACAGCACGGCGACCGGGCCCACGCGCAGCAGCTCCGGATCGGCCTCCATCCGCCGCCGCACCAGCGAGAGGTCGGGCTTCTCGGAGTGGCGGACCGTGACGACGAAGTTCGACCCCACGAACAGGTGGAGCTCGCCGAAGTCGACCTCCTCGCGCTGGTCGGAGTAGCTGGCGGCGCGCAGCACCACGAACATGTCGCTGCCGTACCGCTCGAGCTTGGGCCTCTGGTGCGCGCTGATCGCGTCCTCGAGAGCGAGCGGGTGCATCGAGAACTCGTCCTCGAGCGCGGCGAGCTCGGCCGCGTTCGGCCGGTACAGCCCGATCCACGCCATCGCGTCGGGCAGCTTCTGCAGGGCGGCGAGCGCCTCCGGGATGCTGCCGGGTGAGACGACCCGGCGGCCGTCCTGGTAGATCGCGTTGTCGACCGTGCTGGTGCGGGCCGGCTCGTCGTCCGGGCGCAGACGCTGGATGGGAGCGGTGTCCTCGGCGGCGGCGCGGGTGCGCGAGCCCAGACCCAGGATCGTCGCGGGGACGCGGGGCAGCTTCACGACCATCTCCTCTGCTCGACCGACGCCCTATTGTGCACCTCCCGGTGAACGGGAGGTGTCCGCTGCGCCGCCGGTGTCGGAGGGCCTCACTAGCCTGGAGGCGCTCCCCCGGACGACGCAGAGGAAGGACGACCGTGAAGCTGCTGCACACCTCGGACTGGCACATCGGCCGCACCTTCCACGGGCACTCCACGACGGCGGCGCTCGCGACCGTGCTCGAGGCCCTGGTCGAGACGGTGCGGGCCGAGCGCGTGGACGCGGTGCTGATCGCCGGCGACGTCTTCGACTCCGCCGTGCCCGCCGCGGAGCACTACACCCTCCTCACCCGCACGCTCGAGGCGATCCGCGCGGCCGGCGCCGAGGTCGTCCTCACCAGCGGCAACCACGACTCCCCCGCCCGGCTCGGCTTCCAGGCCGGGCTCCTGCGCGGAGCGGGCGTCCACGTCCTCACCGACCCCGAGGCGTACGCCGAGCCGGTCGTGCTGCGCGACGCGTCCGGCCTCGAGGTCGGCGTCCACGGCATCCCCTTCCTCGAGCCCGCCCTCTACCGCCACCGGCACCCGGAGCAGCAGCTGCGCCGCCACGAGGACGTGCTCGCCTTCGCGATGGCGCGGGTGCGCGCCGCCGCCGAGGCGGCGGGCCGTCCCTGGGTCGTGCTCGCGCACTGCTTCGCGGTCGGAGCCCCGGCCGCGGTCCTCGAGCGCGACATCACGGCGGGCGGGCTCGACTACGTCTCGGTCGAGCACTTCGCCGCGGCCGACTACGCGGCGCTCGGGCACATCCATGGACGCGCCGAGCTGCTGCCGGGAGTGCGCTACTCCGGAGCGCCGCTGCACTACTCGTTCGGCGAGGCGTCGAAGCCGCGCGGTGCCTGGCTGGTGACGATCGGGCCCGAGGGGCTCGAGGGCGTCGAGTGGTCGCCGCTCCCCGTGCCGAGGAGGCTCAGCGTGATCGAGGGCGAGCTCCAGCAGCTGCTGCGCGATCCCTCCCTGGCCGAGGTGGAGGGCGACTGGGTCTCGGCGGTGCTCACCGATCCCGTGCGCCCGCTCGACGCGATGGCGCGCCTGCAGTCGCGCTTCCCCGGCTGCGCCACGCTCGAGCACCGGCCCCCGCACGCCGCGGCCGAGCCGCGCGCGTACGCCGAGCGGATCCGCGGGCGGAGCGACGTGGAGGTCGTCGACGACTTCCTCGCCCACGTCCGCGGCGGTCACGGCGCCACGGAGACCGAGCGCGCCCTCACCCTCGACGCGCTCGCGGCCGTCGAGGCCGAGGCTCTGCGGTGAGGATCCGCCGACTCGCCTTCGCCGGACTCGGACCGTTCCGCGCCGAGCAGTGCGTCGACTTCGACCGGCTCGAGGACGTGGGCGTGTACCTCATCGCCGGGCGCACCGGAGCGGGCAAGTCGACGATCCTCGACGCGATCGCGTTCGCGCTCTACGGCTCGGTCCCCCGCTTCGACGGCACCGCCTCGCGCCTCCGGAGCGACCACAGCGGCCCCGAGGACGAGACCTTCGCCGAGCTCGACTTCGAGGCGGCGGGGCGCGTCTACCGCGTCCGGCGCTCGCCCGAGTACGAGCGGCCGAAACGGCGCGGCACCGGCACCACGACCCAGCCGGCGAAGGTCGAGCTGCTGGAGCAGGTCGACGGCGCCTGGGTCGGGCTCTCGTCGAGCGCGAAGGAGGTGGGCGCCGACATCGGCCGGATCGTCGGCCTGACGAAGGACCAGTTCCTCCAGGTGATCCTGCTGGCGCAGAACCGCTTCCACGAGTTCCTGCTCGCGAAGAACGACGACCGGCAGCGGCTCCTGCGCACGCTCTTCGCGACCGAGCGCTTCGATCTGCTCCGCCGCCGACTGCTCGAGCAGCGCGACGCGAGCGCCGTCGGGCTCGAGGAGGAGCGCGCGGCCGTGACGGCGCTCGCGGACGAGGCCGTCCGGCTCCTCGATGACGGAGCCGAGCCGCCTCTGCCGGACGCCGCCTGGTTCGCCGGGCTGCCGGCGCGGCTCGCCGCTCCGCTCGAGGCGGCCCGGGCCGGCTCCGCCGCGGCCGACGCGGCGCACGAGGCCGCGGGCGCCGCTCTCGACGAGGCCCGGCGCACCGCCCGGGGCCAGGAGCGGCGCCGGCGCGCCCTCATCGAGGCGGAGGAGCTCGTGGTCGCCGAGGCGCACGTCGAGCAGCAGCGGGCCGCGATCGAGCGCGCGCGCCGGGCCGACGGCGTGCTGCCGCTGCTCCGCTCCGCCCGGGCAGCCGCCGAGAAGGAGCGGGCCGCCCGGCAGCAGCGCGACCTCGCCGCCGACGCCTACGGGGACGCGTCCGGGGGCCCGGCCGCCGAGACGGCCGAACGGCTCGCCGCTGTCCTCGGCGCCCTCGCCGAGGCGCTGGCAGAGGAGCGCCGGCTCCCCGACGCGGAGCGCGTCACCGAGCGGTCCGCACGCGCCGAGCAGGCGGCGGCGACCGCGCTCGCGGGGATCGAGGCGGAGCTGCGCGAGCTGCCCGCCCGCGTCGACGCGCTCGCCGCCGAGGAGGAGTCCCTGGCCGGGGAGGCCGCCGCCGTCCCCGCGCGCATCGACGAGCTCGCCGCGCTCGAGCGGAGGATCGCCGCGGCCCTCGAGCGCGATCTCACTGCGGCGGGCCTGCAGCGGCTCCGCACGGCCTACGCCGACGCGGCGCGCGTCCACGGCGAGCGCGCCGCGGAGCAGGCCGCCCTGATCGCGCGCCGGTTCGCCGGGTTCGCCGGGGAGCTCGCCGAGCGGCTGGAGCCGGGCGAGCCCTGCCCCGTCTGCGGCTCGTGCGAGCACCCCCGCCCGGCCGAGCACGACGGCCCGACGACGGTCGGCACCGACGACCTCGACCGGGCCCGCATCGCGGTGGAGCGCGCCGCCGCCGCCCTCGACGGCGCCCGCGAGTGCGAGGGAGCCGCGGCTCGGGCTCTCGCGGCGCTCGAGGAGCGTGTGGGCGAGGACGCGGATCCGGAGTCGCTCCGCCCGGCGCACGAGGAGCGGCTCGCCTCGGCGCGCCGCGCCGCCGCCCGCATGGAGGAGCTGCGGCGCGAGCGAACCCGGCTGCGCACCCGGATCGACGCTCTCACGTCCGGGCGGGACGCCGCTCGTGAGGAGCACCGCGCCCGCGCCGACGAGTCCGCCCTCGCCGCTGAAGCGCTGCGGCTGCTGCGGGAGCGCGTCGAGGCCTTCCGCGACGGCGCGACGAGCGTCGCCTCGCGCGTCGAGCAGCTGAACGCCCAGCGCCGTCGTGCCGTCGCCCTGGTCGAGGCCGAGGAGGCGGCCGTCTCGCGGTCCGAGGCCGCCGCCGCCGCCCGGGAGGAGCTCGCCGAGGTCCTCGCCGAGCGCGGCTTCACGACCGCCGAGGAGGCCGAGTCGGCCGCGCTGGCGAGCGGGGACCGGGCGCGGGCCGAGGCCGTCGTCGCCGAGCACGAGCGACGGCGGAGCGCGACGGAGGCGGTGCTCGCCGACCCGGAGCTCCGCGGACTGCCGGGCACGGCCGTCGACCTCGCCGCCGCCGAGGAGCGCTCGCGCGAGGCCTCCGCTCGTCGCGACGAGGCGCGAGCCGGCCTCTCCGTGCTCGAGCACCGCTCGGAGCGCCTGGCCGAGCTCGCCGCGACGGCCGCGGGCCGCCTCGCCGTGCTGGGTGAGCGCCTCCGCCGCCACGAGGAGCTGCGCGCGCTGGCCGAGACCGTCTCCGGCCGGGGGCAGAACACGCGCCGGATGGACCTCGAGGCCTTCGCCCTCGCCGGACGCCTGGAGGAGATCGTGACCGCGGCGAACCTCCGCCTCGACGCGATGACCAGCGGCCGCTACGCACTCGCCCACGACGACTCGCTCGCCTACCGCGGCGCCGCCTCCGGCCTCGGGATCGACGTGCTCGACGCCTTCACCGGCGTCCGCCGGCAGCCCGCCTCGCTCTCCGGCGGCGAGACGTTCCTCGCCTCGCTCGCCCTCGCCCTCGGCCTCGCCGACGTGGTGACGGCGCAGTCCGGCGGCATCTCGCTCGAGACCATGTTCATCGACGAGGGCTTCGGCTCGCTCGACGCCGAGACGCTCGAGACGGCGCTCAGCACGCTCGACGAGCTGCGGTCGGGCGGTCGGACGATCGGCCTGATCAGCCACGTCGACGCGATGCGCGAGCGGCTGCCGATCGGCCTCCGCGTCGCAGTGGGGCCGCGCGGTGACTCGACGATCCTCACCGGCTGAGCGGCCGCTCCCGGGCGAAGGGGCGACGACGGCCCGCTCCCTCCTCTCGCACTGCAGCAGCGAGCGCGCCCGCGCCCGCTGCTAGGGTCGTGCGCAGTGACACGGGGTGCCCGCCAGGGCTGAGAGAAGACCCGTTGAACCTGATCTAGTTCGTACTAGCGAAGGGATGTCGCGAATGAGCATTCGCACGCCTGTCCACCCGACCCTCCCCGCCGACACGGCGCCCGACCCGGCCTCCGTGGGTCGCGATCTCGCCGAGCTCCGCGCCGCCGGGCCCCTGGTGCAGTGCATCACGAACGCGGTCGTCACCGGCTTCACCGCCAACAGCCTTCTGGCCCTCGGCGCCAGCCCGGCGATGTGCGACCTGCCCGGCGAGGCGGGCGTCTTCGCGGGCCTCGCCTCCGCGGTGCTCGTCAACCTCGGCACGCCCGGAGCGGAGCAGCGCGAGGGTGCTCGCGAGGCGGTCGCCGCGGCCGGACGCGCCGGCACCCCGTGGGTGCTCGATCCGGTCGCCGTGGGCCCGCTGCCCGTCCGCACCGCTCTGGCGGTGGAGCTGCTCGAGGCGCGGCCCGCGATCATCCGCGGCAACGCCTCCGAGATCCTCGCCCTCGCGGGAGCCGGTGCGGGCGGCCGCGGTGTGGACGCCGTCGACACCGCCGAGCAGGCGCTCGACTCCGCCCGCGTCCTCGCCCGCCGCACCGGCGGCGTGGTCGCCGTCTCGGGAGCGGTCGACCTCGTCACCGACGGCGAGCGGATCGTCCGGGTCACGGGGGGCCACCCGCTGCTGACCCGCGTGACCGGCGGCGGCTGCGCGCTCGGCGCCGTGATGGCGGCGTTCCTCGGCGCGGGCGCCCGCCCGCTCGACGCGGCCGTCAGCGCCTCCGCGGTCTGGGGCCTCGCCGCCGAGCGGGCCGCCGCTGCGAGCAGCGGTCCCGGGTCCTTCGCCGTCGGCTTCCTCGACGCCCTCGCTGCCCTCCAGCCGGCCGACGCCGAGGCCGGGGCGCGGATCGCATGAGCCTCGACCTCTCGCTCTACCTCGTCACGGACACCGCCCAGTGCGGCCCGCGCGGCGTGCCCGCCGTGGCCGCTGCCGCCGTCCGAGGCGGAGTCACGACCGTGCAGATCCGCGATCACGACGCCTCCGCCGCCGAGCTCGTCGCCCTGACCCGGGCCGTCGCCGCCGTCCTCGACGAGCGCACGACCCTGCTGGTCGACGACCGCGTCGACGTCGCCCTCGCCGCCCGCCTCGCGGGCGCCCGCGTCCACGGCGTCCACCTCGGGCAGTCCGACCTCCCCGTCACCGCCGCCCGCTCGCTGCTCGGACCCGACGCGGTGATCGGGCTCACCGCGAACACCCCCGAGCACCTCGCCGCCGTCCGCGCCCTGCCCGCGGGGACGGTCGACTACCTCGGCGTCGGCGTCATTAGGCCCACCGCGACCAAGCCCGACCACCCCGCTCCCCTCGGTGTCGACGGGTTCGCCGCCCTCGCCGCGGCCACGGCGCTGCCCTGCGTCGCCATCGGCGGAGTCGGAGCCGCGGACGCGGGGCCACTCCGCCTCGCCGGTGCGGCCGGCCTCGCGGTCGTGTCGGCGCTCTGCACGGCCGCCGACCCCGCGGCGGCCGCCCGCCTGATCCGAGCGGAGTGGGACCGATGACCGCCGGCGCCCGCGTCCCCCGTGTCCTCAGCATCGCCGGCACCGATCCGACCGGCGGTGCCGGCATCCAGGCCGACCTCAAGTCGATCGGCGCGCTCGGCGGCTACGGCATGGCGGTCGTCACCGCGCTCGTCGCGCAGAACACGCACGGGGTCCGCTCCGTGCACCTGCCGCCCGCCGCGTTCCTCCGCGAGCAGCTCGACGCGGTGAGCGACGACGTCACGATCGACGCGGTGAAGATCGGGATGCTCGCCACGGCCGAGTACGCCGGAGTCGTCGCCGAGTGGCTCGATGAGGTCCGCCCGCCCGTTGTGGTCGTGGATCCGGTGATGGTCGCGACCAGCGGTCACCGGCTGCTCGCTCCCGAGGCGGAGGACGCCGTGCGCGACCTGCTCCGCCGCGCCGACCTGGTGACGCCGAACCTCCCCGAGCTGGGCGTGCTGGCCGGAGAGCCGACCGCCTCCGACTGGCCGGCCGCGCTCGCGCAGGGGGCGATGCTCGCCCGCGCCCTCGACGCCGGCGTGCTGGTGAAAGGCGGCCACCTCGACGGCCCCGCCACCCCGGACGCGATCGTCACCCCCGACGGCCTCGTGCGCGAGGTCCCCGGCGAGCGCGTCGCCACCTCGAACACGCACGGCACCGGGTGCTCGCTCTCGTCCGCGATGGCGACGCTCCTGGCCGGGCGCGACGCCTCCTCCGACGCCCTGGTCGAGGCGCTGACGGAGGCCAAGGAGTGGCTGACCGGCGCCCTGCGCGCCGCCGACGCTCTCGAGGTCGGCACCGGCAACGGCCCGATCGACCACTTCCACCGGCAACGTCCTCCGGCGTTCTGCGCGGACGTCTGGGAGAGGACCCGGACCCTCCGCGACGAGATCGACGCGCTCCCGTTCGTGCGGGCCCTCGGCGACGGCTCCCTCGGGCGGGAGGACTTCGAGTGGTACCTCGAGCAGGACGCTCTCTACCTCACCGAGTACGCCCGCGTCCTGGCCGTGGCGGCGCAGCGCGCGCCGACCACCGCCGAGCAGGTCTTCTGGGCCGAGGGCTCGGCGTCCGCCCTCGCGGCGGAGGCGCAGCTGCACCGCGACCGGCTCGGGACCAGGGACGCGGCTCCCGCGCCCGTGACCCGCGGCTACACCGACCACCTGCTCGCGGTCGCCGCGCGGGGCGGCTACGGCGAGATCGTCGCCGCCCTGCTCCCCTGCTTCTGGCTCTACGCCGACGTCGGGTCGCGCCTCGCCGCCTCCGGGCACCCCGAGCACCCCTACGCGGACTGGCTGCTCACGTACGGCGACCCGGTCTTCGCGACGGCCACCGAGCGGGCGATCGAGTTCACGGAGCAGGCCGCCCGCGACGCCTCACCGAGGCAGCGCGCCGCGATGAGGGACGCGTTCCTGCGGTCGAGTTCGTTCGAGAAGGACTTCTTCGCCGCACCGCTCGCCCGGACCGGCTGAGCTCTCAGCCGGCCCGGCCGGGTGCACTCAGCCGGCCCGGCCGGGTGCGCTCAGCCGATCGCCTCGCGCAGGACGTGCATGAGGGCGTCCAGCTGCACCGTGTCGGCCGAGGCCGTCTCGGCGTCCGCGCCGTCGAGCGCCCGGGCGGCGAGACCGGCCTTGGCGTCGATGAGCTCCGCGATCTTCGCGTCGATCGTGTGCGCCGCGATGATCCTCCACGCCGTCACCGGCTCCTCCTGGCCGATGCGGTGCACGCGGTCGATCGCCTGCGTCTGCTCGGCCGAGGTCCACGACAGCTCGGCGAGCACCACGTTGGACGACGCCTGCAGGTTCACGCCGACTCCCGCCGCGGTGAGCGAGCAGACGGCGACAGAGACGTCCGGGTCCTCGTTGAAGGCGTCGATCTGCGTCTGGCGGAACGCCGCAGTCTGGTCGCCGCGGATGGAGACGGACGTCAGCTCGCGCTTCTCGAAGGTGTCCTCCGCCTGGTCCATCACGTCGATGTGCTTCGCGAAGAAGACGACCTTGCCCACCGAGCGGGCCAGCTGCGAGGCGTAGTCGGCGGCCAGCGCCGCCTTGGCCTGGCCGATCCGGCGCACCATGGTGAAGACGTTCTCGCCGGTCTTGGCCGACTTCGACTCCTCGAGCTCGCTCTGCGCCACGATGCGGATGAACCGCTCGCGCTCGTCGTCGTCGAGCTCGTGCGTGATCGAGGAGGTGACCGCCCTGAAGCGCTGCAGCATGCGGGCGCCGAGCTCGCGCTCGGCCTTCTGGATGGAGCGGCCGAGGTCGTCGTCCAGCTCGACGGGCAGATCGACGATCCGCTTCGACGGCAGGTCGGCGGCGACGTCGATCTTCTTGCGCCGGACGATGCCGAGGTCGATCACGGCCTCGCGCGCCTCCGGGTAGAAGCCCGTGTCGGCGGGAGTGAGGCCCGTCTCCTCGAGGCGGCCCATCAGCTCCGGCCCCGGCTTGGTCTCGTCGATCCAGCCGAGGAAGCGCCAGATGGCGCGGAAGTCGTCGACGTCGTTGATCAGCGGGGTGCCGGTCAGCGCGATCATCAGCGGATCGTGCCCCGGAGTGGTCTCGCGGATCCTCGACGCCAGCGCGAGCACGCTCTGCGAGCGCTGCGAGCGGAGGTTCTTGATGAAGTGCGCCTCGTCGACGACCATGCCGCGGAAGCCCAGGCTCCCGAGCCAGCCGATGTGCCGGTCGAGGATGTCGTAGTTGACGATGACCACGTCGGCGAACGCGTCGAGCGTGCCGCCGTCTCCGTGGATGACCGTGGCGCGCCGCTGCGGGGTCCAGTGCTCGACCTCGCGCGCCCAGTTCATCTTGACCACGTTCGGCACCACCGCGAGCAGCGGGTACGCCCCGACCACCGAGGCGGCGAGGAGGCTCTGCGCGGTCTTGCCCAGACCCGGCTCGTCGGCGAGCAGGAAGCTGCGGTGCCCCTCGCGGGCGCTCTCGATGAAGCGCGCCTGGTGCGGCATCAGCTCGCGGCCGCGCGGCGAGACCCGGTCGAGCTTCGGCGGCTCCGGGAGCTCCATGCTCGCGGCCCGTCCGCCCGCTCCGTACTCGAACGCCTTGAAGAGCGGCCCGAGCAGCTCCCAGTCGTCGAGCCTGCGGCGCGGCGCCGGAGCCGAGGCCTCGGCGATCGAGAAGTCCGGCGGGAGGAAGGGGTTCGCCAGCTGGCGGGCGCGCACCGACTGCGGCACGACCTGGTTGACCGGCACCTCGGGCTTGGGCTCCGGCTCGGTCACGATGAGCAGCTCGTCGGGGCTGAGCTCCGCGCCCGCCTCGAGCAGCCAGTCGCGGCGGAGCTTCTGCGCGGCCGCCGTGACGCCGGCCTCCGATTCGAGCAGCGCGATCAGGCTGGTGTCGCGGGCGGCCGTCTTGGCCAGGATCGTGGCGATGCCGTCGAGGCGCTTCATCTCCTCGGCGCGCTGCGCGTCGCTGAGCGAGGGATCGACTTTGACCCGCTTGCGCTCCTCGCGCATCAGGAGGGCGATCACCAGGAATTTCGTCCGGTTGGTCGGCCCGACCTTGCCGGTCTGGGCCTTCGCCTCCACCTCGCGGACGCGGCGGGCGAGGATCGGGATGATCCCCGCGTTGTCCACGCCGCGCGAGCGCGATCGGGGTCGGCTCCCGGCGGCGTTCGACGCTCGTCGCGTCTGACCGGACTGACGCTGGCCGCTGCGAGCCATGCTCCTCCTCGATGTGTGACGGGGGGCGGAGGAGGGGTTCCCGCGCGCTGCCGTCGCCGTGCATCCGCCGGATCGCCTCCGGGGAGGCGTCGGGCGTCGGTGCATCCGGTGGCCGTCGGGAGCTCCGAGCAACGGGTCTGGGACCCGGTCGCAGCATCCCCGGCGTGCGGGTGCGGCGCCAGTCTACTCCTCGGGGCGGTCCGGTCGGCGCTCCGCCGCGCGGACGGTCGCGCTCGTCGTCATTCCGGGGTCGGGACGCGGATCACGAGACCCGCCGCCACGAAGACGCCGACCGCGGCGAGGCTCAGCGAGAACCAGATCGCGTCCGGGAACGCGAACGGCAGCACCGGGTTCCACAGCACGAGCACGGGGACGAGCCCGATCAGCCAGAGGAGTGCGCGCGCCTGGATCGCGAACCAGCCGATGACCGCCGCGAGGATCGCGACCGGGTAGCGGATGAAGTCGTAGGCGTCGGAGCCGACGAGGGCGAGCCCGGCCAGCAGCACGATCGCGCCGAGGATCCCGGGCGCGAGCGCCATGCGGGCGCGGTCGCGCGAGGGGTAGCGGGCGGCGGTCGCGCGGGACGGCTTGCGGGTGCTCACCCCTCGATCGTAGGCGCGCATACCCCGCCCGGGTACCGCCTGCGGCGCGTAGGCTGGAGGAGTGATCGAGGACCTCAAGAAGCGCTCGCTGCACCGTGCCCGGATCCTGGGCGGCCAGATGCGCGGCCTCGAGCGGATGATCGAGAACGAGGACTACTGCGTCGACATCGTCACGCAGTCCCTCGCGATCCAGAAGTCGCTCGGCTCGCTCAACAAGCTCATCGTCGAGAACCACCTCCGCACGCACATCACCGCGATGTTCGAGGAGGGCGGAGACGCCCGCGAGGCGGCCATCGCCGAGCTCGTGAAGATCTTCGAGCTCTCCAACAACCGCTCGTGACCGCCGGCCTCGTCGCCGCGGCGCGGGTGCGCCCGCTGCTGCTCGACGGGGGCCTGGGCACGGAGCTGGAGGCGCAGGGCGCCGCGGTGGACTCCTCGCTCTGGAGCGCCCGGGTCCTGCTGGAGGAGCCCGGCCGGGTCGTCGCCGCGCACCGCGCCTTCGCCGAGGCGGGGGCCCGGGTCGCGGTGACCGCGAGCTACCAGGTGTCCGCGAGCGGATTCGCAGCCGCGGGGCTGGCCCCGGGCCTCGCCGAGCGCGCCCTCCGGGAGAGCGTCGACCTGGCCCGGCGCGCGCAGAGCGGCTGGGTCGCCGCCTCCGTCGGCCCTTTCGGTGCGAGCCTCGGCGACGGCTCCGAGTACCGCGGCGACGACGGCCTCACCGTCGGCGATCTCGCCGCCTGGCACCGGCCGCGCCTGGAGGCCCTGGCCGCGGCCGGGCCCGACCTGCTCGCCGTCGAGACCATCCCGTCGGTGCGGGAGGTGCGGGCCGTCGTGGAGGCCCTCGCGGGCTCCTCGGTCCCCGCCTGGATCTGCGTGAGCGGCCGTTCGGGCCGCACCGCGGCCGGCGAGCCCCTGGCCGAGGCGCTCGCCGTCGCCGCCGCCTCCGAGGAGGTCGTCGGCGTGGGAGTGAACTGCTGCCCGCCCGGCGACGTCGCCGAGGCGGTCCGCATCGCCCGCTCCGTCACCGGCAAGCTGGTCGTCGTGTACCCGAACAGCGGCGAGGAGTGGGACGCCGTCGAGCGTCGCTGGGCAGGCGACGCGGCCTTCGACCCCGCGCTGGTCGCCTCCTGGCGCGCGGCGGGAGCGGATCTGATCGGCGGCTGCTGCCGCGTGGGACCTGCGGCGATCGCTGCCCTCGGACGAAGCCTGGAGGAGGAGTCGTGACCACCCTGAGAGCCGTGCGCGGCGACCTCACCCGCGAGCACGTCGACGCGATCGTGAACGCGGCGAACTCGTCGCTCCTCGGCGGCGGCGGCGTCGACGGCGCGATCCACCGCGCGGGCGGACCGGAGATCCTCGCCGAGTGCCGCCGGCTCCGCGGGACCGAGCTGCCGGACGGTCTGCCCGCCGGCTCCGCGGTCGCCACGACCGCCGGCCGCCTCCCCGCCCGCTGGGTCGTGCACACCGTCGGTCCCGTCCACTCGCGGTCGGAGGACCGCAGCGCCGTCCTCGCCTCGGCCTACCGCGAGTCGGTGCGCACCGCCGTCGGTCTCGGTGCGCGGACGCTCGCCTTCCCGGCCGTCTCGGCGGGCGTCTACGGCTGGCCGATGGACGACGCGGCGCGCATCGCGGTGGAGACGGTCCGCGAGGCGACCGCGGACGGCGCACTCGACGAGGTCCGGTTCGTCCTCTTCTCCGCGGACGCCCTCGCGGCCTTCGAGGCCGCCCTGGCCGCGGAATGACGGAAGGGGAGCCGACCCTGCGGTCGACTCCCCCTCCACGGTGCTGCGCTAGGCCGTCTTCGGCCGCGCGAACTCGTCGTAGGGCAGCGTGATCGGGCGGGTCCGCGGAGGCATCCGCACGACCGCCTCGAGCGCCGGGCCCAGAGCCTCGCGCCAGGCGCGGTAGCCGTCCTCGTTGAGGTGCAGGCCGTCCGGCGAGTACTGCTCGAGCAGTCCGCCATCCTCCCCCGCGAGCACCGGCCACAGGTCGAGGTAGCCCGCGTGCGCCGTGGGCGCGAACTGCCACAGGTGGCGGTTGATCTCGCGGATCTGCGGTGCGAACTCGTGTCCGCGCGGCAGGACCGAGGTCACCAGGATGCGCACGTCCGGAAGATCGCGCCGGAACGTCGCGACGATCGTCTCGATGTTGCGCACGACGTGCTCCGTCGTGCGGTGCCAGGCGAGATCGTTGGTGCCGATCAGCAGCACCACCGTGTCCGGCTCCTGCGCGACCAGCTCGGCGAGCCGCGCGACGACGTCCGCCGTGGTGGCCCCTCCGACTCCCTCGTCGACGACCGTCGACTCCGTCAGCCACTCGCCCCAGGCTCCCGCCTGGATGATGCTGTCCCCGATGAAGAGGACCTTCCCCAGCTGGAGTCCGCGCCCCGCGTCCGTACTCGACCGTTCGCTCATCGTGCTCCTCTCGTCGGCGTCCCGGGCGGCCTCGCCGCCGCCGGACCCCTCCATTGTCACCGCTGCACCCGGCGCCCGCCAGGGGAGCGCTCGTCGCCGGAGTCCGGCAGGTCGGCCGCGGTGGCCGTGATGCGGTTGGCCATGCCGTTGAAGATGATGCCGTGGAAGGGCAGGATCGCGAACCAGTAGAGCCTGCCCGCGAGGCCCTGCGGGAAGAAGACCGCGCGCTGCGTGTAGACCGAGCCGCCGTCTCCGGAGGGCTCGGCGCGCATCTCGAGCCAGGCCCCGCCGGGCACCTTCATCTCGGCGCGCAGGCGCAGGAGCTTCGGCCGCTCGATCTCCTCGACGCGCCAGAAGTCGAGGGCGTCGCCGGCGTGCAGGCGCGCGGAGTCGCGGCGCCCGCGCTGCAGGCCCACTCCCCCGACGAGGCGGTCCATCCAGCCGCGGATCACCCATGCGAGCGGGAAGGAGTACCAGCCGTTGGTGCCGCCGATGCCCTCGATGACGCGCCAGAGCTTGGCCGGGTCGGCCGGGGTGCGGCGCTCCTTGAGGTCCACGTAGACCGTGTGGCCGGCCCACTCCGGGTCGCTCGGCAGCGGATCGCTGGGAGCGCCGACGACCTCCGCGTTCTGCCAGCTCGTCTCGATCTCGCCCGCCTGCATCTTTCCCAGCGCGAGCCGGACGGCGCGGCGGTAGGAGGTCAGCCCGCCCTCGGGGTCGGGGATGAGCGCGCGGATGTCCTGCTCGTGCACGACGCAGTCGTACTGCAGCGAGGCGATGATGGGCACCGCGAGCGAGCGCGGGATGGGCGTGACCAGGTTGACCCACTGCGAGGCCAGCCACGGGGTGAACACCGGCAGGGACGCGATCGGCCGCTGCGGGAGTCCGGCCTCGACCGCGTAGCCGTTCATCATCTGGCCGTAGCGGAGCACGTCGGGCCCGCCGATGTCGAAGGTGCGGTTGAGCGTGGCGTCCTCGAGCGACGCGGAGCCGATCAGGTAGTGCAGCACGTCGCGCACGGCGATCGGCTGGATGAAGTTGCGCACCCACTGCGGCGCGGGCATGTACGGCAGCACGTCGGTGAGGTGGCGCACCATCTCGAACGAGGTCGACCCGGAGCCGATGATCACGCCCGCCTGCAGGGCGATCGTCGGCACTCCCGACTCCATCAGGATCCGGCCCACCTCAGCGCGCGAGCGGAGGTGCTTCGAGAGCTCCTGGCCCTCGGGGTGCAGGCCGCCGAGGTAGACGATGCGGCCGACGCCGGCCGACCTCGCGGCCGTGGCGACGTTCTGCGCGGCGCGGCTCTCGACCTCCTCGAAGTGGGCGTGGTCGTTGCCCGAGCCCATCGAGTGGACGAGGTAGTAGAGGACGTCGACGCCCTCGACCGCGGCCTCCAGCGACTCCGGATCGCCGAGATCGCCCTGGGCGACCTCGACCTCCTCCGCCCACGGCACGTCGACCAGCTTGCGCGGGTCGCGCACCAGGACGCGCACCCGGAAGCCCGCCTCGAGGAGGCGCGGCGTCAGCCGGCCGCCGATGTAGCCGGTCGCGCCGGTGACGAGCGCGAGGGGGCGCGCCGAGTCGGAGGGGGTTTCGCTCATGCGGCCACGGTACGCCGATGGCCCCGGGACCTCTCCCGCTGGTGCGGGCCCGCGGCCCCTGCTAGGCGGCGGCCGGCATCCCGCTCAGTCGATGCCGAGGACCTCGCGGACCTGCACCACGTCGTGGTTCATCTGGCGGATGAGGGGCTCGACGCCCTCGTAGGCGACCTGGCCGCGGATCCGGCCGACGAACGCCACGTCGACCACGCGGTCGTAGAGGTCGAGGGTGTCGAGCGTCTGATCGAGCACGTACGCCTCGACCTGCTTGGGCGGCACTCCGACGAAGGTCGGGTTGCTGCCGACCGAGATCGCGGCGGGATGCGTGACGCCGTCGGTGGTGAGCCGGCCCGCGTAGACGCCGTCGGCCGGGATCAGGCCCTGCGACTCCGGCGAGAGGTTCGCGGTCGGGAAGCCCAGCTCGCGACCGCGCTTCGCTCCGTGCACGACCACGCCGCGGACCACGGGTTCGTGCCCGAGCAGGCGCGTCGCGTGCTCCACATCGCCCTCGGCCAGCAGCTCGCGGATCCAGGTGGAGGAGACGCGGCGCCCGTCCTCGGGCCGCACGTCGTCGATCAGCTCCACCTCGAATCCGTGCTGCCCGCCGAGCACGCGCAGCAGGTCGACGTCGCCCGCTCCCCGGGCGCCGAAGCGGAAGTCGGAGCCGACGAGGACCACGCGGGCCTCGAGCGCCTCCACCAGCACCTGCTCGACGAACTGCTCGGGCGAGAGCGCCCGGAACGCCTCGTCGAAGGTGAGCAGCAGCGTCGCGTCCACGCCGGTCCCGGCGAGGAGCTCGAGCTTCTGCTCGTTGCCGACCAGGACGGGCGGGCACTTCTCCGGCGCGATCACGCTGAGCGGATTGCGGTCGAAGGTGACGACGACGGCGGCGAGCCCCTGCTCGCGGGCCCGCTCGTGCAGCCGGCCGATGACGGCCCGGTGCCCGGAGTGGACGCCGTCGAACTTGCCGATCGTGACGGCGGAGGGTCCGATCCCTGCCAGGTCGCCGGGGCCGGTCTCGACGCGCATCAGGCGGCCGCCCGGGCCGTGCGCCGCCCCTGCACGCGGAGCCACCAGAGGCCGAGCACGGGCAGGACGAGCGGGATCAGCAGGTAGCCGGCGCCGAAGGCCGCCCACACCGTCGACTGGCGCCCGAACGGGTCGGCGCTCGTGAGCCCGAGGAGCCGCGGAGCGAGGAGGCTGAGCGCGCCGACCACGAGCACGCCCACCAGCTCGAAGGTGATCGTCACCCACGCGACGCGCTGCCAGGCGCGGCCCGGGACGATCAGGGCGACCGTCGCGACGATGTACACGACGGCCGAGAGCGCGGAGAGCGAGAACGCCAGCGGCGCCTCGTCGAACCGGTCGATGATCTGGAAGACGGAGCGCCCCGTCGCGGCGAGCGCGAGGATCCCGTAGACCACGACCAGGAGGCTGCCGATCCCGCGCGAGCGGGCGGAACGGGTCGGCTCGCCGCTCCCGGGGGCCGAGGGGACTGAGGGGTCGTGAGCGGCCCGTCCGGACGCATCGCTGGCTGGTTTCGACATCGCACGTCCATGCTAGGCGCTCGCCGGGCCGGGCCCGGTGGCGGGCCCGATCAGGCGCTCTGGAAGAACCAGATCTGGTGCATCCGGTAGACCATGACCGCGATCGAGAGGCAGGCGACACCCAGGATCACGGTGCTCCAGCGGCTCCGCTCGATGAGCGCCCAGAACCCGGCCGCAAGCGGCAGGAGAAGCGCCGAGATCAGGTAGATGTAGTACTCCGGCAGGCTCCCCGACGGGCGGTTGCCGACCAGCGGCGACACGATCGCGACCGCCAGCTGGACGATCAGCAGCAGCTCGACGATCGCCGTCGCGCCGACCGAGACGTCCGAGGGACGGCGGGCGAGCAGCCCGAGCACGAGGCAGAGCAGGCCGGCCGCGACGGCGATCCCCACCTGGAGGATCGTGAACCACTCGATCACGAGGCGGCCGTCCGCAGGTCCTCGGTCGGGAAGTTGACGACGCTCTTGAGCTGGGTGCCGCGCCGCTCGGCGAGGCCGATCAGCCGCTCCCCCGGGCCGACCGCGGCGAGGAGGCCCTTCGCGCCCGCCACCGCCTCCGGGGCCGGGATGCGCTTGCCGTTCGCGAGATCGCCCGCCTCCTGGGCGTCGAGGCGCAGCAGGGGGAACAGCTCGCCCGCCACGAGCGTCGGCGGCAGGAGCGCGGCGGGGACGTCGAGCTCGTCGATCTCGCCGGCCTGGGCCACGGAGAAGGGGCCGACCGCGGTGCGCCGCAGCGCGGTCAGGTGGCCGCCGACTCCGAGGGACGCGCCCAGGTCGCGGGCGAGCGCGCGGATGTAGGTGCCGGAGGAGCAGGTGACGCGCACGTCCAGGTCGAGGAACCCCTCGACCCGGCGGCTCGCCAGGACGGCGAACTCCGAGACGGTCACGGGGCGGGAGGCGAGCACGACCTCCTCGCCGTCGCGGGCGCGGGCGTAGGCGCGGCGGCCGTCCACCTTGATCGCGCTGACCGTGCTCGGGACCTGCTCGATCGCTCCGGTGAGGGCCGCGATCGCGTCGGACACCGACTCCGGGGCGAGGGCCGCGACGAGGGCGGGCTCCGCCGAGGCGAGCACCTCGCCCTCCTGGTCGTCGGTGGTGGTGGAGGAGCCCAGCCGGATCGTCGCCTCGTACTGCTTGTCGAGGCCGACGAGGTAGGTGAGCAGGCGCGTCGAGGGGCCGAGACCGAGGATCATCAGCCCGGTCGCCATCGGATCGAGCGTCCCCGCGTGGCCGACCTTGCGGGTCCCCGCGCGGCGGCGGGTCCGCGAGACGAGGTCGTGGCTGGTGATGCCGCCGGGCTTGTCCAGCAGGAGGATCCCGTTCGGAGCCGGGGCGGGGGTCTCGAGCACGGGTGCGAGGATACACGGACGGATCGGGAGTACCCCCGGGGTGGAGCCGGAGCCCTCGCCCGCCCGTCCTAGGCTGTCCGGATGAGGATCGCAGTACTCGGAGCAGGCGCCGTCGGCGGCACCATCGCCGCCCTTCTCGACCGCGCCGGGCACGACGTCGAGGTCACCGCCCGAGGCGACCACCTCACCGCGATCCGCCGGTCGGGGATCCGGCTCGACGGGGCGTGGGGCGAGCACACCGCCTGGGTCCGCTGCGGCGAGTCCCTCGACCTCGTGCCCGATCTCGCCTTCGTCTGCACGAAAGCGCAGGACGCCGAGGACGCGCTGCGCACCAACCGCCGCACGGTCGACGGCACCCTCGTCGTCGTCGTCCAGAACGGACTGGACGGACTCACCGCGGCGGCCCGGCAGGTGCGCGACGCCCGGCTCGTGGGTGCTCTCGCCCTCTTCGCCGCGAGCCACCTCGAACCCGGCCGCGTCACCGTCACGGCTCCTGCCACGACCACGCTCGGCGTCCCCGGCCGCCCGGCCGACGACGACGTGCGACGGGCCGCCGCCGTGCTCGGCGAGGCGGTCCCCACCGCCGTCACCGACGACTTCACCGGAGCGCAGTGGACGAAGCTGCTGATCAACGAGGTCAACGCCCTGCCCGCGATCACCGGGCTCTCGGTCCAGGAGACGATCGACGATCCGGGGCTGCGGCGCGTCCTCGCCCGGTCGATGCGCGAGGCCGCCCGGACGGGCCTCGCGTCGGGCGTCCGCTTCGGCTCGCTGCAGGGACTCTCGAACACGTCCGTCCGCGCCCTGGCCGCCGCTCCCCTGCCCCTGGTCGAGCTGCTCCCCCGCCGGATGGCCGCGCGGATGGGCGAGGTGCCGAACCCCGGGTCGACGCTGCAGAGCGTCCGCCGCGGAGTGCCGAGCGAGATCGACCACCTGGCCGGGGCCGTGGTCCGCACCGCTCACCGCGGCGGGCGCGAGGCACCGGTCAACCAGCTGCTGGTCGACCTGGTGCACGAGGTCGAGCGGGCGGGCGCCTTCGTGCCGCCGGCTGAGGTCGTGCGCCGCGCCGCCCTGGTCTGAGCGCGCGGCCCTGTCGGACGGATGCCGCCCGCGGCGGCGGCCTCCGTCCCGAGGCTCAGCAGGAGTCGGCGAAGAGGCGCCGGGGCTGCTCCGGATCGCGGATGTCGACGAGGATCCCCGCCAGCCGGCGCGGGTCCGTCGTGGCGCGGTACGCCGCGTCCACCGGCGGCTCCTGCGTGTCGAGGCGGATGCTGGTGCTCCACGCTCCGCGCAGCTCCGGCCGGAGGGCGAACTCGCCGTCGACGAGCAGCACCGCGTCGCGGCCGGCGGTCCGCCAGCGCGCCTGCCGCGCCTCGTCGCGCACCGCGTCGAAGCCCGCGAGCACGAACCCGGTGCTGCCGCCGAGGGTGAACGGATCGAGCAGCACGCGGCGCAGGAGCTCGTAGTCGTACCCGGCCGCGTAGGAGCGCTGCTCGTCGGGCACGGCGGGGTCGTCCCGATCGGCGCGGGGACGTCGGAAGTCGGCGAGGTGCGCGACGATCGCGTCCTTGCCGGCCCGGCGGAGCGCCTCCGCGAGGTCGAGCGCGAACGCCGCGCTCACCGCGGGGTCGTCGCCGTCGATCCCGACCTTGACCCGTCCGCGCCCGTAGTTGTGCAGCACCTCCGCCGCGAGAGCGTCGAGCACATCGGCCTTCTGCGGAGCCCACCTGGTCATCCGCCCACGATACGCGCCGCCGCCTAGTGTGGGCTGATGCCCTCCGACCCTCTCGCCGACGCGATCACCGCCTGGTTCCGCACGAGCGCCCGCGACCTGCCGTGGCGCCGCGAGGGCTTCCCCGCCTGGGGCACGCTCGTCAGCGAGTTCATGCTGCAGCAGACCCCGGTGGTCCGCGTCGTCCCGCGTCTGGCGGAGTGGCTGGAGCGCTGGCCGACACCCTCCGCACTCGCCGCCGTCCCGCCCGGCGAGGCGGTGCGCGCCTGGCAGTCCCTGGGCTACCCGCGGCGGGCCCTGCGCCTGCACGCCTGCGCCGTGGCGATCGCCGAGGAGCACGGCGACGTGGTCCCCGACGACGTGGAGACCCTCCTCGCGCTGCCCGGCATCGGCGACTACACCGCCCGCGCCATCGCCGTGTTCGCCTACGGGAGGCGGCACCCCGTGGTCGACACCAACGTCCGCCGGGTCCTCGCGCGCGCGGTCGACGGAGCGGCGGAGCCCGGTCCGCCCCGCGCGAGGGCCGACCTCGCCGCGATGTCGGCGCTGCTGCCCGAGTCGCTCTCCGAGGCGGCGGCCTTCAACGCGGGCGCGATGGAGCTGGGGGCGATCGTCTGCACCGCCCGCGCTCCGCGCTGCGACGAGTGCCCGATCCGCGACCTCTGCCGCTGGCGGGCGGAGGGGTACCCCGAGCACACCGGGCCCGTGAAGGCGAAGCAGAAGCGGTTCGAGGGCTCGGACCGCCAGGTCCGCGGCCTCATCCTCGCCGAGCTGCGCGCCGCGCACGGCCCGGTCACCGCGGCCGAGGTGGAGTCTCTCTGGCCGGACGCCGACCAGCGCGGTCGCGCCCTGGCCGGGCTCCTCGCCGACGGCCTGGCGACGGGCGGCCCGGAGGACGGCTACCTCCTCCCCGGCTCCTGAGGGCCCGTCGACCGCCGTCCGCGTCGGAGGAGGCGGGTAGGGTCGGCGCCGTGACCGGTCGCCGCCTCCGCCTCCCCCGCCCCGACGCCGCCGTCGAGCGCGCCCTCGACGTCGACCTCGCCCTGGACGTCCAGCGCGCCCTCGCCGCGGTCCGCGTCGAGAACGACCTGCCCGGCCCGTTCCCGCCTGCCGCGCTGGCCGAGGCCGAGCACGCGGACGCCGGAGCGGACGACGAGGACCGCGTCGACCGGAGGGACCTCCCCTTCGTGACGATCGACCCGCCCGGCTCGCTCGACCTGGACCAGGCCCTCCACCTGGAGCGCACGTCGGAGGGCGTCGTCCTCCGCTACGCCATCGCGGACGTGCCCGCGGTCGTCCGCACCGGCGGAGCGCTCGACGCCGAGACGCGCCGCCGCGGCCAGACCTACTACCTCCCGGACGGCCGCGTCCCGCTGCACCCCGCGGTCCTCTCCGAGGGGACCGCGTCGCTCCTGCCGGACGAGACGCGCCGAGCGCTGGTCTGGACGCTGACCCTCGACGAGCGGGCGGAGCCGCGCTCGGTGCACCTCGAGCGGGCGCTCGTGCGCAGCGTGGCCCGGCTCGACTACGAGGGCGTGCAGCGCAGCGTCGACGCAGGCGATCCGCACCCCTCCCTCGCCCTCCTCCCCTGGTTCGGACGCGAGCGCCTGGCGCGCGAGACCGAGCGCGGAGGAGCGAGCCTGACGCTGCCCGAGGAGGAGATCGTCGCCGCCGACGGCGGCTACCGGGTCGAGCGCCGCGCTCCCCTGGCCGTCGAGGGCTGGAACGCCCAGGTCTCGCTGCTGACCGGTATGGCAGCGGCGACGATGATGCTCGACGCGGGGGTCGGCATCCTCCGGACCATGCCCGAGGCCGACCCCGCCACCGTCGCGGCCTTCCGCTCCCGAGCCGCGGCGCTCGGCGTCCCGTGGCCCGAGGAGGAGGCCTACGGCGCCTACCTGCGCCGCCTCGACACCGCCGACCCCGCCCAGCTCGCCATCATGTACGCCGCGGCGAGCCTGTTCCGCGGCGCCGGCTACACCGCCTTCGACGGCGCCCCGCCGGAGCATCCCGAGCAGGCGGCTCTCGCCGCGCCGTACGCGCACGTCACCGCGCCGCTGCGGCGCCTGGTCGACCGGTTCGGCCTCGCCGTCTGCCTCGCGGTGTCCCGGGGCGGAACGATCCCGTCGCAGCTGCGCGAGGCGCTGCCCCTGCTCCCGCCGCTCCTCGCCGCGAGCGACCGCCGGGCCGGAGCCGCCTCCCGTGCGGCGACCGCGATCGTCGAGGCCGCCGTCCTCCGAGGCCGCGAAGGAGCCTCCTTCAGCGGGATCGTCGTCTCCTCGGCGCGCACCCGCTCCTCGGTCCAGCTGCTCGACCCGGAGATCACCGTCGACGTCCCGGCCCCGCTCACGCCGGGAGCCCGTGTCGTCGTCGTCCTGGAATCGGTCGACGTCGCCACGGGCTCCGCGGTGTTCGGGCTCGGCGCCTAGTCCTCGTCGTCCTCGCGGGGCTTCACATAGGGGTCGGCCTCGCCGGCGTAGTCCGCCTGAGCGGCGAGCGACTGCACCTGCGAGTCCTGGCTGCGCGCGGCGGCGAGCAGATCCTCGATGTGCTTCGCGTTCTCGGGCACCGCGTCGAGGATGAACTCGAGCGACGGCGTGAGCCGGGACGTGATGTTCCTGCCCACCTCGGTGCGGAGCATTCCGGTGGCGGCCTTGAGGGCCGCGGCCGAATCGGCGCGCTCCTCATCGGTGCCGTAGACCGTGTAGAACACCGAGGCGTGCTGCAGGTCGCCGGTCACCTGGACATCGGTGATGGTGACGAAGCCGAGGCGCGGGTCGCGGAGACCGCGCTCGAGCCGCTTCGCGACGATCACCTGGATACGTTCGGCGAGCTTCCTCGCCCGGGCCGGATCTGCCATGGCTGGTCCTCACATCTCTCTCGGCGAACCGTTCAGCTCGCCATTCAACCACTCTCCGCCCGGACGACCGGTCGCGTCCGAGGGGGCCTTGCTTCTGGGGCGTGATGCCCCTCGACCGCGCGTCATCGACGGCGCGGGTGGGGTGCCTTCTCGCGGCTCCCTGATCCTCGGGGACCGGGGGGCGGGAAGGCTCAGGTGCTGGATCGGGAGCCGGACGTCGCCCGCAGGCTCGCTGCTCGCTCAGCGGGCGCCGTCACCGCTGCAAGAACGTCTGATCGGGGACGGCCTCCCACGCCCGGAGGTGCGGAAGCGCCCTCTGGAGGGTCCGCACCTCCGGGACACGGGCGGCCCCCGATTCCTCCCGCAGGGCGCGAGAGGACGAGAGTCCCCTCCCGATCCCGCACGAACAGCGCGGTGAGACGCCGGAAGGCCCGGGCGGACCCGGGCCTTCCAGTGGAGCGGATCAGCCTCGCGGCTTCTCCTTCATCTCGATCGTCTCGATCTCGTCGCCGATCTGGATGTCGTTGTACTTTCCGAGTCCGATACCGGCCTCGTAGTCCGTACGGACCTCCGTGACGTCGTCCTTGAAGCGACGCAGCGACTCGATGGCCAGGTTGTCCCCGACCACGACGCCGTCACGGATGACGCGCGCCTTCGAGTTGCGGGTGATCGTGCCGGAGCGGACGATGACACCCGCGATGTTGCCGAACTTGGAGGAGCGGAACACCTCGCGGATCTCGGCGACACCGGACTGGACCTCCTCGAACTCGGGCTTGAGCATGCCCGTGAGCGAGTTCTCGACCTCTTCGATCGCGTTGTAGATGACCGAGTAGAAGCGGATGTCCACTCCTTCTCGAGCAGCGCGCTCGCGGGCCTTCGGGTCGGGGCGGACGTTGAAGCCCACGATGATCGCGTTGTCGATCGTCGCGAGGTTGACGTCCGACTCCGTGATCGCACCGACACCGCGGTGGATGATGCGCAGCTGCACCGAGTCGTCGACCTCGATCTTGACGAGCGACTCCTCCAGCGCCTCGACGGCACCGGACACGTCGCCCTTGATGATGAGGTTGAGCGACTCGACCTTGCCCTCCTCGAGAGCACGGGTGAAGTCCTCGAGCGAGATGCGCTTGCGGGCCTTGGCCAGCAGGGCGTTGCGCTGAGCGGCTTCGCGCTTCTCGGCGATCTGACGGGCCGTGCGGTCCTCCTCGGTGACGAGGAAGGTGTCGCCGGCGCGGGGCACGGACGAGAGTCCCTGCACCTGCACCGGACGCGACGGCACGGCTTCGAGGACGGCGTTGCCGTTCTCGTCCGCCATCGCACGGACGCGGCCGTAGGCCGTTCCGGCGACGATCGCGTCTCCGACGCGCAGCGTTCCCGACTGGATGAGCACGGTCGCGACCGCACCGCGTCCCTTGTCGAGCTTCGCCTCGATCGCGACTCCGCGCGCCTCCTTGTTGGGGTTGGCGCGCAGGTCGAGACCGGCGTCCGCGGTGAGCAGCACGGCGTCCAGGAGGTCCTGGATGCCGGTGCCCGCGCGAGCCGACACGTCGACGAACATGACGTCTCCGCCGTACTCCTCGGCGACGAGCCCGAACTCGGTGAGCTGCTGGCGCACCTTGGCCGGGTTGGCGTCGGGCTTGTCCACCTTGTTCACCGCGACCACGATCGGCACGTTGGCCGCCTGGGCGTGGTTCAGCGCCTCGATGGTCTGCGGCATGATGCCGTCGTCCGCCGCGACCACGAGGATCGCGATGTCCGTGACCTGGGCACCGCGGGCTCGCATGGCGGTGAACGCCTCGTGACCCGGGGTGTCGATGAAGGTGATCGGGCGCTCGATGCCCTCGTGCTCCGCGACGACCTGGTACGCGCCGATGTGCTGCGTGATGCCGCCCGCCTCGCCGGCGACGACGTTGGCGTTGCGGATCGCGTCGAGCAGGCGCGTCTTTCCGTGGTCGACGTGACCCATGACGGTGACGACGGGGGGACGGATCTCGAGGTCCTCGTCCGTCTCGTCGTCGAGCTCCTGCTCGAGGTCGAGACCGAAGCCCTCGAGGAGCTCCTTGTCCTCGTCCTCGGGCGAGACGACCTGGATCTTGAAGCCGAGCTCGGAGCCGAGCACCTCGAAGGTGGCCTCGTCCAGCGACTCGGTGGCCGTCGCCATCTCGCCGAGGGCGAAGAGGACGGTGACCAGGTTGCCGGGGGGCACCGGCACGCCGGTCATGGCCTCGATCTTGTCGGCGAAGTCCGAGATCGACGCGCCGCGGCGCAGACGGATGACCGTCCTGCCGTCGCCGCGGGGGACGCTGACGCCGCCGAGCGACGGGGCCTCCCTGAGCTCGAACTCCTGACGCTTCGTGCGCTTGGACTTCCGGGCCTTGCTCTTGCCGCCACCGCGACCGAAGGCTCCTGCGGTTCCACCGCCGGGGCCGCGACCGCGACCGCCGCCGCCACCGGGACGCGGGGCGAAGCCGCCACCGGCGCCGGGAGCGCCGCCGGGGCGCTGGAAGCCGCCGCCGGCCGGACGACCGGCACCGCCGGGACGTCCTGCTCCGCCGCCGGGTCCGCCGGGACGCTGGCCGAAGCCGGCGGGGCGCTGGCCCATGCCGGGTCCGCCGGGTCGGGGCGCGCCGGGGCGCGGAGCAGCGGGGCGGGGGATGTTACCCGGGGTCGGACGCGATCCCATGCCCTGCGAGCTGGCGAAGGGGTTGTTGCCGGGGCGCGGGGCGGCGGGACGCTGTCCCATGCCCTGGTTGCTGGCGAACGGGTTGTTGCCCGGGCGCGGGGTGCCGCCGGGGCGGTTGGAGCCGCCCGAGACGCCGCCGGGGCGCGGGGTGTTCGTGGCGGGAGCCGGACGCGGGGTCACGGGCTTGGGTCCGCCGGGGGTCGCGCCGGACGCCGGCTTCTCGGCGGCGGCCGGAGCCGCGGGGGCCTCGGTCGGAGCCGGAGCGGCGGCCTCGGCGGGCGCGTCCTTGGCTGCCTGGGCGCGCTGAGCGGCCGCGGCCTCCTGGGCTGCCTGAGCCTGGGCCTGGCGCTCGGCGACAGACATCGGCGGTGCGGGCGCCGGAGCGGGCGGCTTGGCCGGGCCTGGCGTGGGCGCGGACGGACGGGCGCCGGAGGGGCGCGGGGCCCCAGGACGGGCGCCGGCGGCGGGGGCGGCCGGGGTCGCCGACGCTCCCGCGGAGGAACCGCCCTGGCCCTGGAGGGCCTGGCGGAGCTTGCGCGCCACCGGGGGTTCGATGCTCGAGGACGGGCCCTTGACGAACTCGCCGAGCTCCTTCAACTTCGCAAGTGCGACCTTGCTATCGACACCCAGTTCGGATGCGATCTCGTGTACGCGTGGTTTTGCCACTTCTCTCCTGTCTTGGGCCTGCACCCAAGACGGGGGCAGGCGTCACGAACGGACGGGTCTCATTTCGAGCCGCTCATCAGTCTTCGCTCATGATCAGTTCACGGGCCGTTCTGCCTGTTCTCTATGGTGTGATCGTGCGCTGCTCCGGCCCCTCCGGTCGAGGGGCCGAGCCGGTCGGATCGTGCGATGTACTGCTCCAGCTCGCTCGCGTCCACGCTCTCGCGTGTCCGGAACGCTCTTCCGAACGCGCGGCGCTTGACCGCGAGCTCGTAGCAGTCGGCTGTGTCGTGGAGCCACGCTCCCCGACCAGTACGGACGGCACGCGGGTCTACCGCGAGGACGTTCGAGTGGAGGACCAGCCTCAGAAGAGAGGCCCGGGGGGCGCGCAGACGGCAGCCGACGCACGTTCTGACGGCTTCCACTCTACTCCCTCCCCTCCGGGACCGCTCCCCCGCACGGCCGATGCTCGGGGATCACTCCCCGTCCATCACCGAATCGGGCTGGATGTCGATCTTCGCGCCGGTCAGCTTGGCGGCGAGGCGGGCGTTCTGGCCCTCCTTGCCGATGGCGAGCGAGAGCTGGTAGTCGGGGACGAGCGCGCGGACGGCCTTGAGGCTCTGGTCGATCACGAACGCGCTGGTCACCTTGGCGGGCGAGAGCGCGCTGGCGACGAAGGTCGGCAGGTCGGAGGAGTAGTCGACGATGTCGATCTTCTCGTTGTTGAGCTCGGCGGTCACCGCGCGCACGCGCTGGCCGAGCTCGCCGATGCAGGCGCCCTTGGCGTTCACGCCGGGCTCGGTCGCGCGCACCGCGATCTTGGTGCGGTGGCCGGCCTCGCGGGCGAGGGAGACGATCTCCACCACGCCGGACGCGATCTCGGGGACCTCGAGGGCGAACAGCTTGCGCACCAGCGACGGGTGGGTGCGGGACACCTGGACCGACGGGCCCTTGGGTCCGCGGCCGACGCTCGTGACGTAGACGCGGATGCGGCGTCCGTGGCTGTAGTCCTCGCCGGGCACCTGCTCCTCGGGCGAGAGGATCGCCTCGATGGAGCCGAGGTCGACGTGGATCATCCGCGGGTTGGGGCCCTGCTGGATGACGCCGGCGACGATGTCGCCCTCGCGGCCCTTGAACTCGCCGAGCACGTGCTCGTCGGCGATGTCGCGCAGGCGCTGGTTGATGACCTGCTTCGCGGCGAAGGCGGCGATGCGGCCGAAGTCGCGCGGGGAGTCCTCGGCCTCGCCCACGACGGCGCCCTCCTCGTCGAGCTCGGGCACGAAGACCGAGACGTGACCGGTCTTGCGGTCGAGGTGCACGCGCGCGTCGACGGCGGTGGCCTTGTCGGCGTCGTCGGCCTGGCCGATGTGCTTGAGGTAGGCGGTCAGGATCGCCTGCTCGATGATCTGCACGAGTTCCTCGAAGGGGATCTCGCGCTCGCGCTCCATGAGTCGCAGAACGCTCAGGTCGATGTCCACGGGCGGGCCTTTCTCTCTATTCACTTGGATGCCGCGGTGGTGACCGCGGTCGTTCGCCTGCCGGGCTCTCACCCGGATCAGCCCTCAAGGGTACCCGACGCGGCCCGGGGTTCCACCCGCGGATCCTGCCGACGCACGGAGGGCCCCGCCTGCCACGGGAAGCGGTGGCGGGGCCCTCGGCGTGTCGGGTCTAGGCGCCCAGCCGGGCGAGCGCCTCGGCGACCGGGAGCTGCTCGCGCTCGCCGGACCGGCGGTCCCACAGCTCGACGATCCCGTCGGCCGCTCCTCGGCCCGCGATGACGATCACGGGCACCCCGATCAGCTCGGCGTCGCCGAACTTGACGCCGGGCGAGACCTTCGGGCGGTCGTCGATCAGCACGTCGCGGCCGGCGGCCTCGAGGGAGGCGCCGACCGACTCGGCGAGCTCGAGAGCCGCCGCGTCCTTGCCGGTCGCGATGACGTGCACGTCGAACGGCGCGACGTTCGCGGGCCAGAGCAGTCCTCGGTCGTCGTGGGTGGCCTCGGCGATGATGGCGAGGATGCGGGTCACGCCGATGCCGTAGGAGCCCATCGTGACGGTGACGAGCTTCCCGTTCTCGTCGAGCACCTTCAGCCCGAGGACGTCGGCGTACTTGCGGCCGAGCTGGAAGACGTGGCCGATCTCCATGCCGCGGGCGGTCTCGATCGGGCCCGAGCCGTCGGGCGCCTCGTCGCCGGTGCGGACGTCCGCGACCTCGACGGTGGCGTCGCCGTGGAAGTCGCGGCCGGCGACCAGGTCGAGGACGTGCTGCCCGGAGACGTTGGCCCCGGTGATCCAGGCGGTGCCGTCGACCACGCGCGGGTCGAGCAGGTAGCGGACGCCGGTCGCCGACTCCTCGCCCAGGACGGCTCCCTCGGCCGACCAGGGTCCGATGTAGCCCTTGACCAGTCCGGGGTGCTTCGCGAAGTCCTCCGCGGTGGCGGCCTCGACCTCGGCCGGGGCGAAGGCCACTTCGGCGCGCTTGAGGTCGACGTCGCGGTCGCCGGGCAGGCCGACGATCACGAGCTCGCGGGTGCCGTCGAGCGCGGTGAGCGCGAGGACGACGTTCTTCAGGGTGTCGGCGGCGGTCCAGGCGCGGCCGTCGGGGCGGGGCTGCGTCGCGTTCGCCAGGTCGACCAGGGTCTGGATGGTCGGGGTGTCGGGCGAGTCGAAGACGCGCGCCTCGGGCAGGCCCTCGACGGGCAGCGCCGCGGGGACGGGCGTGCGGTACGCCTCGACGTTCGCCGCGTACCCTCCCGCCGACCGGACGAAGGTGTCCTCGCCGACGGGGGTGGGGTGCAGGAACTCCTCGCTCCGGGAGCCGCCCATCGCTCCGGCGTCGGCCTGCACGATCACGTACTCCAGGCCCAGGCGGGCGAAGATCCGCTCGTAGGCGTCGCGCTGGCGCTGGTAGCTCGCGTCGAGGCCGGCGTCGGTGTAGTCGAAGGAGTACGCGTCCTTCATCGTGAACTCGCGGCCGCGCAGGAGGCCCGCGCGGGGCCGCGCCTCGTCCCGGTACTTGTCCTGGATCTGGTAGATCGACAGGGGCAGGTCCTTGTAGGAGGAGTAGAGGTCCTTCACGAGCAGCGTGAAGAACTCCTCGTGCGTGGGAGCCAGCATGTAGTCGGCGTCCTTGCGGTCCTTCAGGCGGAACACGCCGTCGCCGTACTCGGTCCAGCGGCCCGAGAGCTCGTAGGGCTCGCGGGGCAGGAGCGCGGGGAAGTGCACCTCCTGGGCGCCGGCCGCCTCCATCTCCTCGTGGATGATCCGCTCGATGCGGCGCTTGACGCGCAGGCCCAGCGGCAGCCAGGCGAAGACGCCGGGCGCCTGACGGCGGATGTAGCCCGCGCGGACGAGGAGGCGGTGGCCCGCGACCTCGGCGTCGGCGGGATCCTCCCGGAGCGTGCGGACGAACAGATGCGAGAGACGGGTGACCACGAGGGACGATCCTATCCGCTGCGCTCCCCCGGCTCGCGAGGGCGCCGGGAGCCTCAGTCGGGGATCCGCGAGAAGACGACCGCTCCGCCCGTGCCGTCCAGCAGCACGTCATCGGGGGTGCCGCCGATCGTCATCGGGCCGGAGAGGAGCGCCCGGAGCCGGATGGCCTCGGGGCTCGGCGTGTCGGAGCAGGTGTCGGATCCGGTCACCTCGTCGCCGGGGATCAGCACGCCGTCGTCGATCCGGTAGGCGGCGCTGACCACGAGGCAGCCGGTGCCGACGACCAGGGTCGGCGCACCCTCGACGCTCTCGGAGCGGAGGCGGACGCGGGCGTCCTCGACCCAGGCCGTGTACGGGGTCTCCCCTTCGGCCGCGGTCAGCACCCAGCGGTCGCAGCCGAAGGGGTCCTGCGGGCTGCGGCTGTCGATGCATTCGCCGGCCTCGGAGGACGGGCCGCTGCGGAGCGCGGCGACACCGGAGGCGAGGAGCGCGGCGGCGACGACCACGAGCGCGAGGCGCAGTGCGGGGCGGACCACGTCGATCCGCCCCGCGCCGTCAGTTCGCGCCGACGGTGACGACCGGGGCTCCGGTCGAGGTGTCGTCGGCCGGCATCTCGGCGGCCAGGCGGTTGGCCTCCTCGATGAGGGTCTGGACGATCTCGGCCTCGGGGACGGTCTTGATGACCTCGCCCTTGACGAAGATCTGGCCCTTGCCGTTGCCGGAGGCGACGCCCAGGTCGGCCTCGCGGGCCTCGCCGGGTCCGTTGACGACGCAGCCCATGACGGCGACGCGCAGCGGGACGCTCATGCCCTCGAGGCCGGCGGTGACGTCGTTGGCGAGCGTGTAGACGTCGACCTGCGCGCGGCCGCAGCTGGGGCAGGAGACGATCTCGAGCTTGCGCTCGCGGAGGTTCAGCGACTGGAGGATTTGCAGGCCGACCTTGACCTCCTGCGCGGGCGGGGCCGAGAGGGACACGCGGATGGTGTCGCCGATGCCCTCGCCGAGGAGGATGCCGAAGGCGGTGGCGGACTTGATCGTCCCCTGGAACTCGGGGCCGGCCTCGGTGACGCCGAGGTGGAGGGGCCAGTCGCCGCGCTCGGCGAGCTGGCGGTAGGCCTTCACCATGACGACGGGGTCGTTGTGCTTGACCGAGATCTTGAAGTCGTGGAAGTCGTGCTCCTCGAAGAGGCTGGCCTCCCAGACGGCGCTCTCGACGAGGGCCTCGGGGGTGGGCTTGCCGTACTTCTGCAGGATGCTCGGCTCGAGCGAGCCGGCGTTGACGCCGATGCGGATCGAGACGCCGGCGGCCTTCGCGGCGGCGGCGATCTTGCCGACCTGGTCGTCGAACTTGCGGATGTTGCCGGGGTTCACGCGGACCGCGGCGCAGCCGGCGTCGATCGCGGCGTAGACGTAGTTGGGCTGGAAGTGGATGTCGGCGATGACCGGGATCTGGCTCTTCTTGGCGATGATCGGCAGCGCCTCCGCGTCGTCGCGGCTCGGCACCGCGACGCGGACGATGTCGCAGCCGGACGCGGTGAGCTCGGCGATCTGCTGGAGGGTCGCGTTGATGTTCGTCGTCGGTGTGGTGCACATCGACTGGACGCTGACCTGCGCGTCACCGCCCACGAGCACCTTGCCCACCTTGATCTGGCGGGACTTGCGGCGGGGGGCGAGGGTCATGGGGACCTTGGGAAGACCCAGATTCACTGCTGGCACGCGCCCCATCGTACGCGCGCCGCGGGACCCCTCGTCCGCTCGCCGCACCTTCCCAGCCGCCGCCCCTCCTGCGCGCCTCGGAACCCGTCCACCGCACCTGCTCTCAGCCCGAGACCGCACGACGATCCGCGGTCGCCGCACCCCGAGCCGAACCGCCGATCCCGTCCGAGCGACCGGCCCCAGCCGCCCGCACCCCGCTCCACCCACACCCCACCTCGCAGAGCCGACCGCACCACGCCGGGCGAGGCCCGTCCTGCCACCCGCGAGGCGAACGGGTGAATCGCGTGCCAGCGATTCGCCCTAGCCGTCCGCACCCCGCTCCACCCACGCCCCACCCCGAGCAGCCGGCCGCGCCACGCCGGGCGAGGCCCGGCGTGGAATCCAACTCAGAACAGCGTGATCGGCTTGACGATGTCGGCGTAGATGAGGAGGGCGCTCATGCCGCCGAGGACGAGGACGACGACGTAGGTGAGCGGGAGCAGGCGGGCGATGTCGACGGGGCCGGGGTCGCGGCGTCCGAAGAGCTTGGCGATCCGGCGGCGCAGGCCCTCCCAGAGGGCGCCGGCGATGTGGCCGCCGTCCATGGGGAGCAGCGGCACCAGGTTGAAGACCAGAAGGGCGACGTTGAGCGAGGCGAGGACGCCGACCATCGTCTGCACCTTGGACACGACGGGGAGCTGGTCGGAGGCGGCGATCTCGCCCGCGATCCGGCCGACTCCGACGACGCTGATCGGGCCGTTGGCGTCGCGCGCCTCCGAGCCGAACGCCGCCTGGGCGACGTCGATGAGGCGCTGCGGCAGGTTGAGGATCACATGGGCGACGCTGGTGATGTTCGACCAGACCGTCTCGGGCACCGTGGTGACCGGCTGCTGCGCGAGGGCCGACGTGGGCGAAATGCCGATGAAGCCGACCGTCTGCGTCTCGATCGCACCGGAGGCGTCGGTGACGGGGGCGCCGTTCGCGTCGGTCACCGCGACCTCGTTCTCGGCGGGGGTGATCCTGAGGGTCAGCGGGGCGCCGTCGCGCTGGACGGACACGCTGAGCGGGACGCCCGCGGAGCGCTGGATGATCGGGGTCAGGTCGTTCCAGGTGCTCACCGGAGTGCCGTCGATCGCCGTGATCGTGTCGCCCGGCAGGAGGCCGGCCGCGGCTCCGGGTGCCAGCGGGTCGTCGGCGGTGCAGGTCGCGGTCGCGCGCTGCGACTCAGGGACCACGCACTGCGAGACCGCGGCGAGGGTGCTGGTGCTCTGCGGGATCCCGATGCCGCAGAGGAGGACGGTGAAGAGGACCGTGGCGATCACGAGGTTCATGAAGGGGCCGCCGGCCATGACGATCACGCGCTTCCACACGGGGAGCCGGTAGAACGCGCGGTGGTCCTCGCCGTCGCCGATCGTCTCGGCGCTGGCGGCGCGGGCCTCGTCGATCATCGTGGCGTAGGCGCCGCGCCGGGGCTCCTCGAGCTGGGCCTCGGAGGACGCCAGGCCGTTGAAGAAGCCGGTGCTCGACTCCGTGGGCCGGTCCCCCGGGTGCTTCGGCGGGTACATGCCGATCATGGCGATGTAGCCGCCGAGCGGGATCGCCTTGACGCCGTACTCCGTCTCGCCGCGTCGCCGGGAGAAGAGGGTCGGCCCGAACCCGATCATGTACTGCGTGACCTTGACCCCGAACAGCTTGGCGGGGAGGAGGTGCCCGACCTCGTGCAGGGCGATGGAGAGGGCGACGCCGACGGCGATGATGACGACGCCGAGGACGAAGAGCAGCACGGATTCCACCGACACACTGTAGGCCGGGCCCGCCCGTCCACGCTGGGGTGCGCCTGCACGGATCCGATGAACTCCGCGGCCGAGAGGATCAGCGGCGCGACGTCCGCCGACACGGATCCGCGGAGACGGAGCCCGTCCGGATGACCCCTGGTCAGACTCCGACGATCCGCTCGTCCGCCGTGCGGCGCGCCCACTCCTCCGCCGCGGCCAGCGACTCGCGGGTCAGCGCGCCGTCGACGCTGTGCGCGTCGACCACCGCCTCCACCGTCTCGAGGATGTCGAGGTAGCCGATCCGCCCGGCGTGGAACGCCTGCACGGCCTGCTCGTTCGCCGCGTTGAACACGGCCGGGTAGGAGGCGCCCGCCTCCCCGACGCGCTTCGCGAGCCGGACCGAGGGGAACGCCTCCTCGTCCAGCGGCTCGAACGTCCAGGAGTGGGAGCGGGTCCAGTCGAGCGGGACGCCGACCCCGGCGACGCGGTGCGGCCAGTCGAGGCCGAGCGAGATCGGGAGCCGCATGTCCGGCGGCGAGGCCTGGGCGATCGTCGAGCCGTCGACGTACTCGACCATCGAGTGGATCACCGACTGCGGGTGCACGGTGACGTCGATCCGGTCGTAGGGGACGTCGAAGAGCAGGTGCGCCTCGATCACCTCGAGCCCCTTGTTGACCAGAGTGGAGGAGTTGGTCGTGACGACCAGGCCCATGTCCCAGGTCGGGTGCGCGAGCGCCTGCGCCGGGGTGACGTCGCGGAGGGAGGCGCGGTCGCGTCCCCGGAACGGCCCGCCGGACGCGGTCAGCACGAGGCGGCGGACCTCGCGGTGCTCGCCCGCGAGGAGTGCCTGGGCGATCGCGGAGTGCTCGGAGTCGACCGGCACGATCTGGCCGGGACCGGCGAGCGAGGTGACGAGCTCGCCGCCGACGATCAGCGACTCCTTGTTGGCGAGGGCGAGCGTCCTGCCCTCCTCGAGCGCCGCGAGCGTCGGGCCGAGCCCCACCGAGCCGGTGATCCCGTTCAGCACGACGTCCGCGTCGACCGAGCGGATCAGCTGCTCGGCCTCCTCCGCGCCGAACGCCGTGTGCTCGACGCCGAACGCGGACGCCTGCTCGGCGACCGCCGTCCGGTTCGAGCCGGCGGCGAGGCCGACGACCTCGAACCGCTCGCGGTTCGCGCCGATGACGTCGAGAGCCTGCGTGCCGATGGACCCGGTCGAGCCGAGGATGATGACCCTGCGCATCCGCCCATCCTGGCACGGAGCACCCAACGCCTCCCGGTCAGCTGATGGCGAGGATGTCGACCACGAAGACGAGGGTGTCGGTCCCGCTGATCCCCGCGTTCTGGTTGCCCTGGTCGCCGTAGCCCTTCGACGGCGGGATGGTGACCAGCACCTGCGAGCCGACGGTCTGGCCGACCACGGCCTCCTTGAAGCCCTCGATCACGTCGCCGGTGCCGAAGGCGGCGGGAGCGGGCTTCCCCCAGCTCTGGTCGAACACCTCGCCGGTGCCCCAGACCACGCCCTGGTACTGCACGATCAGCTGGTCGCCGTCGGCCACGGTCGCGCCGCTCCCCTTCTTGAGGACGGCGAGCTGCAGGTCGGCGGGCGGGTCGGTCGAGGGGATGGTGACGGTGGGCGCCCCGTCCTCGGCGAGCGCCACCGTCGGCAGGCCGTCGACCGGGGGCTGCGGCTCGCCGTCGGCGGCGGTCGGCACGATCTGCTCGACGTCGATCACCATGACGATCGAGTCGGTCGCGGCGATGCCGAACTGGCTCTGCCCGGCGTCGCCGAACGCGTCGGCCGGGGGAACGACGGCGACGACGCGCGAGCCGACGGTCGCGCAGTTGACGGCCTTCACGAGGCCGGCGAGGTACTGGTCGGTGTCGACCTCGAAGGCCGCGCGGCCACCGGACGCGTAGCTGCTCGCCGAGAACTCGGCACCGCTCGTCCCGTTGTAGAGCGTGTAGTCGACCAGCACGGTGTCGCCCTCGGCGACGTCCTCGCCGGTGCCCTCGATCGCGACCGAGCGCTCGGTGGCGTCCACGCTGACCGGGCTGGGGAACACGGTGACCGGCTTGGTGGCGAAGTCGCCGCTGGTCTGCACCGCGGCGCTCGCGTCGCCCTCGGTCGCGCAGCCGAGCGGAGTCGCGGAGGCGGACGGCGCTGCATCCGGCTCCCCGGGCGTGCAGGCCGCCAGGCTCAGGGAGGCGCCGAGGACGGCGAGGATCGCGAGGGTTCTGCGCACAGGGGCACCTTTCGTGACCGGCGGCGGCCGGTGGACGTTCGGGGATCGCCTCCATCCTGCACGGCGCGCCTCGCAACGCGCTGGGTGCGGGTCCTCGAACGGTCCCAGGCCTACCATCGGGGCATGCGTGAATTCTCGGTCCCCCAGTCCCGAGAGCTCGTCACCGAGCTCCCCGGCCCGCGCTCCGTCGCCCTCCAGGAGCGCCGCGTCGCCAGCGTCTCCCGCGGCGCCGGGACGCTCGCGAACATCTACATGGACCACGCGTCGGGCGCGGTCCTGGTCGACGTCGACGGCAACCGCCTGATCGACCTCGGCTGCGGCATCGGAGTGACCACCATCGGCCACGCGCACCCCGCGGTCGCCGCGGCGGCCGCCGCGCAGGCCGAGAAGCTGACGCACACCCTCTTCACCGTCACTCCGTACGAGAACTACGTCCGGGTCGCCGAGAAGCTCGCCGAGATCACCCCCGGGGACTTCGAGAAGCACTCGATCCTGGTCAACTCCGGCGCGGAGGCGGTCGAGAACGCCGTCAAGATCGCGCGGAAGTTCACCGGCCGCCGCGCCATCGCGACGCTCGACCACGCCTTCCACGGCCGCACCAACCTCACGATGGCGATGACCTACCGCCCCTGGCCGGAGCGCGCGGGCATGGGCCCCTTCCCGGGAGAGATCTACAGCCTCCCGATCAGCTACCCGTTCCGCGACCCCGAGGGCATGACGGGCGAGGAGGCGGCCGAGCGCACCATCGACTACATCACCACCCACATCGGCGCGCAGGAGCTGGCCGCGCTCTTCGTCGAGCCGATCCAGGGCGACGGCGGCATCATCATCCCGGCGCCGGGCTACTTCCGCCGCCTGTCCGAGTTCTGCACCGAGAACGGCATCGTCTTCGTCGCGGACGAGATCCAGGCCGGCATCGCCCGCACCGGCACCTGGTACTCCATCGAGCACCACGGCGTGGTCCCGGACCTCATCACGACGGCCAAGGGCATCGCCGGCGGCTTCCCGCTCGCCGCCGTCACCGGCCGCGCCGAGATCATGGACGCCGTGCAGCCCGGCGGCATCGGCGGCACGTTCGGCGGCAACCCCGTCTCCACCGCCGCGGCGCTCGCGACGTTCGAGGCGATCGAGTCCGAGGGCCTGCTGGAGGAGGCGCAGCGGGTCGAGCGCCTGCTGCAGGCGCGGATCGGCGACTGGGCCGAGCGCTTCGCGGTCGTGGGCGAGGTCCGCGGCAAGGGCGCGATGTGGGGCGTCGAGCTCGTCCACCCGGGCACGAAGAAGCAGTACCCGGAGGCGCTCACGGCGATCCTGAAGCACGCCACCACGAACGGCGTGATCGTCCTCGACGCGGGCAGCTGGGACAGCGTGCTGCGGATCATGCCGAGCGTGGTCATCAGCGAGGAGCTCATCGACGACGCCGCGACGGTCATCGAGGAGGCGCTCGCCCAGTTCGGCTGATCCGCCGCATGACCGGAGCGGCATGGACGCCCCGGTAGCTTCGTCGGAATGCGGATCGACGACGACCACGAGAGGCCGACTCCCCCGGGGATCGGCCTCTCCGCGCGTCTGGCGCGCCTGTCCATCGGCGGCGTCGGCCGGCTGGTCTACCGGCCGATCGTGGAGGGGCGCGACAACGTCCCGGCCGAGGGACGCGTGATCCTGGCGGCCAACCACCTCTCGTTCATCGACTCCCCGGTGCTGACGCTGCTCGCCCCGCGGCCGGTGCAGTTCCTGGCCAAGTCGGACTACTTCACGGGGACCGGCGTGCGGGGCGCCCTCTCGCGCGCGTTCTTCACGAGCGTCGGAGCCGTCGCGGTCGAGCGCGGCGCCGGCCAGGCCGCTCAGGAGGCGCTGGACCTCGGCCGGGCGATCCTCGAGCGGGACGAGGCGTTCGCCGTCTACCCCGAGGGCACCCGCTCCCGCGATGGGCGCCTCTACAAGGGCCGCACCGGAGTGGCATGGCTCGCCCTCACCACGGGCGCGCCGGTGGTCCCCGTCGGCATGATCGGCACGCAGGAGCTCCAGCCGGTGGGCACGAGGGTGCCGCGCCTGCACCGGATCACGGTCCGCTTCGGGGCTCCGCTGGACCTCTCGCGGCACGGCTCCGCCGACTCCGGCCGCGCCCGACGCCACGCCACCGACGAGGTGATGGCGGCCGTCCACGCGCTCTCCGGGCAGGAGCTCGCCGGTGCGTACAACGAGTCGCCGCCGACGACCACGGTCGAGCGCATCCGCCGGGCGCTCCCGCACGAGCGCCGCTGAGCCTCAGCGCGCGGACGCCTCCGGCTCGTGGGCGACGGGGAAGTTCACCGAGTTGGCGATGAAGCAGAGCCGGGAGGCCTCGGCGTGCAGCGTCTGGGCGATCGCCACCATCGACTCCTCGGCGACAGTGACGCGCGGCCGGAGGGTCACCGAGGTGAAGCGGCCGCTCTCCCCCTCCTGCAGCATCGAGCCCACCGCGTCGTCCGTGTAGCCGGTGACGACGACTCCGTTCTTGACCGCCACGTGCAGGTAGGAGAGGAGGTGGCACTGCGCGAGCGCCGCGAGGAGCAGCTGCTCCGGGTTCCAGCGGTCGGCGTCGCCCCGGAAGGGCGTGTCGGCCGAGGCGAGGATGGGCGCCGGGCCCTCCGCCGTGACGGTCAGCTGGCGCCCGTACTCGCGGTAGCCGCTCGTGCCGGTGCCCCGGTCGCCCTCCCAGACGACGGACACCGCGTACTCGTGCTCGGACTTCATCGGGCTCCTCCTCGACGGCGGTGGATCAGGCCGGTCGCGCCGGTCTGGACCTCTGGACGCGGAACCCCCGCGGGTAGACTCCGAGGACCATGACAGACACGCTCGCCCCCCAGGTTCCCACGTCCGCAGTCCCCCAGGAGCGGCGCGTCGCGACCGAGATCCCCGGGCCGCGATCCCGGGCCCTGCACGAGCGCCGCCTCGCCGTCGTGCCCACCGGCGTCGGCACCGCGCTCCCCGTCTACATCGACCGCGCGCACGGCGCGATCCTGGTCGACGTCGACGGCAACAGCTTCATCGACCTCGGAGCCGGCATCGGCGTCACGACGATCGGGCACACCGACGACTCCGTCGTCGCGGCCGCCGCGGAGCAGCTCGCGCGCCTCACGCACACCCTCTTCACCGTCACTCCGTACGAGCCCTACATCCGCGTCGCGGAGCTGCTGGCCCAGCACACCCCCGGCGACTTCGCCAAGAAGACCGTCCTGGTCAACTCCGGTGCCGAGGCGGTCGAGAACGCCGTCAAGATCGCGCGCAAGCACACCGGCCGCCCCGGCGTCGCGGTGCTCGACCACGCGTACCACGGACGCACGAACCTCACGATGGCCATGAACTTCAAGGCGCTGCCCTACGGCCTGGGCTTCGGACCCTTCGCCAGCGACGTCCACCGTGCGCCGAGCTCGTACCCGTACCACGACGGCCTGTCGGGAGCCGAGGCCGCCCAGCGCGCGATCTCGTACCTCGAGAAGACCGTCGGCGCGTCCGCCCTGGCCTGCCTCGTCGCCGAGCCCATCCAGGGCGAGGGCGGCTTCATGGTCCCCGCCGACGGCTTCCTCCCGGCACTGCAGGAGTGGTGCACGGCCAACGGCATCGTCTTCGTCGCCGACGAGATCCAGTCGGGCATGGCCCGCACCGGCGCCTGGTTCGCCAGCGAGCACCTCGGCCTCGTCCCCGACCTCGTCCTCTCGGCCAAGGGCATCGCCGGCGGCCTGCCGCTCGCGGGCGTGACGGGCCGCGCCGAGATCATGGACTCGGCGCAGGCCGGCGGACTGGGCGGCACCTTCGGCGGGAACCCCGTCGCCGCCGCCGCCGCCGTCGCGGTCTTCGAGCGCATCGAGCGCGAGGGCCTCCTCGCCGAGGCCGACCGGATCGGCGCACGCCTGGGCGCGGCGCTGCGAGGCCTGCAGGAGCGCTACGACATCATCGGCGACGTCCGCGGCATCGGCGCGATGATGGCGATGGAGCTCGTGCAGCCCGGCACCGCCGGCACCACGAAGGAGCCGAACGCCGTCGCGGTCCAGGCGATCATCGACTACGCCGCCCAGCACGGGGTCCTCGTGCTGAGCGCCGGCACCTACGGCAACGTGGTCCGCTTCCTGCCGAGCCTCGCCCTCACCGACGAGCTGCTCGACGACGCCGTGTCGGTCATCGCTGACGCGTTCGCCACCCTCTAAGCGCGATCCTCCGAAGGCCACCGCGGGCGCCGAGGCGCTCCCCGGTGGCCTTCGGCGTCTCCGGGAGCGCGGGACCGGTCGGCGCATCGGGCAGGATGGGGGGATGCCAGCAGGAACCTTCACCGTCGCCGAGTCCGTCGAGCTGGCCGTCGTCGAGCGATCCGGGTTCGTCGAGTCGCGCCACGCCGGCTCCGCCGTCCTCCTCGACTCCGAGGGCCGCGTCGCCCGCAGCCTCGGCACCCCGACGGCTCCCGTCTTCCCCCGCTCCTGCCTCAAGCCGTTCCAGGCCCTCGCGGTGATGACCGCCGGAGTCGAGCTGAACGGCGCGGAGGCGGTCATCGCCACCGCGAGCCACGCCGGCATCCCCCAGCACGTGGCGCTGGTGCAGAACCTGCTCTTCCGCGCCGGCCTGGACCACACCGCCCTGCAGTGCCCGGCCGACTGGCCCGGCGACTCCGGGACCCGCGCTCAGCTGCTGCGGGCGGGCGCGACTCCGGACCCGCTCTACATGAACTGCTCGGGCAAGCACGCGGCGATGCTGCTGGCCTGCGTGCAGAACGGCTGGAGCACCGAGGACTACCTCGAGCGGACGCACCCGCTGCAGCAGCACATCGTCGACACGATCGAGCGCCTCACCGGCGAGCGCGTCGTGGCCTCGGGGATCGACGGCTGCGGAGCTCCCGTGCACGCCCTTCCTCTGACCGCGCTGGCGAAGGGCGTCTCGCGGATCGTGTCCTCCTCCCCCGCCTCACCGTTCGGCCTCTACCGCCAGGCCGGCGTCCTCACGGCCGCGATCCTCGAGAACGCGTGGGCGATCGACGGCCCGGGCCGGGACAACACCGTCGTGATCGAGCGCCTGGGCCTGGTCGCCAAGCTCGGCGCCGAGGGCGTGCTCGTGATGGCCTCGCCCGACGGCACCACCGTCGCCCTGAAGATCCTCGACGGGAGCCTCCGCGCCGCGACAGTGGTCGCGCTGAAGCTCCTGGTCGAGGCGGACGCGGTGGACCGGACCGCGGCGAACGACGTGCTGGTGCGGCTGAACCCGGTCGTGTCGGGCGGCGGCCGCCCGGTCGGCGCGATCCGTGCCTCCTACGTCTGACCGCACCTCCCGGCACGCCCTGAGCTACTGCTCGCGCGCGAGGCGCTTCGCCCGGGCCGCCGCGGAGACCTGCGTGATCACCACCACGAGGATCGCCAGGACGAACACCGCCGACGCGATGACGTTCGCCTCCGCCGGGATGCCGCGCGCCGCCGCGATGTAGATGTACTTCGGGAACGTGGTGACCGATCCGGAGTTGAAGTTCGTGATGATGAAGTCGTCGAAGCTCAGCGCGAACGAGAGCAGCGCCGCGGCGAGGATGCCGGGCAGCAGCAGCGGGAAGGTGATCCGCCAGAAGACCTGGTTCGGCGACGCGTAGAGGTCGCGTCCCGCCTCTTCCAGCTTCGGGTCCAGGCTCGCCACCCGCGCCTTCACGGTGACCACGACGAAGCTGATGCAGAACATCGTGTGCGCCAGCACGATCGTGACCAGCCCCTTCTCGGCGCCCACGCTGAGGAACTGGGCGGCGAGGCCGGCTCCGAGCACCACCTCCGGAGTCGCCATGGGGAGGAACAGCAGCAGGCTGATCGCCGACCGGAACCGGAAGCGGAACCGCACGAGCGCGATCGCGATCATGGTGCCGAGCGCAGTGGCCAGCACGGTGGCGATCACACCGACCAGCAGGCTGTTCCCGAAGGCGGTCATCACCTCTTCACTGGTCCAGGCCGACACCCACTTGTCGAGGGTGAAACCGCGCCAGGCGAGGTTGCTCTTCCCCGA
The DNA here is from genome assembly GCF_002932325.1 of Rathayibacter sp. AY1E2. Taxonomy (NCBI): domain Bacteria; kingdom Bacillati; phylum Actinomycetota; class Actinomycetes; order Micrococcales; family Microbacteriaceae; genus Rathayibacter; species Rathayibacter sp. AY1E2. The sequence goes on from NZ_PSVO01000011.1 coordinate 66,954, forward strand.
GTCGTTGAAGGAGAAGACGAAGGTGTACCCGATCGGGATGAGCAGGAAGAGCAGCGCCAGCGCCGTGTAGACGCCGAGCCCGAGGCCGCGGAAGCGGCGGCGGCCCCGGACCGGGGCGGGGGGCGGCGCGCCGAGCGCCTCCTGGGCGCTCGCGAGCGGACGGTCGGCCGTCGCGGTCACAGGAGGTCCTCCGTTCCACTGCGCTTCACGTAGAAGCCGACGATGACCAGGATCACGGCCATCAGCACGATCGAGAGCGCGGCGGCCGCCGGGTAGTTCTCGAGCGTGAGGAAGTTCGCCTCGATCGCGTTGCCCACCATCGAGGTCTGCGACGAGCCGAGGAAGTCCCGGCTCGCGTTGATGTAGTCGCCCGCCGCGGGGATGAACGTCAGCAGCGTGCCCGAGACGATGCCCGGCATCGACAGGGGGACCGTCACGCTCCAGAACACGGAGGCGGGGTGCGCGTAGAGATCCGACCCCGCCTCCAGGAAGCGCACGTCGAGGCGCTCGAGCGTCGTGTACAGCGGCAGCGTCATGAACGGGATGAAGTTGTAGGTGATGCCGAAGATCACGGCGATCGGCGTCCCCGTGAGGTGGCCGTCGCTCGGCAGGACCGCCACGGCCTTGAGCGCCTGCACGAGCGGGCTCTCGTCCGCGAGGATCTGCTTCCACGCCAGCGTCCGGAGCAGGAAGCTGATGAAGAAGGGCGCGATCACCAGCGTGAGGAGCAGGTTCTGCAGCAGCGGCCAGGGCCGCGCCTTCACTCCGATGAAGTAGGCCAGCGGGTAGCTGATCACCAGCGCGAGCACCGTCGCGATCAGCGCGTAGCCGAAGGAGCGGAGCACGTGCGGCCAGTAGTCGCCCATCACCACGAGGTAGTTCTGCCAGGCGAACCCGGGGGCGTACTCGCCGATGTCCCCGTCCGGCACCTCGGCCTGGAACGAGGTGAGCACGAGCGAGATCAGCGGTGCCAGGAAGAACAGCAGCATGTAGGCGATGCCCGGCAGCAGCAGGACCAGCGCGATCGTCGACCGCCGGCGGACCGGAGCGTCCTGAGGATCCGCCTGCCCCGTGGCGAAGGCGGCGAAGGCCATGCCTACGCTCCCCCGCTGCGACCGGCCAGGAGCCCCCGGCGCTGCACGGCGATGGCGCTGGTGGAGTCGTCCGCCTCGAAGCGCGGGACCGAGCCCGGTTCGTCCGCGAGTCCGAAGCCGTGCTCGGTGCTGAAGCCGACCCACACCTCCGCTCCCTCGCCGACGACCGGCCCGAAGACCATGTTCTGCGCGAAGACGACCACCGGGCCCAGGCCCGGCATCCGGATCGTGTACTGGGTGCTGACCCCGCTGAAGGAGACGTCGACCACGCGACCGGGCCCGAGCACGTTCCGGCCGGAGTCCGCCGGCGGCTCCTGCGTCAGCAGCAGGAGCTTCTCGGGGCGGACGCCGACCGTGATCTCCCCGCTCGTGCGGGCGCAGCGGGCGACAGGCACGACGATCCGGTGCCCGCCCGCGTCGACGGTGAGTGCGCGGTCGGTGCTGCCGACCACCTCACCCGTGAAGAGGTTGGACTGGCCGAGGAAGTTCGCGACGAACGCGGTGCGCGGGAGCTCGTAGAGCTCCTCCGGCGCGCCCATCTGCTCGATCCTGCCCTTGTTCATCACCGCGACGGTGTCGGCCATCGTCATGGCCTCCTCCTGGTCGTGCGTGACGTGGAGGAAGGTGAGGCCCACCTCCTCCTGGATCGACTTGAGCTCCAGCTGCATCTGCCGGCGGAGCTTGAGGTCGAGGGCGCCGAGCGGCTCGTCGAGCAGGAGCAGGGCGGGCCGGTTGACGAGGGCGCGCGCGAGGGCGACCCGCTGCTGCTGACCACCGGAGAGCTGCGCGGGGCGGCGCTGGGCGAGGTGGTCGAGCTCGACCAGGCGGAGCGCCTCGTGCGCCTTGCCGACGGGGTCGGCGATCCTCCGCCGCTTCAGGCCGAAGGCGACGTTCTCGAGGATCGACATGTGCGGGAACAGCGCGTACGACTGGAACACGGTGTTGACGGGCCGCTGGTACGTCTTCGTCTCGGTGACGTCCCGCCCGCCGATGAGGATCCGGCCGGCGGAGGGCTCCTCGAGCCCGGCGACCAGGCGCAGCGTCGTCGTCTTGCCGCAGCCCGAGGGGCCCAGCAGGGCGAAGAAGGAGCCCGCCGGGATGGTGAGGTCCAGGGAGTCGATGGCCGTGAAGCCCGGGTACTGCTTGCTGATCCCGACCAGCTGGAGGTCGGCGCCGCTCTCGGCGAAGGTCCCGATCGCCATCAGATGCCCAGGAGCACCTTCTGGAACTCGGCCTGGTACTCCTTCTCCTCCGCGGCGGTCAGGGTCCGGAACACGTGCGCCTGCGCGAGCGTGTCCTCGTCGGGGAAGATCAGCTGGTTCTCGGCCAGCTCCGGATCGATGCTCTCCATGACGTCCTTCGCTCCATCCACGGGGGTGATGTAGTTGACCCAGGCGGCCACCTCGGCGGCGACCTCGGGCTCGTAGTAGTAATTCATCAGGGCTTCGGCGTTGGCCTTGCGCTCGGAGCCCATCGGGACCACGAAGGTGTCGTTCCAGAGTGCGCCGCCCGAGTCGGGGAAGGCGAACTCCCACTTGTCGCCGGCCTCGGCGTTGATCAGGGTGATGTCGCCGGACCAGCAGATCGCTGCGAGGGTGTCCTCGTTCTGCAGGTCGTTGAGGTACGCGTTCCCCTTGATGTTGCGGATCTGTCCGGCGTCGACCTGCTCGCGGAAGACGTCGATCGCGTTCATGTACTCGTCGTCGCCCCAGGAGCCGGCGATGTCCGTCCCCTGAGCGAGCATGATGAGCCCGATCGTGTCGCGCATCTCGCTCAGCACGCCGACGCGGCCGCGGAGCGACGGATCCCACAGATCCTCGATGCTCGAGAGGCCCTTCGGCAGCTTCTCCCTGTTCCAGCAGATGCCCGAGAACCCCGCCTGGTACGGGAGGGAGAGCCGGCGGCCCGGATCGAAGTCGGGGTTCGCCAGCGAGGGGGTGAGGTTGGCGATGTTCGGGATGTTCGCGTGGTCGAGCTCCTGCACGTAGCCGCGGCGCACCAGGCGCGAGACCATCCACTCCGTCAGGCAGACCGTGTCGGCGCCGATGTACTGCCCGAGCGCGAGCTGATCCTTCACCTTGCCGTAGTACGAGTTGTTGTCGTCGACGGCGACGTTGTAGGTCACCGCGATGCCCGTCTGCTCCTCGAAGCCCTGGAGCGTGGGGTGGTTCCCGTCGTCGTCCTCGTCCATGTAGGCGGGCCAGTTGTCCCACACCAGGCGCGGGTCGCCGGCCGATCCGTCGGCGGCGGCGGTCGGAGCGGCACGGGTCTGCGGGGCGCAGGCGGCCAGGGCGAGGGCACCCGCTCCGAGGCCGATCCCGCCGAGGACCGCCCGACGCGAGAGGACCGCCCGGCGCTCGCGCTCGTGCGAGCGTGCCGCGGCGACGGCCCGGCGGAGGACGGGATCCCTCGGGAGGGGACGGGTCATGGCGGGGGCTCCTGACTGCGTCGGGGCTCGTGCCTCGGGGGCCGAACGTGGGGAAATACTGGCACAGCGCTCATCCGCCTGTCACGGCGAACGGAGGAGAACGCTCATCCGGAAACATGATCGTCACGAATTCCGCACCCGGAGGCCGTGTCGACCGCCGATTCGGTCCCCGGAGGCCGTGCCGTCAGCGGGTGAGGGGCGGGCGTCCCGAGCCGCCGGCGGACCCGTCGACGCGCTCGACCGCCATCTCGACCGAGGAGAGCAGGATCCGGCTGCCGAGCTTCGCGCGGTAGCGGCGGCCGGCCTCGAGCGGGAGCGGCGCCTGGGTCGGTGCGACCAGCACGGACCCGTTGGCCGACCAGCGGTCCCTGACCCAGAGCCCGCCCTCGTCGAAGCCGAACTCGAGGTGGGTCTTGGAGAGGGATCGCGACGGATCCGGGATCGCGAGGATGTGCCGGAACGTCTCGTTGGGGTCCGGGAGCGGCTGGCGTCCGATCAGGCCGTTGCCGGTCACGATCGCGTGCTGCCCGGTCGCGAAGCTGAGGCGCACGAGCCCCTGCGAGGGCGGCGCCATCGGTGCGCCGGGGGCGGGACGCCGGTGCCGGCCGGGGGCCAGGCCCGGCAGCCAGGCACGGCGGGACGGGTCGAGGACCGTCGTGTCGCCGGAGGACGAGGGGCGGGACGCACCCGTCGTGGCATGCGCCGCCACCGACGAACCGCACTCGCCGCAGAGGATCGCCCCGGGAGCGAGGTTGGAGCCACACGTGCTGCAGATCACCGAGAACGCCCTTCCGCTCACCATCGTACCCAGCGCCGGCGCGGGGAGCCCCGAGCCGGCCGAACCCGACGCGAACCGGCAGGCGCAGGACCGTCGTACGGCCGTTCGGCGCGTGCGGGCGGTCCGGCGGCACCGCCACCGCGGCCGTCCCGTGCCGGAGCGCTGCTCGTCAGACCGGTGCGCCGGCCTCCTCGTCGCCGGTGACCGCGAGGACGTCGACGACGATCACGGTGACGTTGTCGCGCCCGCCGTTGTCCAGTGCGGCGTCGACCAGGGCGTCGGCCGCCTCCTGAGCGGAGCCGGTGCCGGTGAGCAGGTGGCCGACGCCGGCATCGGTCAGCTCCTTCGTGAGTCCGTCCGAGCAGATCAGCAGACGCGATCCGGCGAGGACGGGCACGAGCCGGTAGTCGGGGACGGGCGCCTCGTGGAAGCCGACCGCGCGAGTGATCACGTTGCTGTGCGGATGCACGTCGGCCTCGTCGCGGGAGATCAGGCCCGCGTCGACCAGCTCCTGGACGATGGAGTGGTCCACGGTGAGCTGCACGAGGGTCCCGGCGACGCTCAGGTACACGCGCGAGTCGCCGATGTTGAAGACGGACCAGTAGGGCTCTCCCCCGACCACCGTGAGCGCGATCCCGGTGACCGTGGTCCCGGTGCCGACGTCGGCCGTGTGCGACTGCCGGGCGATGTCCCCGACCGCCTCCCGAAGCGCCCGGTCGATCTCCTCCGCTCCGACGGTCGCGCCGAGCGCCGCGGTGGACAGGCGCGACACGACCGCGTCGCTGGCGACCTCTCCTGCCGCGTGCCCGCCCATCCCGTCGGCGACAGCGAAGAGCGGGCTCTTGGCGAGGTAGCTGTCCTCGTTCGCGCTGCGCACGTGGCCGGTCTCGGTGCGCGCGGCCCACCCGAGGGTGACTTCGGCCGAGGGCGCGTCGGAGCTCCAGGCGGAGACGGGGACGGTGACGGACGCGCGGCTGCGGCCGATCTGCGTCATCGCTGCTCCTCGCATCCCCGTGGCCCGCGGCCGTCCGGTCCGTCGGCCCGTGACCGCCGGCTCCAGGGGTGCCCTGCCGCCCCCCGATGGTAGTCGCTGACGGCCCTCCGCCGAGCCGGCCGCCATCGCTGTCGCCCGATGTCCGTCGCGCAGACGGGTCGACGCTCCGACCACCGGATCCGATGCCGGAGCGAGCTCCGACGTGCGGATCCACTTGCCCGGGCACTCGTGGACTGCCAGAATCGCCGCATGGCCCCGACTCGCCCACCCTCTCAGCGTCCTGTCCAGCTCGACGAGGTGTCGAAGGCGATCATCGAGCAGCTGCAGGCCGACGGTCGGCGCTCGTACGCCGAGATCGGCAAGGCCGTGGGCCTGAGCGAGGCGGCCGTCCGGCAGCGGGTGCAGAAGCTCACCGAGTCGGGCGTCATGCAGATCGTCGCGGTGACGGATCCGATGCAGCTCGGCTTCTACCGCCAGGCGATGATCGGTGTGCGCGTCACCGGCGACACCCGCGACGTCGCGGACCGGCTCGCCTCCATCCCCGCCGTCGACTACGTCGTGCTGACGGCCGGCTCCTTCGACATCCTCGCCGAGGTCGTGTGCGAGAACGATGACGATCTGATCGCCCTGCTCAACCAGGAGATCCGGTCGCTTCCCGGCGTGCTCTCGACCGAGACCTTCGTCTATCTGAAGCTCCACAAGCAGTTCTACAACTGGGGAACGCGGTAAAAGATGACCACCGAGACAGCCTTCTCGACCTCCGGTCTCGAGTCGGGCGATCCCGTCCGCGGGACCGACGCGCCAGGGGGGATCGACGACGCCTCCCTGCAGAAGAAGGCGAAGGACCACCTCTGGATGCACTTCACCCGTCAGTCGACGATGGACTCCGGCGCAGGCGTGCCGATCATCACTCGCGGCGAGGGACACCACATCTGGGACAGCACCGGGCGCAAGTACTTCGACGGCCTGTCCGGCCTCTTCGTCGTCAATGCGGGACACGGGCGGCGCCGACTGGCGGAGGCCGCGGCGAAGCAGGCGTCCGAGCTCTCCTTCTTCCCGCTCTGGTCCTACGCGACCCCCTCGGCGATCGAGCTGGCCGACCGGCTCGCCGACCACGCGCCGGGCGACCTCAACCGGGTCTTCTTCTCGACCGGCGGCGGCGAGGCGGTGGAGACGGCTTTCAAGCTCGCCAAGCACTACTGGAAGCTGCAGGGCAAGCCGGGCAAGCACAAGGTCGTCTCGCGCTCGGTCGCGTATCACGGCACTCCCCAGGGAGCGCTCGCGATCACGGGCATCCCCGGGATGAAGTCGATGTTCGAGCCGCTGGTGCCGGGCGGCTTCCGCGTCCCCAACACCAACTTCTACCGGGCTCCCGAGCACGGCGACGACCTGGAGGCGTTCGGCCTGTGGGCGGCGAACCGCATTGAGGAGATGATCGAGTTCGAGGGGCCGGACACGGTGGCCGCCGTGTTCCTGGAGCCCGTGCAGAACTCGGGCGGCTGCTTCCCGCCCCCTCGCGGGTACTTCCAGAGGGTCCGCGAGATCTGCGACAAGCACGACGTGCTGCTGGTGTCCGATGAGGTGATCTGCGCGTTCGGCCGCATCGGGCACATGTTCGCCTGCGACGAGTACGGCTACGTGCCGGACATGATCACCTGCGCGAAGGGGATGACCAGCGGCTACTCCCCCATCGGCGCGACGATCGTCAGCGATCGGATCTACGAGCCCTTCCGCCACGGTCAGGTCGTCTTCCCGCACGGCTACACCTTCGGCGGCCACCCCGTCTCGGCCGCGGTCGCGCTCGAGAACCTCGACATCTTCGAGGAGGAGGGCCTGAACGAGCGCGTGCGCGAGAACTCGCCCGTCTTCCGGTCCACGCTCGAGAAGCTGCTCGACCTGCCGATCGTCGGCGACGTCCGGGGCGACGGCTACTTCTTCGGCATCGAGCTGGTGAAGGACAAGGCGACGAAGGAGACGTTCGACGGGGACGAGTCGGAGCGGCTGCTGCGCGGATTCCTCTCGAAGGGGCTCTTCGACGCGGGGCTGTACTGCCGGGCGGACGACCGCGGCGATCCCGTCGTCCAGCTCGCGCCGCCGCTCACCATCGGCCCGCGCGAGTTCGACGAGATCGAGCAGATCCTCCGGAGCGTTCTCACCGAGGCCTGGTCGCGGCTCTAGCGCCCTCACGCGGCGCGCTCCCGCCGATCGGCGGCGAGTGCGGCCGCGACTCGGCGCGCACCTGCGTGGTGCGGATCGAGAGCGACGGCCTCGTCGGCGAGCCGTCCGGCCTCGTCGGCACGGCCCTCACCGGCCAGGATCCGGGCGAGGAGGACGAGCACTCCGGCTCGCTCACTCGCGGGTGCGACGACGGCGGCACGGCGGAGCAGCGGAGCGAGCGCTTCCGCAGCGCCGGGGTCACCGCTCCGCGCCGACCGCAGCACGCGGTCCGCACCGCGGCTGCGCTGCACGGCCACGACGAGCGCAGCCAGGCCCGCAGGCCGGACCTCGGGATCGGGACCGGTGAGAGCTCGCCGGACGAGGTCGTCGACGCCGTGCAACAGCACGTCGGGCAGTTCGGCCCGCGGGTGGCGGTCGAGGAGACGGTCGACCGCGGCGGCCACCGCTCGCGGGTCGTCCCGGTCGCCGGCCTCGAGCCCGTCGTCGCGGCCGGACGACGGGAGCACGGCGACGCGGAGGGCGAGGCCGGGGAGCCGTCGCGCACGCTCCTCGAGGGCGGCGACGAGTCCCTCGCACGACTCCGGACCCGCCTCGCCGGGATGCACCAGCGCGAGTGCTCGCTGCACCCGCCCGAACCGCCCGAGCGCACCGAGGCAGGCCCGCGCAACCAGGGATGGATCCGCCCCCGACAGCTCGAAGCGGAGCGAGCCGCTCGGCGCGCCGGCCCGGAACGGGACGAGCACGAGGCTCGCCTCGGCCGCGCCCCGCCGGGACCCGTGAGCGGCATGGAACAGTGCGGCGTCGTCGGGAGAGGCCGGGACACGCGAGGCGGGAGCGGGGTAGGGGAAGAGCGCTGAGGAGGTCATGCTGCGATCCTGCCGACCACCGCACCCGGCGGGAGCGACGGTCCTCCGGGATCATCGGAAGGATCTCGAGACCGCCGCCTGTGGAGGGAGAGATCCCATCGACACCGAATCGCAGTCGCACGGATGGCGCCCTCCGGCCAGGAATCCCTCCACGGGGACCGATCGGCCGAGTTCTGCACCGGTGTCCGATTCCCGCCGGTCGGTGGGGAGTCCCGCGGATACTCTCGACGCATGAGAACGACTCCCCTTCACGTCCGACGGACGACGAGCCCCCTCGGCCGCATCGAGGTGGGCAGCGACGGCGATGCGATCGTCTCGCTCGCCATCGAGCAGGCCGGTCTGCTCCCGCACGAGCACCTCCCGGAGTCGGACCTCCCGGTACTCCTGCGGGCCGTCGAGCAGCTGGACGAGTACTTCGACGGGACCCGCCGCTCTTTCGATCTGCCGGTCGCTCTGCGCGGCACGCCCTTCCAGCTCGAGATCTGGCAGCGGCTCCAGGCTCTGGGCTTCGGGGAGATCACCTCCTACGGCGCACTGGGCACGGCCGCCGGTCGCCCCCGAGCGGGCCGGCCGATCGGCGGAGCGGTCGGTGCGAACCCGGTGCCGATCATCGTGGGCTGCCACCGCGTCCTCGCGAGCGACGGACGGATCACCGGCTTCAGCGCGGGCGAGGGCGTCGCCACGAAAGCCTGGCTTCTCGATCACGAGGGGATCCCCCACCGATGAGCACGGCCGACGGACTCGTGGAAGGAGAGGACGGCCTGGTCCGCTGCGCCTGGAGCGGCGCGGATCCGGAGTACCGCCGCTACCACGACGAGGAATGGGGCAGCCCGCTGCACGGAGATCGTCTGCTGTTCGAGAAGATCTCCCTCGAGGCGTTCCAGTCCGGCCTCTCCTGGATCACGATCCTCCGCAAGCGGCCGAGGTTCCGCGAGGCCTTCGACGGCTTCGATCCGGCCCGGGTCGCCCGGTACGACGACACCGATGTCGAGCGGCTGATGGAGGACAGCGGCATCATCCGGAACCGCGCGAAGATCATCGCCACCCGGGACAACGCCCGGGCCGTGCTCGCGCTCCTCGAGCAGAGAGGCGAGGGCGCGCTCGACGAGCTCGTGTGGTCCTTCCACGATCCAGACGTCGAGGACCGGGTGGTCCGTGCCGCCGACGTCCCTGCGACGACGCCCGGGTCGACGGCGCTCGCGCGAGCGCTGAAGGCCGCCGGGCTCCGCTTCGTCGGACCGACCACCGCGTACGCGCTGATGCAGTCGGCCGGAGTCGTCGATGACCACCTCACCGGCTGCTGGCGCCGACGCTGACGCCTACGACTCCGGCACGACGAGGTCGAGCTCTCCCGTGTGCCGATTTTCGGCGAGCAGGAACCCGCGCCCGGCCGCCCACGCCGAGAGCTCGCCGAGCGACTCCGTCGCCACCCGGTCCTCCGCCAGCGCCCTGACGAAGCGCCCCTTGCCCTGCTTGTTGAAGTGGTTCAGCGACCGGAGGGCGCCGTCGGCCCCGCGCGAGCGGACGCGGACGAAGAACCGCCCCTCGCCCGCAGGAACCGGTCCGAGCGCCGCGTACGCCTCGCTCCGCAGATCGAGGACAAGCCCGTCGAGCGCGCTCAGCACCCGCCCGGCCTCCGCCGCCCACCAGCGCTTGAGCGGCCTCCCCGGCATACGGGAGTCGTGGGACAGACGGTATGCAGGGATCAGGTCGAGGGCGCGGATCGGCCCCCAGAGCGCGGACTGCACGATCGCCGTCCGACCGAGCACCTCCCGTGCACCGGAATCGAGGCTGCGCGCGTCGAGCGCATCGAAGAGCACCCCGTCGAAGCGGTCGACCGCGGGGAGACCTGCCGCGGTCGCGAGCCCCGCGTTGCGATCGATCTCGCCGAACTGACGCGGACCGAGCTTCAGCGCCCGGGCAGAGAGCTCGCGGTCCCCGGCCAGCGCGATCAGCGCCTCCGCCAGCTCGCGCCGCTTCGGGTGGAGCTCGGGGAAGGCGAGCGACTCGAGCACGAACGGCTCGTCGCCGCCGTCGCGCTTCGTCTCGGACGGTGGCAGCAGGACGTGCACAGGACTCCTTCGGAGAAGAGGGACGGGCGGCACGACGAAGGGGCCGGACGATCGCGATGATCGTCCGGCCCCTCCGTGCCGCGGTGAGCGGCGGTGTACTAGACCAGCGATGCCTGACGGGCGACCACGGTCACCACGTCGTTCTCGACGGACAGGAAGCCGTCGTCGGCCTGCGCGGTGAGACGCGTGCCGTCCAGGGCCGTGACGCGCACCTCGCCGGTGGCGAGGATCGCGAGCATCGGCTCGTGGCCGGCGAGGATGCCGATCTCGCCCTCGACCGTGCGAGCCGTGAGCTGCTTCGCCTCTCCGGACCACACCTCGGCGTTCGCGGACACGACGCTGACCTTCAGGGTCCCGGCCATGATCAGCCGTTCTCCTTCTGGATCTGGGTCCACTTCTCCTCGACGTCCGAGATCGAGCCGACGTTGAAGAACGCCTGCTCGGCCACGTGGTCGAACTCGCCCTTGGTGATCGCGTCGAACGACTCGATCGTGTCCTTCAGCGGGACGGTCGATCCCTCGACACCGGTGAACTTCTTCGCCATGTAGGTGTTCTGCGAGAGGAACTGCTGGATCCGGCGCGCACGCGACACCGTGATCTTGTCCTCCTCCGACAGCTCGTCGACACCGAGGATCGCGATGATCTCCTGCAGCTCCTTGTTCTTCTGCAGGATCTGCTTCACGTTCGTCGCCACGCGGTAGTGGTCGGCGCCCAGGTAGCGGGGGTCGAGGATGCGCGAGGTGGACGTGAGCGGGTCGACGGCCGGGTAGAGGCCCTTCGACGCGATCTCACGGGAGAGCTCGGTGGTCGCGTCGAGGTGGGCGAAGGTGGTCGCCGGCGCCGGGTCGGTGTAGTCGTCGGCGGGGACGTAGATCGCCTGCAGCGAGGTGATCGAGTGTCCGCGCGTCGAGGTGATGCGCTCCTGGAGCACACCCATCTCGTCGGCGAGGTTCGGCTGGTAGCCCACCGCGGAGGGCATGCGGCCCAGCAGGGTCGACACCTCCGAGCCGGCCTGCGTGAAGCGGAAGATGTTGTCGATGAAGAGCAGCACGTCCTGCTTCTGCACATCGCGGAAGTACTCCGCCATGGTCAGGGCCGACAGGGCGACGCGCAGACGCGTTCCCGGCGGCTCGTCCATCTGGCCGAAGACGAGAGCGGTCTTGTCGAAGACGCCCGCCTCCTCCATCTCGGCGATGAGGTCGTTGCCCTCACGGGTGCGCTCGCCGACACCGGCGAACACGGACACTCCACCGTGGTCCTGCGCGACGCGCTGGATCATCTCCTGGATGAGGACGGTCTTGCCGACGCCCGCGCCGCCGAACAGGCCGATCTTGCCGCCCTGCACGTACGGAGTGAGCAGGTCGATGACCTTGATGCCGGTCTCGAACAGCTCGGTCTTGGACTCGAGCTGGTCGAACTGCGGGGGCTTGCGGTGGATCGGCCAGCGCTCGGTGATCTCGAACGACTCTCCGTTGATCTTCCCGTCGGCGTCGGCGTTGAGCACCTCGCCGATCACGTTGAAGACCTTGCCCTTGGTCACGTCGCCGACCGGGACCGAGATCGGCAGGCCGGTGTCGTGGACCTCCTGGCCGCGGACGAGTCCGTCGGTGGGGTTCAGGGAGATGGCCCGGACGAGGTCGTCGCCCAGGTGCTGCGCGACCTCGAAGGTCAGCTTGCTCGAGACGCCCTCGACCTCGACGTGCGTGTAGAGCGCGTTATAGACCTCGGGGATCGCGTCGTGGGGGAACTCGATGTCAACGACGGGGCCGGTGACGCGGGCGATGCGGCCGATGGCCCCGCCCGACGTCCCGGTCGCCGCCTCAGGTGCGGTCAGTGTCATTGCTACTTCCTTCTGTGGTCTCACCGCTCCCGGAGGGCGGAGTCGAAACTGTGTGGAGCGGAGCCCTCTTACTTGGAGGAGGACAGGGCGTCGGCGCCGCCGACGATCTCGGCGATCTGCTGCGTGATCTCGGTCTGGCGGGCGTTGTTGGCGAGACGCGTGTAGGTCTTGATCAGCGTGTCCGCGTTGTCGCTCGCCGACTTCATGGCCTTCTGGCGTGCCGCGTGCTCCGAGGCCGCCGACTGCAGCATCGCGTTGAAGATGCGGCTCTCGACATACACGGGCAGGAGGCGGTCGAGGACCGTCTCGGGGTCGGGCTCGAACTCGTAGAGCGGGTACAGCTCGCTGTTCTGCTCCTCGGCGCCCTCGACGACCTCGAGCGGCAGCAGCCGGACGACGGTCGGCTGCTGGGTGACCATGCTGACGAAGCGGTTGTAGACGAGGTGGATCTCGTCCACGCCGCCCTCCTCGTCATCGAGGTTGTACGACTCGACGACCGCGTCCGCGATCTCCTTCGCCGTCTCGAACACGGGCTGGTCGGTGCCGCCCGTCCAGACGCGGACGCTGGCCCGCTTCCGGAACGAGAAGTACGCGTTCGCCTTGCGGCCGACCAGGTAGAAGACGACCTCCTTGCCCTCGCTGCGCAGCAGCGCGGCCAGCTCCTCGGCCTCCTTGAGCACGCTCGAGGAGAACGCGCCGGCGAGGCCGCGGTCGGAGGTGAAGATCACGATCGCGGCCGTGTCCAGCTTCTCGCGCTCGGTCGTGAGCGGGTGCTCCACGTTCGAGTAGGTCGCGACAGCGGACACGGCGCGCGTGATCGCGTTCGAGTACGGCGCCGCGGCAGCGACGCGGTTCTGCGCCTTCTGGATGCGCGAGGCCGAGATCAGCTCCATGGCCCGAGTGATCTTCTTGGTCGTCTGGGCCGAGCGGATCTTCGACCGGTAGACCCGGAGTTGCGCTCCCATGTGTCTCCTGTTGTCCTAAAAGTGGCGAATCGACGGGGTGCCGCTGGTCAGCGACGGCCCTTGACGATCTTCTCCTGGCCGACCTCGTCGGCCGCGATGGCCTGGTGCTCCTCGCGCCCGACCGAGGCGAGCGGCTTGCCCTCACCGGTCTGGAACTCCAGCTTGAAGCCGTCGACGGCACGGTTGAGCTCGGCGACGGTGTCGTCGGAGAGCACGTTGGTGTCGCGGAGGGTGTTCAGCACCTGGGTGTTGCGGCCCAGGTAGTCCAGGAGCTCGCGCTCGAAGCGCAGCACGTCGGGGACCGGGACCTCGTCGAGCTTGCCGTTCGTTCCGGCCCAGATCGAGACGACCTGCTCCTCGACGGGGTACGGCGAGTACTGCGGCTGCTTGAGCAGCTCGGTCAGGCGGGCGCCGCGGGCGAGCTGACGGCGCGAGGCGGCGTCGAGGTCGGAGGCGAACATCGCGAAGGCCTCGAGCGAGCGGTACTGCGCCAGCTCGAGCTTCAGCGTGCCGGAGACCTTCTTGATCGACTTGACCTGCGCGTCGCCGCCGACCCGCGAGACCGAGATGCCCACGTCGACCGCGGGACGCTGGTTGGCGTTGAAGAGGTCGGACTGGAGGAAGATCTGGCCGTCGGTGATCGAGATCACGTTGGTCGGGATGTAGGCCGAGACGTCGTTGGCCTTGGTCTCGATGATCGGGAGACCGGTCATCGAGCCGGCGCCGAGCTCGTCGGACAGCTTCGCGCAGCGCTCCAGCAGACGGGAGTGCAGGTAGAAGACGTCACCCGGGTACGCCTCGCGGCCCGGCGGGCGGCGCAGGAGGAGCGACACGGCGCGGTAGGCCTCGGCCTGCTTCGACAGGTCGTCGAAGATGATCAGGACGTGCTTGCCGCCGTACATCCAGTGCTGGCCGATGGCCGAGCCGGTGTAGGGGGCGAGGTACTTGAAGCCGGCGGGGTCGGAGGCGGGGGACGCGACGATGGTCGTGTACTCCATCGCTCCGGCGTCCTCGAGCGCGCCCTTCACCGAGGCGATGGTCGAGCCCTTCTGGCCGATGGCGACGTAGATGCAGCGGACCTGCTTGTTCGTGTCGCCCGACTCCCAGTTGGCCTTCTGATTGATGATCGTGTCGATCGCGATGGCCGTCTTGCCGGTCTGGCGGTCGCCGATGATGAGCTGGCGCTGGCCGCGGCCGACCGGGATCATCGCGTCGATGGCCTTGATGCCGGTCTGCAGCGGCTCGTGGACCGACTTGCGCGACATGACGCCGGGAGCCTGGAGCTCGAGGGCGCGGCGGCCCTCGGAGACGATCTCGCCGAGTCCGTCGATCGGGTTGCCGAGCGGGTCGACGACGCGGCCGAGGTAGCCGTCGCCGACGGGGACCGAGAGGACCTCGCCGGTGCGGGTGACCTCCATGCCCTCCTCGATGCCGGAGAACTCGCCGAGGACGACGACGCCGATCTCGTTCTCGTCGAGGTTCTGGGCCAGGCCCAGGACACCGTTGGAGAAGCGGATGAGCTCGTTGGCCATGACGCCGGGGAGGCCCTCGACGTGGGCGATGCCGTCGGCGGCGTCGATGACGTAGCCGACCTCGGTGGTGGAGGCCTTGCCCGGCTCGTACGACGAGACGAAGTCCTTCAGCGCGTCGCGGATCTCATCCGGGCTGATGGTGATATCTGCCATGGGAATTCCTATTCGTTGGGTCCGTGCGAGCCGAAGAGGTCGTCGGGGCCTGACCTGGATGGTGCGGGGGTCGAGGGCAGTGCCCTCTGAGGATACGTGCGCCCGTCAGGACGCGAGCTGGAGCTTCAGGTCGGACAGCCGTGCGGAGACGGTTCCGTCGATGACCTCGTCGCCGACGTGCAGGCGCATCCCGCCCAGGAGGGAGGGATCGACCACGACGTTGACGGAGACCGGTCGGCTGTACTGGCGCGTGAGCGCCGAGCGGAGCCGGTCGAGCTGCTCGGGGGCGATCGGTGCGGCGACCGAGACCGTGGCGAGGATGAACCCGCCCTGGTCGGCGACCACGCCTGCTGCGAAGCGGACGAGCTCCGGGATGCGGCGACCGCGCGGGTGCACGATCAGCTGCCGGAGGATCGCCAGCGTCTCGGCCGCGGCCTTGCCCTCGAGGAGGCGCTGCACGAGCGCGACCTTCGAGTCGGCGGCGGCGAGCTTGCTGCCGAGCGCGAGCTCGAGCTGGGCGTCGGAGGCGACGACCTCGCCGAAGGAGTGGAGCTCCTTCTCGAGGTTGACGCCCTCCGGAGCGGACGACGCGATCGCGCGGACCCCGACCTCCTCGACCCCGGCGACCATGTCGCTCGGGCTCGACCAGCGGTGGCCGACGATCACGGTGAGCAGGCGCTTGGCCGGCTCGCCGAAGGGACCGAACACGCGGGCGACGAGAGCCTGCTTGCTGCTCGAGTCGGCGCTCGGGTCGGCGAGGGCCGCGCGCAGCTGCGCCTGGCCGTCGATGACCCGTGCGGCCTCGAAGAGCTGCTGGGCCGTGTCGAGGGACGCCTGACCGGCGAGGGCGGAGAGCTCCGCCTTCGCCGATGCGAGTGCCTGCCTGGACGCGCTGCCCATCAGTTGTTCGCCTTCTCCGAGGCCTCGAGGTCGGCGAGGAAGCGGTCCACGATCGCGGACGCCTTCGCGTCGTCGTTGAGGCTCTCGCCGATCACGCCGGAGGCGAGGTCGATGGCGAGGGTTCCGACTTCGGAGCGGAGCGAGACCACGGCGGCCTGACGGTCCGCCTCGATCTGAGCGTGCGCGTTGTGGAGGATGCGCTCGGCCTCGACCTGCGCCTGCTCCTTCTTCGCCGCCACGATCGCGTTGCCGTCGGCGTTCGCCTTCTCACGGATCACTCCGGCCTCGGCGCGGGCCTCGGCCAGCTGGGCGGTGTACTTCTCGAGGGCGGCCTCGGCCTGTCGCTGGGCCTCGTCGGCCTTCGCGATGTTCCCCTCGATCGCGGCGGAGCGCGCGTCGAGCATCTTCTGCAGGCGCGGCAGGACCAGCCTCCAGAAGAAGAACAGCAGGATGAGGAAGATCACCCCCGACCAGAAGAAGTCGTAGAACTCCGGGATCAGAATGACCGCGGGGACGTCACCTTCTTCCGCAGCGATGTTCACAGCGGTGCTGAACACGACTACGCCGCGAAGATGAAGTAGGTGGCGAGGCCGATGAGCGCGAGCACCTCGGTGAACGCGATGCCGAGGAACATCGTGGTCTGGAGGCGGCCGGCCATCTCGGGCTGGCGCGCCATGGCCTCGACGGTCTTGCCCGCGACGATGCCGACACCGATGCCGGGGCCGATCGCTGCGAGGCCGTAACCGACCGTCGCGATGTTGCCGGTGAGTTCGGCGAGAACGGTGACTGAGTCCACGAGTGGGTCCTTTCAGTGGGGTGATCGTGAGAACGGGCGGGAGCCCGTGAGTAGTGGGGTCAGTGCTCCTCGGCGACGGCCAACTGGATGTAGACCGCAGCGAGGAGGGTGAAGATGTAGGCCTGCAGCACGGCGACGAGGAGCTCGAAGAGCGTGAACGCACCGCCGAAGGCGAAGGTCACGACGCCGAAGAGCTTGAAGCCCGGGTCGATCTGGGAGCTGAAGAGGAAGAACTGCGTGGCCGAGAAGCACAGCACCAGCAGGAGGTGGCCGACGATCATGTTCATCACGAGCCGCAGTGCGAGCGAGAGCGGACGGATGATGAACGTCTGCAGCAGCTCGATCGGCGTGAGGATGAAGTAGATCAGGAACGGCGCTCCGGGCGGGAACAGGGCGTTCTTGAAGAAGCCCATCCCCCGGTCCTTGATGCCCGCGTAGATGAACGTCACGTAGGCGACCAGGCCGAGGAAGAGCGGCATGCCCACCACGGAGGTCCCCGCGATGTTCAGGAACGGGACGATGCCGGTCAGGTTCATCGAGATGATCGCGAAGAAGATCGTCACGAGGATCGGGAGGAACCGGCGCGCGTCCTTCTCGCCGAGGATGTCCTTGGCGATGGTGACGCGGACGAAGTCGAACGCGAGCTCGACGACGTTCTGGAAGCGGCCGGGGACGAGACGCAGCTTGCGCGTCCCGAGCCAGAAGAACAGCATCAGTGCGATGACCGCGATGAAGCGGACCAGCATGACGCGGTTGATCTCGAAAGGGGTTCCCTCGAAGAGGAAACCGGGCGGGAAGAACTCGGAGATCGACGGGGTGTGGAAGTCACTCTCACCGGTCGAGGACGAGACCAACAGGGTCACAGCGTTAGCAAACAGCGCTAGCTCCTGGAATTCGGGGCGTGGCACGTTGCAGCCGACCGAATCGAATCATTCGGACGCAACGCTCTCGCGACGACGAAAGGTGGGGTTTTCCGCTCGGACGGCGATCGTGCTCGACGACCTCCATCAACGATGAGACGATCTGAGGACACGTTCGCCTGCGGGATTCGTCCCTACTGTAGCAACAGAACGGCCTGAGAGCCGAATCGTGGTCCTCTCAGGAACCGTTCGGCTCGTCCTCATCGGGCGATGTCGCTGACGTTC
The DNA here is from genome assembly GCF_002932325.1 of Rathayibacter sp. AY1E2. Classification (NCBI taxonomy): domain Bacteria; kingdom Bacillati; phylum Actinomycetota; class Actinomycetes; order Micrococcales; family Microbacteriaceae; genus Rathayibacter; species Rathayibacter sp. AY1E2. The sequence continues at coordinate 84,695 of NZ_PSVO01000011.1, forward strand.
GGCATGCGCGAGCGCGAGACGACCAGGACGTCGATCACCAGGGACCCCAGGACGGCGACGATGATCGTGACGAACATCGCGGTGCTGTTCAGCCACGGCTGGTCGCGTAGGACCAGGGCGGCGATCACGAACAGCACGAACTTGGCGAGCCACGTGCCGAGGACGACGGCGAAGAACCCGCCGATGTCGAGGCGGTTGGCGACGAGGATGCTCGCGGCGGTGAGGAGCACCATCACGCCGCCGACGATCGCGCCGAGGAGGGCTCCGATGGCGCCCTCTCCCCCGGCGGCGATCCCGCCGACGACGGTGCCGAGAACGGCCAGGGCGAGCACGAAGAGGCCGCCCACGACCAGCGCGCGGCGCAGGACGGGTACGGACGCGGGCTGCGGACGGGGGGTGGCCGGGGAGGCTCCGGTCATGATGCTTCCTTCCGCGCCGTGGTTGGCGCTGTCGTGTCCCGGTCGATCGGGAGTCCGGCCGGCGGACGGAGCAGCTCCGTCGAGGACGCGCGGTCGAGGGGGTCGAGGACGGGTGAGGCCTCCGCGGACTGCGCCGCCGCCTCGAGCCGCTTGCGGCGGCTGAGCGGGGCGAGCGTCACGACGGTGCAGACCAGCAGACCGGCTCCGAGGAAGACGAGCGGGACCCACAGCACGTCGACCACGAACATCAGCAGGCAGCTGACGGCGACGACGGCGGTCCACGCGTAGAAGATCAGCACGGCGTGCAGGTGGGAGTGCCCCATGTCGAGCAGGCGGTGGTGCAGGTGCTTCCGGTCGGCGCTGAACGGCGACTTTCCCGCGCGCAGGCGCCTGATCACGGCGAGGCCGAAGTCCATCAGCGGCACCACGAGGATCGCGAACGGCAGGATGATCGGGATGAACGCGGGCAGGAGCTCCTTCGCCGCGAGCTGGGCCGGGTCGATCTGGCCGGTGACCGCGATCGCGGAGGTGGCCATCAGCATCCCGATCAGCAGTGCGCCGCTGTCGCCCATGAACATCCGCGCCGGACGCCAGTTGATGGGGAGGAATCCGGCGCAGGCGCCGACGAGCAGGACCGCGATGAGCGAGGCCAGGTTGAAGTAGTCGGTGGGCGAGGTCTGCTGCACCAGCAGGTAGCTGTAGAGGAAGAAGACCCCGTTGGAGATCAGGGCGACGCCCGCCACGAGGCCGTCGAGGCCGTCGATGAAGTTGAGAGCGTTGGTGACCAGGACGATCGCGAGCACGGTGATGATCAGCGACATCCACGGCGAGCCGACGGTCAGGCCGCCGATCGGCAGGGAGACGATCTGCACGCCCTTCCAGGCGATCAGGCCGGCGGCGATCAGCTGACCGGCCAGCTTCGTGGTCCAGTCCAGGTCCCAGATGTCGTCGGCGACGCCGATGAGGACGATGAGCAGGCTCGCGCCGAGGATCGCGAGGATCGGCTCGGGATTGGCGAACACCAGCCGGAAGTAGGGCAGCTGGGAGGCGATGCCGAAGCCGACGAGGATCCCGATGAACATCGCGATGCCGCCCAGGCGGGGGGTCGGCCGCGTGTGCATGTCCCTGACGCGGATCTTCGGGTAGAGCCGGTACTTCAGGCTCAGCTTCCAGATGACCCACGACAGCGCTCCGGTCACGAGCGCGACCGCGAGCGAGACGAGGGCGAAGGTGATCACCGGTTACTCACCCGGAGCGGAGTCGGTGCGGGCGGCGCCGGTGCCGGTGTTGGGCGTCGGCGCGTTCGTGCTCGACGAACCCGTGTCCGGCGCATCGGCGGAATCGACGGGAGCGGAGTCGTCCTGCAGGCGGGCACCGGAGGCCCAGTCGGGGCGCGCTGTCGGGGTCCGCTCGAAGGCGTACGGGTCGCTGCCGGTCGCGGTCTCGGCGGGCTCCTGCTGGTCCCCGGCCTGCGCCGCGCCGACCGTGGAGGCGTCGGGCTCCGACGTCTCGGCGCGGGGCGCGTCCGGATCCGGCAGCAGGTCGCCGACGACCTCGCGGATCCGCTCGGCCGACACGACTCCCTGGCGCAGGATGCGCAGGGTGCCGCCCTCGAAGCTCAGCGCTGTCGCATCGACGATCGTCGAGGACTCGCTGGCGCCCGCGGGGCGGTCGCTGTAGCGCGATCCGGCGGCGCCGGCGTCGAGATAGACGTCGACGGAGTCGCCGAGCTGGTCGAACGCCTCCTGTGCGGTCGTGGCCGAGGGCTGCCCCGTGCGGTTGGCGGAGGAGACCGCCAGCGGACCGGTCTCGGCGAGGAGCTCGATCGTCACCGGGTTGTCCGGCATGCGCAGCGCCACGGTCCCGCGCGTCTCGCCCAGGTCCCAGACCAGGGAGGGCTGGGCGTGCAGGACGATGGTGAGCCCGCCGGGCCAGAACTCTCGCGCGAGGTCGCGCACCGCCTCCGGCACGTTCTCGGCGAGGGCGTCGAGGGCGGCCACGTCCCCGATCAGGACGGGCGGCGGCGACTGCCTCGTCCGTCCCTTCGCGTCGAGCAGGCGCTGGACCGCGGCGGCGTCGAACGCGTTGGCTGCGACGCCGTAGACGGTGTCGGTGGGGATCACCACGAGCTCGCCGCGGCCGATGGCCGTCCGCGCGAGACGGGTGCCGGTCAGGAGGTCCGTGTCGACGGAGCAGTCGTAGATGCGTGCCATAACGGGTCGATGATACCGGCGCGGTCCGTGTCCGGACCGGCTGCGGCGCGGCGGTCGCGTCAGCGCCGCCCGAGGCCGGGGCTCGGCGGCCGTCGCAGCGGCGCCCGACCCGTGCCGGCCGAGGCCGCCGGAGCGCTTCCGTGAGGCACTCGGCCCGGCGCGGGGACCTCCGCCGACAGGACGCCCACGAGCGCCACGGAGACGGCGAGCGTCGCGAGCGAGTGCTGATCGCCGAACCAGGTGGTGTTGTCGGCCATCCCGTGCAGGAACGTCCAGAGGACGGCGACGGCGAGCGCCCCGACGGCGACGGCCTCGTTCCGGGCGACCCGGAGGAGCAGGCGCACGACGGCGACGGTGGCGAGGAGGAGGAACGCGAGGACGGGGAGCGCGATCAGGAGCCCGCCGTTGGTCCACGCGGTGACGAGGAGGTTGTGAGGCGGGCGCGGCTCGCTGTGCTGGGTGAACTGCGACCCGCGCGCCAGCCACAGCTCCTGCCATCCGCCGTACCCCAGCCCCAGCAGCCAGTTGTCGGGGAACGCACTCGCAGCCAGGCGCAGGAAGTCGCCGCGGGCCCCGAGCGTGAGCAGGCCCGCCTCCGCCAGCTGCGGAAAGGACACGGCGACGGCGTACACGGCCGTGATCCCGGAGGGGATGGTGATCATCCAGGCGACCGGACCGAGGCTGCGTCCCTTGAGTCCGCGGATCGCGGCGACCAGCAGGGGCAGGACGATCGCGAGGACGATCGCGGTCTTGGACAGCGTGAAGAGGGCGCCGACCAGCCCGGCGACGGCGACGAGCAGGAGGAGCCTCCCCCGCTGCCGTCTCCAGACGGCGAAGGCCAGCGCGCCGGTCGTGGCCATGTACATCGAGGCGATGTTGCCGTTGAGGAAGAACCCTCCCGACTTCTCCTGCAGGACGTTGTTGAAGGACGTCGTGAAGATGTCCCGCACGTAGATGTCGGAGAACAGCACCGCGTCCGGCCACCGGAGGTAGGCGGTCTCCTGCACGGGATCGAGCTGGAAGAGGATCGTGAGCGTCACCTGGAGGAGGAACACGGGCGCCGCCCAGCCGAGGGCGCGGCCGACGACACGCCAGGCGCCGTCGCCGAGCCCGCGGACGGCCAGGTACGGAGTGAGGAAGGAGACGACGGAGACCACGTCGCGCAGCGCGGCCGCGCGTGCTCCGGAGTAGGTGAGCGCGAAGAGGGTGCCGGCGATCACGAGGAGGACCACGACCACGAACCGGTCGATCCGCCCGCCGCGCAGCCGCGCGACGGAGTACGGGAGGAAGAGCAGGCTCCAGGCGACCGGAGCGGTGACGGGGCCCAGGGTGTAGAGCTGCACGACGCTCAGCGCCAGGAGCACCGCGAGGAAGACGAGGACGATCCGCTCGTGCCGCCGCTGAGCGGGATCCGCCGACGCGCGCGACGGCAGCCCGCGGGTCTTCGGAGCGTCGGTGACGCGGGTCGCGGCGATGACGGAGGGATGAGAGGCGGTCCGGCGGCGGAGGAGGGCGTCGTCGGCGTGGCGGCCCATGTCAGAGCCGTTCCGCGGAGGTGCCGGTGGCGGCCTCCGTCTGGCGGAGCGGAGGAGCGGCGCGCCGATTCCGGGACGACGGGCCGACCTCTCGCGGCGGGAGGGTCGTCCGCGGGCGCCGGTCCGAGGCGGGAGGCGGATCGAGCAGCACGGGAGAGGCGGTGGCGTCGGCGGACGCGGGCGGGAGAGGGGATGCAGGTGGCATGTCGCGCCGACACTAATCGCGCGGCACGAGCCTCGACGGGCTTGGCGCGGAACGTCGATCCGCGTGCGCGCGGCGGCCCCGCGCCTCAGCCACGGGGGTCTGCCAGCAGCTCGTCCGCGCGGCGGGCGATGCCCGGCCAGCCGAAGTCCGCCGCTCGGCGCCGCGACGCCGCAGCGACCTCCGCGCGTCGCCGGGGATCGCGCAGCGAGGCGATGAGGGCGGGGAGCTCCGCGAGGACGGCGTCCGCGACCTCCTCCTCCGTGCCCGGCGGGACGAGGACGGATCCGTCGACCACTCCGTCGGAGGTGCGCAGGATCTCGGGGAGGCCTCCGCGCTCGACCGTCACGACGGGGATCCCCCGCGAGAGCGCCTCCACCACCACCATCCCGAACGGCTCGTTCCAGCGGCAGGGGTAGAGCAGGAGTGCCGAGGAGCCGAACAGCTCCAGCAGGTCCTCGTGCCGGAGGAACGGGAGCCGGCGCACGGCGCCGGGCAGGGTGGCGACCGCCTCGTCGAGCGCTCGGACGTACGGGGTGGGCGTCGCGTCGTCCCCGAGGCCCGATGCGCCGGCGATGACCAGTCGCAGATCGGCGCCGTGCTCGGTCCGCATCCGCCTCACGATCTCGACGGCCTCGCGGGCTCCCTTCTCGGCCACCAGTCGCCCGGCGAAGACCGCCTCCGCAGTCCCGCCGAGCGGCTCCGGCGGGACCTCGGGCGGAGGGACGACCCCGTTGTACAGGACGGTTGTGGTGATCAGGCCGTACCGGTCGACCGCTCGGGCGCGCAGGAACTCGCTGCAGAAGATCCACTCGTCGACCGCGTCGAGGTAGCGCCGGGCCGCGGCGGGATCGGGCGGCAGGTGATCGAGCAGGTCGTTGTGCAGGTGTGTGACGATCCGCCCCCGGTAGCCCAGGCGGCGCAGGCGCACGGCGTAGCGGGGGCGGTTGTGGATCCAGACCGTCGGGACACGGCGCAGCGACGGAGCGAGCACCAGCAGCCAGAAGCGCCCGCCGAAGGACAGCCGGCGCAGCTCGGAGCCCGGGTCGCTGTCGCGCCTATGCGCCAGGAGGAGTGCCGCGCGCCGCTGGACCGCGTAGATCCGCCGGTACAGACGATGGGGCCTGACGTCCACGCCCGGTGACGCCGACGACCACGGCGCGTGCACGGCGATCCGGAGCGAGGACCGGGACACCGTCTCGCGGACCCAGGTCGCCACGGCTCCCCCGCTGCCGTCGAAGCGCTCCTCGGCGGCCAGCACCACGGCGACCTCGACCGGGGCGGCGGCGCCGGGCCGGAACCGGGCGGGCAGTCGTGACAGGACGAGCGATCGCGCCTCGGCGATGTCGCGCCCCGGCGCCAGGAGGGCGGTCGCTCCCAGCACGAGGCCCGCGAGCGCCAGCTCCACCGGGAGCAGCCGCAGGGGCGCGCCCTCGGGGAGGATGCGGAGCAGAAGCAGCACGATCGCCATCGGCGCGGCGAGCAGCGGCCCCGCCGCGCACGCGCGCAGGAACGCACCGAGGCGCACTCCGAGCACCACCCGCAGCACGGCGCAGGTGACGGCGAAGCCGAGAGCGCTCGAGAGCAGCAGCCCGCCGATCAAGCCGTCGAGTCCGAACAGCACTCCCCCGCCGACGATCATCGGGACCGTGATCGCGGTCTTCACGATGTTCACGACCAGCCCGAACCGCACCCGGTCCATCGCCATCAGGATGAAGCCGACCGGATTGCCGATCGCCCGCACCGCGCCCACCACCGTCAGTGCGCTCGTCATGCCCGCGATCCAGCCCCAGCCGGGTCCGTAGAACAGTCGCACGATCTCCTCGGAGCGCAGCGCCACCAGCATCAGCGGCGGGATGCTCGCCATGCTGAGCACCGCGGTGACGCGGAGGTGGTTCCGCGCGACGCGCTCACGGTCGTGCTGGATCGAGGAGAACACCGGGAACATCACCCGCGTCACGATCGGGTTGACCCTCGCGGGGAGGTTCACGGCGAGGTTGTATCCCAGGGTGTACCCGCCCAGCTGGGCCGGTCCGAGCAGGCGGCCGATCGCGAGCGAGCCGGCGTTCGAGCCCAGGTAGTTGACGATGCCGTCGAGGGTCTGGAAGACGCCGAAGGAGAGGAAGCGGGCGGTCTCGCGGATCCGGAACCGGAATCGCAGTCGGAACCAGCGCCGAGCCTGCACGAGGGCGAGCACGGAGCGCAGAGCCGCGGTCGCGACGAGCCCCCACGCGTAGGAGAGCGCCCCTGCTCCAGAGACCGCGAGGCAGACCGTCACGGCGAAGCCGCCGACGAGAGCGATCGTCTCGGACACGGCGACCGCTCGGAACCGGATCCCCTTCTCGAGCACCGCTCTCGGCACCTGCCCGGCTGCGCTGCCCACGAACACGAGCGAGGCGACGGTGAGGACCGGCGCCGCGGCGGCGGACCCGAGCAGGGAGGCGATCGGTGCGGCGCCCAGGAGGACGGCGACGGTGACCAGGAGCCCGACGGAGAGGTTGAGCCAGAAGACCGACGAGAGCTCGAAGCTGGTCGCCCGCCGGCGCTGGATGATCGCCTGGGCGACCCCCATGCCGAGGAAGATGTCGACGAACGCGTTGAGCAGGGCGACGATCGCGATGATCCCCATCTCGGAGGGGTCCAGCAGTCTCGCCAGGAGCGCGAACTGCCCGAGCTGCACGACGAGCGCGACGGCGAACGAGACCGCCGTCCAGGCGGTCGCGTCGACGGTGCTCCGGCGCAGGCTCACCTCTCCCGCCCGGCGGAGGCCGGACGGAGGCCCGGTCGCGGATCGTCGGCGCGGTGCTCGGCGCGGCTCATCCGCGATCTCCGTCCGTCGTCGTCGGCATCGATCGGCCGGCCGCCCGGTCGTAGAGGTCCTCGAGGTCGCGGATCCGCTCGGCGAGGTCGAACGAGGCGAGCACGCGCTCCCGCCCCTCCGCGCCCATCCGCGTCGCGCGGTCCGGGTCCCGGAGCAGGGCGGCGAGCGCCCCGGTCAGGCCGGGCACGTCCCCCTCCGGGACGAGCAGCCCGGTGACGCCGTCCTGGACCGCCTCCGGGACGCCGCCGTGGCGGTACGAGACGACAGGGACGCCTGCGAGCGCGGCCTCGAGGAAGACCATGCCGAAGCCCTCGGAGTCGCCTGTCGCCGCGGTCCGAGACGGTGCGCAGAAGACAGCGGCGCCGGCGAGGATGCGGGCGACCTCGGCGGGGGGCAGGGAGCCGGTGAAGGTCACCTGCAGGCCCAGCCGCGCCGCCTGCTCGACGAGCGCCTCCCGCAGGTGGCCGTCGCCGACGACGGTCAGGGGGACGTCGCGGATCGGTCCGGGGAGGGCGGCGACCGCCTCGAGCAGATCCGGAACGCCCTTCTTGTCGGTGAGGCGTCCGACGAAGACGATTCCCGCGCGCTCCGCAGCCGGTGCGGCCTCGGGGCGGGAGGTCGGGACGCCGATGTAGCCCACTCCGGTGCGCCGCGGGTCCGCCCCCAGGCGCAGGAGCCCGTCGGTGATGAAGCGGGACACGCCGATCACCGCGTGCGCGGTACGGAAGACGGTGCGGGCCTCGAGGGCGCGGTGAGCTCGGGCGAGGGGTCGGAGCAGGCGCGGAGCTCCGGTCGCGAGCGGCCAGCTGGTCACGTCGTAGCCGTGCCCCGTCACGACGAGCGGGAGGCGCCTCCTCCGTGCGTACCGCGCGATGGAGACGGCGTCGATGAGGAAGTGCGCATGGATGAGGGCGGGCCGGTGCTCATCGACGATCGCGTCGAGCCGTCGTGATACTCCGAACCACCGCAGGAGGAGGGACCGCCGCCCGCGAGGGGTGATCGGATCGTGCAGGACGATGTCCGTGCGGTCGTGGAGGACGCCCGAGCCGATGCGCTCGAGGCCCACTCCGAGGGCGCGCCAGCGCTCGAGTCCGTGCATCTGATTGCGGACGAACGTCTCGGAGTCCTGCAGCCACGCGCGCTTCCAGACCAGGACCAGCGGCCTCTCGCCGGCGACGCCGCCCGCGTGCTCAGCGGACGGCACGGCGCACCCGGTAGCGGAGGGCCGCGACCACGCTCGGCAGCACCCGCACGGCGTCGCCCAGATAGCGCCGCCAGAGCCTGCCGGGCTCCCGGCTGAGCCGGTGCGCCCACTCGAGGCCGAGGCGCTGCACCACGAGCGGCGCCCGCGGGATCTCGCCGGCGAGGAAGTCCACGGCGGCGCCGACGCCGAGGCACACCGCTCCCGTGCCGCCGACGGCGAGCAGGCGCTCGCGAACCTCCTCCTGCTTGGGGGAGCCGAGGCAGAGCGCGACGATGCGGACGTCGGCCGTGCGCAGAGTCGAGGAGAGGCGGGCGAGGTAGGCGTCGTCCGCGAGCTCGGCCGGCTCCGGCGAGACGACGACCGGAACCTGGAGCCCGGCGAAGCGCTGCTGCAGCTCGGCGGCTGCGCGATCGCCGACTCCGGGGCGTCCGCCGATGAGAGCGACCGGCGCACCCTCGAGCGCCGCGCGGCGGCAGACCTCGGTGAAGAGGTCGATGCCCGTCACGCGGCTCGCCGTGCGGTGGCCGTACGAGCGGGCCAGCCAGACCAGAGGCGCCCCGTCGAGCACCACGAGGGACGCCCGGCCGTAGTACCGCCGGAACTCGCCGGAGTGCTTCCAGCGCACGAAGTGGTCGGTGTTCGGCGTGACGACCAGCTCGTCGCGGCCTCTCCGGGACAGCTCGAGCACGGCCTCCGCCGCCTCGTCGAGCGTGGTGATGCTGGCCGGCATCCGCTCGATGCGGCCGGTGATGTAGGAGGTCATGCCGGTGCTCCTCGGGGGTAGGCGCGGGAGGGAGGGAACGGAGCTGGTGTGCGGAAGGGTCCGGTCGCGGCCGCCTGCACGGGGACGGTCACGTCGTCCACCGGGTGCTCCTCCGATCGGAGAGCCGGCGGCGGGTGTCGTGCACGGCGTAGAGGATCCGGCTGAGCGCCGTGAAGGCGGCGGGGACGTGCTTGAGCACCAGCCCCAGGACGAGCAGCCGCGGCGACCGCGCGGAGCGGAGCACGCGGACGTCGCGCAGCGCCTCGGACCCGAGCCGGACGCCGGTCTCGACGAGCGCCGGGTCGGAGTTCTGGCGGATCGGGGTGAGCGCGACGGGGACGGCGTAGAACCAGGTCGTGAACCAGTCCGACAGCGGGCGCGGCACCTCCTCGAACGTACGGGCGAGCGCCGCGCGCATCTCCTCGGCACAGACCAGGAGGTTCCGGAGGTCCGGGTCGCGCCGACGGGTGATCGAGGACGCCGTGTGGATGTAGGAGTAGAGGATCTCCGGCACGAAGAGCACCCGTTCCGACGCCTGGACCGCCCGCAGCACACCGACGAAGTCGGACTGGGAGCTCAAGCGCGGGAAGAGCTCCTCCTGCAGGACGGCGCGGCGGAAGAGCTTGTTCCAGAGGAAGCCGTGCAGGCGCCCGGACGCCATCCGCTCGAGAGCGAGTTCGGACGAGACCAGTTCGCGCCGGTCGAGCCCGTCGATCACGCGTCCGGAGGTCGACTGCCGGGTGCGGTAGAGCGCCCGGCAGACGACGACGTCGGCCGCCGTCCGCTCGGCCTCGGCGGTGAGGGTCCGGAGGATCTCCGTGTCCCATTCGTCGTCGACGTCCACGAACCAGACGAACTCGGAGTCGATGCCGTCGAGGGCGCGGTTCCGGGCGGCAGCGACGCCGCCGTTCTGCTCGAGGAGCAGGACCCGGGCGTCCTCGCGTCCCTCGGCCCACTTCTCGAGCACCTCCGCCGTGCCGTCCGAGGACGCGTCGTCGACGAGGACGACCCGCATCCCCGGTCCGAGAGTGAGTGCGAGCCGCGCGAGGAAGCCGTCGAGCCGGGCGATCGCGTTGTAGCAGGGAGCCACGACGGTCACCGAGTGCACGCCCCCGCTCACCGTCGGCCCCCGAGCTCGCGGTAGGCGGCGACGACGGGTCCGAAGACGGCGTCGGGCGAGGCGGCCTCGTCCACCCACGCCTTCGCGCGGTCAGCCTGCATCAGGAGCCCCTCGGGTCGCTCCAGAGCGGCGGCGAGGAGCTCGGCGATCCGCTCCCCGTCGGCGTCGGCGAGGAGCAGGAGGCCCCGGCCGTCGGCGAGCAGCTCGCCCACACCGCCGACGTCGGTCGCCACGACCGGGCGACGGCGGGCCATCGCCTCCAGCATCACGAGCGGAGTCCCCTCCCACCGCGAGGTGGACAGGAGGAGGTGCGCCGCGTCCAGCGCTCCGGTCACGTCCGCCGACGGACCGGCGAAGTCGACCACTCCGGCTCCCCGGGCTCGCTCGCGCAGCACCGGCAGCATCGGACCGTCGCCGAGCCAGGTGCCGGTGACGGGGCGGACCCGGGCGAGGGCCTCGACGACCGCGAGGAAGCGGACCGGGTCCTTCTGCTCCGCGAGCCGCCCGATGCCGAGGACGCGGACGACCGGCTCGGCGAGTTCCGGCGCGCTCGCGGGCTCCGCGGTGACGTTCGCCGGGGCGTTGCCGGTGACCACGACGCGCTCCTGCGGGCGGCCGTAGCCCTCGACGACCATCCGCCCCACGGAGGCGGAGACGGCGAACACCCGCCGGGAGCGGAAGGAGAGCGCTCGCCTGTCGATCCCGGGCAGCTCGGTGTGCGCATGCTCGACCACGGGGACACCGAGCGCGGCGCCGACGAGGAGGGCCAGCAGAGCCTCGCGGCGCTGGTGGGCGTGCAGGACGTGCGGGCGGAACCGGCGGACGGCGAGTGCGAGCTCGCGCAGATCGGCCGCGAAGCCCTGTCCGGGTCTCGGCACCACGAAGACGGGCGACTCCTGCGCGGCGCGGTCGCTGAGCGGCCCGGGACGCCCCCAGTAGGCGGTCTCGCAGCCGTGCTCGCGGCTCCACGCACCCAGGGAGAGGGCCACACGCTGCGCGCCCCCGTCCTCGAAGGAGTCGAGGACGTGCAGGATCCGCAGGGAACGGGAACGGGCTGCCCTCATGAGAGCGCCCCGTCGGGAACCGCGCCCGGGAAGCGGACGTCGAGTTCGGCCAGGACGGCGTCGACGTCGCGGCCCATCGTCCCGGGGTCGACGTCGTAGTGATCGGCGAGGAGGTCGACGACCTCGTCCCGGGGCCGGCGCTGCCTGATCACGGCCTCGAAGACCGAGGCGGCGCTCAGCGAGAGCACGATCGGGGGCACCGACGGGCGGGACAGGTCGAGCACGTAGACCTGACCGTCCGTGCGCTCGACGGCGAAGCGCTGGGCCGGCGGCGCGCTGCCCCCCTGCGCCTCCGCGGAGGCCTCCACCGGATGCACGGCGCTCGCCGCGGGGTCGGACGAGGCCGGGAGGTCGCTCGCCGGCGCCGTGGCCTCCGCGATCGCCTCGAACGAGGACGCCGGGCCCTGCTCCTCGCTGCGGCCGCTCAGCGCCACCCGGGCGAAACCGGTGAGGGCGGAGGGGAGGCCTCGGAGCGCCCGCAGGGTCCGCTCCCCCCTGAGCCGGAGCCGACGCCGGACCGTCGTCGCCTCGGGATGGCTCGCCTCGAGATCCGCGCGGGTGGGGAAGGCGGCTCTCAGCAGCAGGCCCCCCTTCAGGCGCCAGGGAGCGGACGCCACGGCGTGCAGCCAGTTGAAGGTGTGCCGGTCGGAGCTTCGGCGCACGTCCCAGAGAGTCTGGGCGTGCCGGTAGCGCTCCTCGGGCGCGGAGGGGACTCCCCAGGAGGTGAGGAGCTCCGTCATCGGCGTCTGCGCGCCGAGCTCGACGGCCGCGTCGCGGATCGCCTCGCGCTCCTCGCTCGGAAGGCCGGCGCCGTGCGCCTTCAGAACCGCCAGCGCCGTGGTCGCCGAAGCGGAGCGCGCGCTGCGCAGCTGATGCAGGGCGTGCAGCACGAGGTGGTGCGCGCGTCCGGGGATCCGCAGGGTCTCGTCGCTCAGCGGCAGATCCTCGGCGGCCGCCCAGAGGCGGTCGAAGACGATCCGCTCCTCGTCGAAGGCACCCGGGAAGGAGCGGTGGACGTCGACGTCGCACGGCCACGAGGGGTGGACGAGCGTGATCGAGTGGTCGACGAAGAGCGTCCAGCTGAGAGCCTCGGCGCGGCGGCGCCAGCCCATCGAGGCGAGCAGCCCGAGAGCCTCGTCGAAGCGCTCGGGGTCGACCCAGAGGTCGACGTCGGCCGACGTCATCGGCGCGCGGATCCCCTGGCGGTGCAGACCCTCGCCCTTCACCACGAGGCTGCGGACGCCGTGCGTCCGCAGGGTGTACTGCACCAGCACGGCGGCCAGGCGCAGGGCGACGGCGTTCGGCAGCATCGCGTCGGCGGAGGCGCCGACAGCCGGGACCGGTTCAGGCGACACGGACGCGTCCCTCCGCGAGGGCGAGGATCTCCTCGGCCGCGACGGACCACGGGCGCTCCCGCGCGAGCTCGGCGGCTCCCCGGGAGAGAGCCGTCCACTCGCGCCGGAGCCGATGGAGGGCGTCCTCGTACTCCTCGCGCGTCGCGTCGTCGGAGAGGACCACGCCCGCCCCCGCCGCGCAGAGATCGGCCAGGACGCTCGACTCGATCGCGAGGACCGGCAGCCCGCTCGCCAGCGCGTCGAGTCCGGCGGCCGCGCCGGTCGTCGACGGCGTCAGGTGGGCGTACACGTGGGAGTGGCGGAGCACCTCGACGACGCCGTCGCGGTCCTGCTCGCCGACGGAGCGCAGCCCCGACGCGAGGTCGTCGGCGATGCCGCCGCCGTCGTCGATCACGGTGACGTACTCGGTGCCGTCCAGCCGGGCGAGGAGATCGAGCCGCTCGGCGCCCCGGTCGAGACCGAATGCTCCCACGGCGGCGAAGCGGAGGGGCCCGTCGGGGGCGGACGGTGTCGGGAACGACGCGTCCGGCAGGCCCAGGGGCACGACCGTTCCCGCGAGGGCGGACGCGAGCCGCTCCGTCGGGGTGACGACGACAGCACCGCGGCGCTCCTCCTCGAACCGGAGGCGCGGGAGCGCCGGGAGGTCGTCGGCCAGGAGGACGGTCGTCGGAGCGAGCCCGGCGAGCTCCACGGCCGTCCCCGGGAGAGCCACCACGAGGTCGGGCCGCTCCGGGGCGAGCAGTCGGCGGGCCCGGCGCGTGACGACGGCGAGCCCGACGGACCCGGCGCCCCTCCGGCCGGCGGGCTCGAGGAAGCGGGCGAGCACGCTGGTGCGGAGCTCCGCCCCGCTGAACCCCTCCGGGTCACCGGTCACCACGACCACGCGGTGTCCCTGGCGGCGCCAGGCGCGCTCGAGCGGAGCCGCGTGCCAGGCATCGAGGGCGACGATCCCGATGGTCAGCACGGGCGGACTCCCCCCGTCAGGGGGAATCGGCGGCAGGGACCGGGAGACGTAAGGAGCGCGGAGTCCCGCTGGTCGATGACCTCGTGCACAGGGCGGTACCTCTCTCCGTCGCGGCAGGCGGAGCCGCGGACGTCGGAGAAGTTATCCCCGTGCCCGGCGGCCTCCGAGTGGGAGGCGCGATACGGACGCGGAGGCGGCGTGCGCGCCGCTCACGGAGTCGGATCGCGTCGGCAGCGGTCGCTCGACCGTCAGTCCCCGCCACGGGTTCCGCGCCCGCTGCACCGGCATGCGGAGGCACCGAGGCGCCGCCGATAGAGTCGGCTCCGTGACCCTCTCCCCGCAGATCTTCACGCTCCCCTCGGCGGTGCAGCGGACCCCCGCCGCCGCTCCTCACCCGGGGCTGCTCCGATGAGGGGCATCGTCCTCGCGGGTGGTTCGGGGTCGCGGTTGTGGCCGATCACCAAGGGCATCTCGAAGCAGCTGATGCCGATCTACGACAAGCCGATGATCTACTACCCGCTGTCGACGCTGATGATGGCCGGGATCGACGAGGTCCTCGTGATCACGACCCCCGAGTACAACGACCAGTTCCGCGCCCTGCTGGGCGACGGGTCGAGCCTGGGCATGCGGATCGAGTACGCCGTGCAGCCCTCCCCCGACGGGCTCGCGCAGGCGTTCCTGATCGGCGAGGAGTTCATCGGCGACGAGTCGGTCGCCCTGGTCCTGGGTGACAACATCTTCCACGGCACCGCCCTGGGCACCGCCCTCGCGGCGAACACCACGATCGAGGGCGCCGTCATCTTCGCCTACCAGGTCGCCGACCCGCGCGCCTACGGAGTCGTCGAGTTCGACGAGCACTTCCGAGCCGTCTCCATCGAGGAGAAGCCCGAGCAGCCGCGGAGCAACTACGCCGTGCCCGGCCTCTACTTCTACGACAACGACGTCGTGGCGATCGCGAAGACGATCACGCCCTCGGCCCGCGGCGAGCTCGAGATCTCGACGATCAACGAGCGCTACCTCGAGGCGGGGCGGCTGAACGTCCAGGTGCTCGATCGGGGAACGGCCTGGCTCGACACCGGGACCTTCGATTCCATGATCGAGGCGACCGAGTTCGTGCGCGTGATCGAGCAGAGGCAGGGATTCAAGATCGGCTGCATCGAGGAGATCGCCTGGCGCAACTCCTGGATCGACGACACCCGCCTCGCCGAGCTCGCCGCACCGCTGGTCAAGAGCGGCTACGGCGCCTACCTCCACCGCCTGCTCAGCCTCGAAGGCGTGAACGCGGGCCGCTGAGCCCGGCCTCCCCCGACCTTCCCGACCTCCAGGAGAACCCGTGCGGATCCTCGTCACCGGCGGTGCCGGCTTCATCGGCAGCAACTTCGTCCACCTGACCCTGCGCGAGCGTCCCGACGCGCGGATCACCGTGCTCGACAAGCTCACCTATGCGGGCAGCCGCGACTCCCTCGCCCCCGTCGCCGACCGCGTGCGGCTGGTCGAGGGCGACGTCGCAGACTCCGAGCTGGTGGACCGGCTGGTCGCCGATGCGGATCTGGTGGTCCACTTCGCCGCGGAGTCGCACAACGACAACTCGCTGCACGACCCGACGCCCTTCCTCGCGACGAACGTCATCGGCACCTTCGCGCTCCTGCAGGCGGTGCGCGCGCACGACGTGCGGTACCACCACATCTCGACGGACGAGGTGTACGGCGACCTCGAGCTCGAGGACCCCGCGCGCTTCACCGAGCACACCCCCTACAACCCCTCCAGCCCCTACTCCTCGACCAAGGCCGCCAGCGACCTCCTCGTGCGCGCCTGGGTGCGCTCCTTCGGCGTGCGCGCCACGATCTCCAACTGCTCCAACAACTACGGCCCCTACCAGCACGTCGAGAAGTTCATCCCCCGCCAGATCACCAACGCCATCGACGGCATCCGCCCCAAGCTCTACGGCACCGGCGCCAACGTCCGCGACTGGATCCACGTCGACGACCACAACACCGGCGTCTGGGCCATCATCGACCGCGGCGAGATCGGCGAGACCTACCTCATCGGCGCCGACGGCGAGAAGAGCAACCTCGACGTCGTCACCCGCATCCTCACCGCCTTCGGACAACCCGAGGACGCCTTCGACCACGTCACCGACCGCGCCGGACACGACCTCCGCTACGCCATCGACTCCACCCGCCTGCGCACCGAACTCGACTGGCGCCCCCGCTACACCGACTTCGACGCCGGACTCGCCGCCACCATCGACTGGTACCGCGCCAACGAGGACTGGTGGCGCCCCGCGAAGGCCGCCACCGAGGAGAAGTACTCCGCTCAGGAATGAGAGAGGAGAAGCACTCCCCACAGAAGCAGGAATGAGACGCGGAGAGGCAGAGCAACCGTCGGTGACTCATTCTCCTTCTCCAGCTACCCTCTCCGGGGGACGCTCCAGAGGCCGAAAAAGGGCCTGACGGGGCCTCCTGTGATTTCGGCGAAACGTGACCTTGCTACGGTTACGCCCGTGCTCATCTCCTCTCCTCCGGCCGCCGCCGCCGGCGGGACCTGCTCCGCTCAGGAACCGCTCCGTGCGTCCGCCGCTCCTGTGTCGAGAGGGCTTCATCTGTGAGGGGCATCATCCTCGCGGGTGGTTCGGGGTCGCGGTTGTGGCCGATCACCAAGGGCATCTCGAAGCAGTTGATGCCGATCTACGACAAGCCGATGATCTACTACCCGCTGTCGACGCTGATGATGGCCGGGATCGACGAGGTCCTCGTGATCACGACCCCCGAGTACAACGACCAGTTCCGCGCACTGCTGGGCGACGGGTCGAGCCTGGGCATGCGGATCGAGTACGCCGTGCAGCCCTCCCCCGACGGGCTCGCGCAGGCGTTCCTGATCGGCGAGGAGTTCATCGGCGACGAGTCCGTCGCCCTGGTCCTGGGCGACAACATCTTCCACGGCACCGCCCTGGGCACCGCCCTCGCGGCGAACACCACGATCGAGGGCGCCGTCATCTTCGCCTACCAGGTCGCCGACCCGCGCGCCTACGGAGTCGTCGAGTTCGACGAGCACTTCCGAGCCGTCTCCATCGAGGAGAAGCCCTCTTCTCCGAAGAGCACCTTCGCTGTTCCCGGCCTCTACTTCTACGACAACTCCGTAATCGGGATAGCCAAGAGCATCAAGCCGTCCGCGCGCGGCGAACTGGAGATATCGACGGTCAACGAGCGGTATCTCGAGGCCGGTGCTCTCACTGTCCAGGTGCTCGATCGGGGAACGGCCTGGCTCGACACCGGGACCTTCGATTCCATGATCGAGGCGACGGAGTTCGTGCGCGTGATCGAGCAGAGGCAGGGGTTCAAGATCGGCTGCATCGAGGAGATCGCCTGGCGCAACTCCTGGATCGACGACACCCGCCTCGCCGAGCTCGCCGCACCGCTGGTCAAGAGCGGATACGGCGCCTACCTCCAGCAGCTGCCCGCTCTCGCGCGGGGATCATCCTCCGTCTGAGCGCCCACCGGAGTCCGCCCGTGTCGTCGACCGCGACCCGGGCGTCCGACGCCTTTCGTCCCTTCCTCGAACCAGTAGGAGCACTCGTGCGGATCCTCGTCACCGGCGGTGCCGGCTTCATCGGCAGCAACTTCGTCCACCTCACCCTGCGCGAGCGCCCCGACGTCCGGATCACCGTGCTCGACAAGCTCACCTACGCCGGCGACCTCCGCTCGGTGGCGCCGGTGTCGGACCGGATCACCTTCGTCGAGGGCGACGTCGCCGACGCCCCGCTCGTCGACCGGCTGGTCCGGGAGTCGGACCTGGTGGTGCACTTCGCCGCGGAGTCGCACAATGACAACTCGCTGGAGGATCCGGCGCCGTTTCTGGCGACGAACATCCTCGGGACCGCCGCCCTGCTCGAGGCGGTGCGCGCGCACGACGTGCGGTACCACCACATCTCGACGGACGAGGTGTACGGCGACCTCGAGCTCGAGGACCCCGCGCGCTTCACCGAGCACACCCCCTACAACCCCTCCAGCCCTTACTCCTCGACCAAAGCCGCCAGCGACCTCCTCGTGCGCGCCTGGGTGCGCTCCTTCGGCGTGCGCGCCACGATCTCCAACTGCTCCAACAAC
Source organism: Rathayibacter sp. AY1E2 (assembly GCF_002932325.1). Classification (NCBI taxonomy): domain Bacteria; kingdom Bacillati; phylum Actinomycetota; class Actinomycetes; order Micrococcales; family Microbacteriaceae; genus Rathayibacter; species Rathayibacter sp. AY1E2. Next base: position 102,461 of record NZ_PSVO01000011.1, read on the forward strand.
TACGGCCCCTACCAGCACGTCGAGAAGTTCATCCCCCGCCAGATCACCAACGCCATCGACGGCATCCGCCCCAAGCTCTACGGCACCGGCGCCAACGTCCGCGACTGGATCCACGTCGACGACCACAACACCGGCGTCTGGGCCATCATCGACCGCGGCGAGATCGGCGAGACCTACCTCATCGGCGCCGACGGCGAGAAGAGCAACCTCGACGTCGTCACCCGCATCCTCACCGCCTTCGGACAACCCGAGGACGCCTTCGACCACGTCACCGACCGCGCCGGACACGACCTCCGCTACGCCATCGACTCCACCCGCCTGCGCACCGAACTCGACTGGCGCCCCCGCTACACCGACTTCGACGCCGGACTCGCCGCCACCATCGACTGGTACCGCGCCAACGAGGACTGGTGGCGCCCCGCAAAGGCCGCCACCGAGGAGAAGTACGCGGTGCGGACAGCGTGACCGGACCGTACTCGAGGTCGGCCGCTGCGCGGAACCGGGGACCAGTGGCCTCGGCCGGATCGCCCTGCCTCCGTCACCGGAATCCGCGCGCCGCCGGACTCCGGGGGACGGGGCGTGCCGCATGCTGATCGTCGCCGCCGCCCTCGCTCTGCTGTTCCTTGTCGTCACATTCCCGCGGCGCGCCGTCGGTCTCCGCGGCTACGCCGTCGGCCTCTCGATCTTCGTCCTCGGCCTCGGCGCGAGCACCTCCGCTCCGGACGCCGTCCGCTACGCCTCGACGGGCGTCGCCGCGGTGTTCCTCATCCTGGCCTGGGCGTTCGGCGAGCGGACGCGGCCGAGGAAACGCACGCGGCTCCTCCTGCTCGCCTGGTTCGTGTGGACGACCGGGGTGAGCCTCCTGATCTCCTCGAGCTCCCCGGCGACCGTCCTCGCCCTCATCGCGGTGCCGCTGCTGCTGTTCCCAGTCGTGTCCCGCCTCGGCGAGCAGGACCTGGTGCCGCTGCTGCGCTGGACGGCGCTCACCGTCCTCGTGCAGGTCGCCGTCGGCATCGCCGAGCTCACCGTCCTGCCCGAGCCGGTCTGGGGCTACCGCAACCTCACCACGGCGGGTCTTCCCGTCATCCGGTACAACCCGTTCCTCCCCGGCCTGATCCGGATCCAGGGCACGACCGGCCACCCGATCATCTTCTCGCTCATCGTGATGTTCGGCTTCTTCCTGATCCTCGCTCTCGGGTCGAAGCTGTCCCGAACGGTCCGGCTCGTCTCGCTCGGTGCGGCGGTCGCCGGCCTCGTCCTCTCGGGGACGCGCAGTGCATTCGTCGCAGCGGCCATCGGCTTCGTCGTCTACCTCTTCTTCGCTCCCAACACCCGGACGCGGGTGAAGAACGTCCTGATCGTCATGGGAGCGGGAGTCGCGATCTTCCTCGGCGACTTCGGGCTCTCGGCCGTCGCGACTCAGGCGGCCACCTCGGACTCCTTCGGCCACCGCCTCGAAGGATGGGCGAGCGCGGATCAGCTCCTGCACCGCGGCTCTCCCACCGGAGCGATCGGCAGCGGCTTCTTCTCGGAGCTGAGCATCTTCGCGCAGGGCCTGCTGCAGCAGGACGGCTTCCTGGTCATCGACAACCACTTCATCTGGACGCTCGCGATCAGCGGTGGCATCGGGCTCGCCCTCATGGTGCTGGCGATGGGGGGCGCGTGGATCGGCTCCGACCGCCTCGGCCGGGCCCAGGTCGCCGTGATGCTCGCGATGGCCTTCTCCTTCGACCTGATGACGTGGGTCGTCTCAGTGAGCGTCTTCGTGATCTCGCTGACGCTGCCGCCGGACCTGATCGCGCTCGCCCGCCCGGCTCCGCCCCGCGAAGCGGAACCGCCTCCGACGCGGCGGGGGACGCCGAGTCCTCAGCGCGGAGGGGACCGCACCCGCGTGAGGACCTTCCCCCGCTCCTCGCGGTGACAGCACGCTCCCCCTTGCCCGACCAGACCGCACCAGACCAGCCGATCGGAGCTCACATGCCTGAGATCATCGACACCGAGACCTTCGTCATCGGCGATTCGACGAAGACGAACTCCCTGGGCCGTGCGCTGAGCATGGCGCTCACCGCGGCTGAGCTCGGACGCGTGCGGGTTCTCGCCTTCGAGGACGGGGAGCTCTGGGCCGGAGCGGGACAGTTCCCTGCGGAGGTCGTTCCTTTCGGTCGGAGGGATCTGGCGCGCATCGAGCGGGACGTCCGCGCGTCAGCGTCGGAGCGGAGGACCATCGTCTGGTTCTCGAAGGGGACGGACCCCCTGCCGCGTCTGGCTCGGCGCCTCTCCCGCATCCCGAACACCGTCGTGGTCGCGGATTTCGACGACGACGACGTCTCGATCATGGAGGCCTTCCGATCCGAGTCCCTCCTCAACCGGGCGAAGGCGAATCCGCTGCGCCGGAAGGCTCCGTCCCGGCTCCGCCGGAGCCAGGCCAGGATCGCGCGCGACGCCGGCCTCGTCACCTTCTCGAGCGCGGGACTCCGCGGGGTGTACGCCGAGCGCTTCGATCTCGGTGACGCGTCCGCGGTCATCCCCCACACCCGGGTGTCGACGACGCGTGATCGGCCGCGCGGGCCCTCCACCGACGGCCGTCTGACTCTGGGCTTCATCGGGACCGTCCGCAGCTACAAGGGCGCGGACACTCTGAACGCCCTGCTGCGGGCCGATCCGGACGTCGGCATCGTCACCTTCGCCCAGTCATGGACGCCGCCCTCCGATGTGGCGGCGCAGTGGGTCATGCGGCCTCCAACGACACCGCTGTCCGAGATCTACGCGGACGTGGACGTGCTCGTCCTCCCCATGGACATCCGCAGCCCGGCAGCGCTCTACCAGCTCCCCGCGAAGCTCGTGGACGCGGCCGTGTTCGGGACTGCCGTGGCGGCGACGCCGACCCCGCCGATCGAGGAGTTCGCGGCCGGAGCCTTCCTGCCGGTCACCGACTGGTCGGATCCCGTCGGCGTCCTCGCAGCGATCAGAACCGCCGACAAGGAGCAGCTGGGAGCAGCGCTCCAGGCGAGGTTCACCACTCTTCTCTCCCCCGAAGCAACAGCCGACACTCTCGACACCGCTGTCCAGAAGGCACTGATCAGAAAGAGCACCCACCGTGCATGAACGACCGGCAGCCGTCCAGGTCCCCCTTCTCTCCGTGAAGGTCACTCCGATGACCGCTGCGGGAGTCGCCGACCTCGTGTCGAGCGAGCCCTCCGGGCCGACGCTGATCCTCAACCACAATCTGCACAGCAGCTACCTCCACCTCAAGCACGCCTGGTTCCGCAGGTTCTACGAGCGCAGCGACATCGCGGTGATCGACGGGTGGCCCGTCCTGGCCCTGGCCTCCCTGAAGCGCCGGGTCACGACCGAGGAGCGCATCGGGTCGACCGATTGGATCCACGCGCTCTGGTCCGACACGCGCTCGCCCGGCCGCCGGGTCTTCATCCTCGGCGGCACCGAGGAGATCAACGCCGCGGCCGTCAGCGCCTGGAGCAGGGCGCGTGCCGTCGACGACGTCGCCGGGATGTCCGGGTACTTCGCACGGGAGGACGAGGAGTCGGTGGTCGACGCGATCCGCAGCCACGCGCCGACCCTCCTCATCGTCGGCCTCGGGATGCCGAAGCAGGAGCGATTCCTGGACGAGCACTGGGACGACCTCCCCGACGCGTACATCGCCACCGTGGGCGGGGCCGTCGACTACATCGCAGGCGCTGTCGAGCTGAGTCCGCGCTGGCTCGGCTCGGTCGGCCTGGAGTGGGCGTGGAGGTTCCTGCACGATCCGCGGCGCCTCTGCACCCGGTACTTCGTGGAGCCGTTCGCGCTGGCCGGACTGATCCTCCGCAACACGCTCCGCGGAGCGGGGACCCGATGAGCCTCACCACCCGCGACGTGACCACCGTCGTCCCGACCCTCGGCAGGCCTGCGCTCGCCCGCGCTCTGCAGTCGGTGCGCGGACAGACGGGCGCTGGAGGCCGGACGGTCGTCGTCCTCGACGACCCCTCCCGCGAGAACCACGTACGGAGTCTTCTCGAGGACGAGGTCCTCCTGGTGACGGCGGGCAGAACCGGCGGGGCGAACGCCCGCAGCACCGGAGCCCGAGCGGCCGAGACCTCGTACGTCGCGTTCCTCGACGACGACGACTGGTGGGAGCCGGAGAAGCTCGCTCGCCAGGTGAAGGCGCTCTCCGAGTCCTCGGCCGATCTCTGCTACACCGCCACCTACTTCCACGAGTCGGGCGACGGCGTGCGCCGACTGCCGACGCGCGAGCTCGCGGCGGGTCAGTCCGTCGCGTCCTATCTCGTCGCCCGTCCGAGCCTCAAGCACGGCACGGGGTACATCCAGACGAGCTCCCTGCTCGCGAGCAGGCGCCTCCTGGACGAGCACCCGTGGGACCCCTCGATGAAGAAGCATCAGGACTGGGACCTCGTCGCGCGGTGGGCTGCGGCCGACGCGCGGATGACCTACGTCCCCCTCGCTCTCGTGCACGTCCAGCAGGGTTCCGCCGCCTCGATCTCGAAGACGGCGGACTGGCGCGCGAGTGCCGCCTGGCTCGCCCGCCACGGCGACGCCCTGGACTCCCGCGCCTACGGAGACTTCGTCGCCACGCAGATGCTGCGGGGCGCCCTCAGCGCCCGCGATCCGCGCGGAGTCGCCGCCTCGGTCGCGGAGCTGTCCCGCCGCCGACCCCACGTCGCCGCGATGATCGTGGGTCTCCACGGTCTCGTGGAGAAGTAGATGCGGGGAGCCGCTCCGAACGGTCCGCGGCGCTCGAAGCCGATCCTGCGCCTCCTCGGTTTCGTCCTGATCCCTCTGATCAGCGCCCTGAGCCCGCTGATCGTCATCCCCTCCATCACCAGCTCCTTCGGAGCGACGGCGTGGGCGTCCGTCGCCGTCGCCCAGTCCATCGGGTCCGCCGCAGCGGTCGTCGTCGAACTCGGCTGGGGCCTGAACGGCCCCCAGCGGATCGCCCGGATGGGGCGGCGGGCTCGATCGCAGACCTATGCTCTGGCCACGGCGACGAAAGTCCTCGTCTTCCTGCCGCTGGTCGTCCCCGTGGTGATCGTCACCGGCCTGCTCGCGCCGGCGGATCCGGTCGCGGCCGCGTGGATCGCCGTCGCAATCGCTCTGAGCACGCTGTCGCCGGCGTGGTTCTTCATCGGCGCAGGCCAGCCGCGGAACATCCTGCTTTTCGACGCTCTGCCCAGACTGGCCGCCAACGGGCTCACCGTGCTCCTGATCAGTGCCGCGGGAGCGCCGCTGGCGGTCTACCCGCTGCTACTCGCCGTCGGTACGATCGTGCCTCCGGTCCTCGGCTGGTCCGCTGCAGGGAGCCGACTCGGGTTCCTGCGCTCTCTGGGCCCGCGCCGGATCCTCCGTGCCGTCCGCGCGCAGAACGTCGCCCTCCAGGGACGACTGGCCAGCGCGGCCTACATCGCCCTGCCGGTGGCGATCGTCGGAGCGGCCTCGCCGGGAGCTCTCGTCGTCTTCTCCGCCGCGGAGCGGCTCCAGCGCCTGGTGCTGGCGCTGCTCGCCGCCTTTCCCAACGCGCTGCAGGCATGGGTCGGGGCGCCCGGATCCGATACCGACCGCTTCCGCCGCATCGCGCGCGCCGTCGGCGCCAACGCCGTCCTCGGGCTCGTCGCCGGAACCGGCTTCGCCTTCTTCGGGGGCTTCGCGTCGCAGATCCTGTTCAGCGGCGAGATCACCCTCCCGCTCCCCATCACCGCTCTCTGCGGAGGGGTCATCGCCATCACCTGCGTGTCGCGGGCTACCGGCGGTCTCGGCCTGGTCGCTCTCCGTCGCCTGAAGGCGCTGCGCAACAGCGCGCTCGTCGGAGCGGCGACGGGGCCGGTGCTCATCTGGCTGCTGTCCCGGACGTTCGGCGCGCCCGGGGGTCTGGCCGCCGAGGTCGTCACCGAGCTCACCGTCCTCATCGTCCAGATCGTCTTCCTGCTCCGCGCTCGGAAGCGCTGAGCCCGCACCCCGGAGCGGACGATCCGCGTCTCCTCCTACCCTTTCGAGGGTCACCGGCCTCGAGGCTTCGTCAGTCCGGCCCGATCGCTCCTCACCGTGGATACCGTCGCAAGCGCACCGCATCGGCAATCCCGGGAGGACGCGCCATCATGCTCGACGCCCCTGAAGCGACTCCCCTGCACGACCGCTCTCACCGACGGCCGAACCGGTCCTCCTCCTCGCGCCGGCGGTTCCTCCGCTTCGGCAAGGCGCTCGCGGTGTCCTCCGTCATCGCTCTTCTGGCCGTTCTCGGCGCGGTGTCACCGGCCGGCAGCGCAGCCGCCGCGGGCAGCGGCCCCACGGCCGCCGACGTCACGACGGCGCACCCGAGGCTCGAGCTCGACCAGCAGTCGGTCGTCGATCTGCGAGCGTCGGTGTCGTCCGATCCCGCCGTCACCGCCGTATGGAACCGCGTCCGCGCGGAGGCCGACCGGATGCTCACTGAACCGGTTCTGAAGCGGAGCTCTCCGGACGGCATCCGCATCCTGGAGACGTCGCAGACCCTCGTCCAGCGCGCCCGGACTCTGGGCATCAGCTATTTGGTGACCGGGTCCCCCGCCTACGCGGACCGGCTCTGGCTCGATCTCGACGCGGCATCGAAGTTCGCCGATTGGAATCCGGATCACTTCCTCGACACCGCCGAGATGACGCAGGGGATGGCCATCGGCTACGACTGGCTCTACGCCCGCTGGACACCCTCCCAGCGGAGCACACTGAGCTCCGCCATCCAACGGCTCGGCCTCCAGCCGTCCGTGCCCGTCTACTCCGCGCCGGCGAACACCTCCGGCCCCTATGCGTACGGCGGCAATTGGGCCGTCGTCACCAACAACTGGAACATCGTGGCGAACGGAGGGATGATCGCCGGTGCAGTCGCGACGGCGCAGGACAATGCGGGCCTCTCCGATCGGATCCTCGGCTACGCGACCCCCAGTCTCCGCCGGGGCCTCGCGCAGTTCGGGCCCGACGGCGGGTACGCCGAGGGGCCGACGTACTGGGAGTACGCGACGCGGTATCTCGCCTCTGCGTTGAGCACACTCGATGTCGCAACCGGGACGGACTGGGGCCTGGCAGCCTCGCCCGGCGTCAGCACGACGGGCTACTTCCCCGTGCAGATGCTCGGGGCGTCGAAGGAGATGTACGACTTCGGCGACAGCGACTCGACGCAGCTCAACCCGCCGTCGCAGCTGTACCTGGCGAAGAAGTTCGACAACGCCGACTTCCTCTCCGTCGGCGGCAAGCAGACCGGCAGCGATGCGCAGCGGCTCATCTGGTACCAAGCCGCCACGACCGCCGCGGCCGGCCCCGGGGCGTCGAGGGACTCCTTCTCCGCAGCCGCCGGCGTGAGCACGATGAGATCGTCCTGGGACGCGGACGGCACCTCCGTCGGCTTCCGCTCGGCCAGCAGCCCCACGAGCGGGCACCAGCACCAGGACTCCGGCTCCTTCATCCTCGACGCTCTGGGCGAGAGGTGGTCCTCCGACCTCGGACGGGACGACTACAGCCTCGCCGGCTACTTCGAGGGCGAGTCCCGGTGGACCTACTACCGGAACAGGCAGGAGGCGCACAGCACCCTCCTCGTCGACCCCTTCAGAAGCTCGACCGCCTACGCGACCGGGCGGTCGACGATGGTCCGCTCGGACGCCAACGCCTCCTCGTCGCTGGCGGTCAGCGACCTGTCCGCCCTTCTCCCGGGCGGCACCACCTGGCAGCGGGGCGTGAAGCTCTTCGACGGACGCGACCAGTTCCTCGTGCAGGACGAGGTCGAGCGGTCCGGCCCCGTCGAGGCGCTCTGGTCCATGAACACCGAGGCCCTGATCGACGTCTCGGACGACGGCCGCAGCGCCACCCTCTACCGCGACGGCCAACGGATGCTGGCCCGCATCGTCACCGACGACTCCTTCCGGTTCTCCGTCATGGACGCCGCTCCCCTGGCCACCTCACCGCGACCGGCCGGTCAGAGCTCGAACCTCGCCGACAGGAAGCTGACCATCGCGGCCTCCGGGACCGACAGCGTCCGGATCGCCGTGCAGTTCTCCCCGCTCCACGGCGACGCCCCCGTGGCAGCGGCAGCCCCGGTCGTCGGCCTGTCATCGTGGTCACTGGATGCGGTCGGGACGAGCCGGGCCACCGGCGTGACGGTGGGCGGCACCCCCCTCCCGTCCTTCGCGGGCGACGACGTCGCCTACACAGCAGCAGTCGACCCGACCGGCCCGGTGCCCGTGGTCGCCGCGCAGGCCGCGGCCGGATCGGTCGTCACCTCGACCTCGCCCGCCGCCGTTCCCGGCTGGGCCTCGACCACCATCACAGAGCCCGGCAGGACTCCGACCACCTACCGCGTCCTCCTCACACCGGGGCCGATCCGGATCGAGAGCGCGGTCGCCTCCCGGACGACGGCGGGGTCACCGGAGGTGACTTTCGACGGGACCGAGGGAGCGTACTGGTCCACGTGGGGCGACAACTCGATCACGTGGCAGCTCGCGCGCGCCACGGCGGTCGAGCGCCTCGACCTCTCCTGGGTCGCCAACTCCAGTCGACTGTCGAAGTTCGATCTCCTCAGCTCCCCCGACGGCCGGACGTGGACCGCTCGTACCTCCGGGTCCTACCTCGGGACCGGCGGATGGGCCTCCGTCGCTGCGGCGATGCCCTCCGATACCCGGTTCGTCCGCCTGGTCGGTCACGGGGACGGCACGAAGGACGTCTGGACGGCGCTGCGGGAGGTCAGGATCTACAGTTTCACCGAGGACGCGCACGTGCACGTGCCGGACAAGAGCCTCTCGTTCGCGACGGCCGCGATCTCCGCGTCCGAGGTGCAGGCCGGCGCAACGGCCGCGGCCTCGGCGACGGGTACCGGGCCGGACGGGCGGACGCTCCCCGCGTCCTCGGTGAGGCTCACCTGGGGCTCCTCCGATCCCGCCGTCGCCTCGGTCGACCGGTCGGGTTCGGTCACCGGGCGCACCGCGGGGACCGCCATGATCGGCGTGCTCGTCGAATCGGGCGGCGTCATCCGCTCGGCGAGCGTTCCGGTGACGGTGGTCGACAGGACGAAGGTCCGTCTCTACCCGACCGCCGACTCCTACGTCCAGGGCGGAGCATCAGCGGGCACCAACTACGGCGCCATCACCGGAATGCTCGTCAAGACCAGCGCCTCCACCACCACCGACCAGAGCTACACCCGCGTCGGCTACCTCCGCTTCGACCTCAGCGCCCTCCAGGGCCGCACCGTCACCGGCGCCACCCTCACCACCACCGCCGCCATCACCGACAACGGATCCCCCGTCCTCCTCGACTTCCACGACACCCCCACCACCTGGACCGAGAAGGGACTCACCTTCACCAACCGCCCCGCCCTCGGCCCCATCCTCGGCAGCACCCTCGTCGACACCACCAAGACCACCCGCACCACCGACCTCACCGGCCGCGACCGCGCGACGGTGGCGGTGCGCTGAGGCGTCGCGGAGCTCTGGCCTGGCCGCCCGGGCCGTCCGATCTCAGTCGCCGAAGG
>NZ_PSVO01000054.1:0-814 GCF_002932325.1 Rathayibacter sp. AY1E2
AGCATCTGGACACCGCAGGGTGTTCCAGGCGCCAGATCAAAGCGAATGTCTTTGCTGGTAGCTCATGGGTGGAACATTGAACTAGGTGCTCGGTGAGATTGTCTCGCGTCAGTACAGCCTTCGGGTTGGGAACGCGTCGGGGCGGTGGAGTCGGGTACATGCACGCTGTTGGGTCCTGAGGGACCGGGCCGGCTGCCTTCGGGTGGCGGGGTCGACTCTCCGGATCTTTTTCTCACGCCTGGGTGTGTGGGAGAGGGATACCGCCCGTATTTTGAGAACTACACAGTGGACGCGAGCATCTTAGATTCACGGCTTCGGTCGTGGATCGACAAGATTCGCATGGCGCGGCTTTCGGGCTGCGGTCATGCAAATCATTGGATCTGCAACTTTTCGAGTTGTAGTTTCTTAACTCATGTGATTAGCAAGTTCATAAGAGCAAACGGTGAATGCCTTGGCATCTGGAGCCGAAGAAGGACGTCGTAATCTGCGATAAGCCTCGGGGAGCTGATAAACGAGCTGTGATCCGAGGATTTCCGAATGGGGAAACCCCGCCAGGCCCCTTGTGGTGACCTGGTGACTCCCGCCTGAATATATAGGGCGGGTAGAGGGAACGTGGGGAAGTGAAACATCTCAGTACCCACAGGAAGAGAAAACAACAGTGATTCCGTCAGTAGTGGCGAGCGAACGCGGAAGAGGCTAAACCGAGTCATGTGTGATACCCGGCAGGGGTTGCATGGCCGGGGTTGTGGGACTTTTCGTTCCGGTCTGCCGGCCGGTGAACGTTACAGCGCATCATAGACGAACAGGTTTGAAC
>NZ_PSVO01000012.1:0-109322 GCF_002932325.1 Rathayibacter sp. AY1E2
CCAGGCCCCGCCGATCACATGCCGGTGTCGAGGCCGGAGTAGGCGTGGAGTCCCTTGAAGAACACGTTGACGACGCCGAAGTTGAACATGACGGCGGCGAAGCCGACGATGGCGAGCCAGGCGGAGGGGGTGCCGCGCCAGCCGCGGGTGGCGCGGGCGTGGATGTAGCCGGCGTAGATGGTCCAGATGATGAAGGTCCAGACCTCCTTGGTGTCCCAGCCCCAGTAGCGGCCCCAGGCCTTCTCGGCCCAGACGGCGCCGGCGATGAGCGTGAAGGTCCAGAGGATGAAGCCGAGGATCGTGACGCGGTAGGCGAGGTTCTCGAGGGTGAGGGAGCTGGGCAGGGTGCGCAGGAAGCGGAGGACCGAGCGGGGGCTGTCGCCGGAGGATTCGCGGCGGGCCTGGAGGAGCTGGGTGACCGAGAGCGCGAAGCCGAGGGCGAAGAACGCGGTGCCGAGGATCGCGACGAGCACGTGGATGACCAGCCAGTAGGACTGGAGTGCCGGCGGGAGCGGGACGACGGCGACGTAGTAGTTGACGGTCGCGATGCCGAGGAGCACCAGGACGAGGCCGGTGATGAACGCTCCGAGGAAGCGGAGGTCCCAGCGCAGCTGGACGGCGAGGAAGACGCCGATGATGATGAGCGTCCCGGTCATCGAGAACTCGTACATGTTCGCCCAGGGGACGCGGCCGGCGGCGACGCCGCGGAGGACGGTCGCGGCGAGGTGGAGCACGAAGCCGAGGAGCGTGAGCGAGAACCCGATGCGCATGGTCTTCGAGCGGGCGGGGGCGCGGTAGACCTCGTCCTCGACGCGGCTGCCGATGCGGGAGAGAGTCGCGGTGCGTCCGGAGCCTGCGGCGGCGACGGTGGCCTTGCCGCTGGCCGCGCGGTCGGCGGCGGCCGCGGAGGCGACGCGCTCCGCCTCCTGCACGACCTCGATCGACTCGCCGTCGGCCAGGGAGGCGCGGCGGGCGAGGTCGATCGCGAAGAAGACGAACGCCATGGCGTAGATGCCCATGGCGGAGGAGAGGCACAGCACCGAGTACTGCGAGAGGGTCGCGATCACCTCCTCAGGGTAATCGCTCGCCGCCCCGCCCGCCCCTTCGCGCTTGCACAGACTCGGCCCCTGCCCAGCCGGGCGGCGCCTCTGGAGGGGTCTCCGGCGCGTCCGGGAGCCGGGTCAGTCGAGCGGGGCGTGCCGGTCGGCGATCGTCCGCACGGCGCGCACCAGCTGGGGGTCCTCGCCGCGGGCGAGTCCCGCGTACTCGAGGAGGAGGCCGCCGTCGTCCTGGGCGGTCGCCTTCACCCACACGCGACGCCGCGGGACGAACAGCGAGGTGAGGAGTCCGGCGAGCACGAGGATCGCGAAGAGCAGCACCCAGCCCTGGGTCGCGTCGTGGTGGATGTCGAACGAGGCGAAGCGCTTGACGCTGTCGGTGCCGATCCGCGTGGGGTCGGCGCCCGTGTTGTCGAAGGTCACGCTGCCGAGCCCGTTCGGGAGCTCGGCCGTGTCGCCGGGCTTGAGGGTGATCGGCGCGACGCCGGTGGTGCCGCCGGTGAGCCGGGTCAGCGAGTCGGTGTTGAGCACGTAGACGGACGTGGGCACTCCCCCGTCGAGGCCGAGGTCGCCCGCGAAGACGTTCAGCGAGAGCACGGGGTACTGCAGGTCGGGGAAGATCGAGGTCGACGCCCCGGAGGCCAGCGTGTCCTGCGTCGGGTAGAAGAAGCCGGTGAGGCCCAGCTGCTCGGAGAGCCCGTCCGGCACCTTCACGACGCCGACGGAGGTCAGATTCGCGTCCTGCGGGAGGAACGGCACCGAGTCGGTGAAGATCGCCCGGCCCGAGGGGTCGCGGACCGTGATCGTCGGGGCGTAGCCGTTGCCGAGGAGGTAGACGTTCGTGCCGCCGATCGCGAGCGGGTCGTTGACCTTGATCGTGCGGTCCTCGGTGCCCCCGCCGCGCTCGGAGGTCGTGACGTTCGCGGTGAAGTCGACGGGCTGGCCGAGCGCCGACTGGTTCTGCTCCTCGTACTTCACGTCGAGGCTGTCGAGGGTCAGCTGGTACGGGTCGAGCTGGCTGCTGTCGAAGAAGCGGCCGGGGTTGAAGGAGTCGTAGGCCGCGAGGTTGTTCGCGAACCCCTGGGAGCCCTCGACCAGCACGCGCTGCCCGCTGTAGCCGAATCCGCCGCCCACTCCGACGGCGACGAGGATGCCGACCAGGGCGGAGTGGAAGACCAGGTTGCCGGTCTCGCGGAGGTAGCCGCGCTCGGCCGAGACGCTCGACCAGCGGCCGCGCGGGTCGTCGTAGCGCTCGACGCGGTAGCCCGCCCGGCGCAGGACGGAGTGGGCGGAGGCGACGGCCTCCTCCTCCGTCGCGCCCTCGACCTCGCGGACGGTGTAGCCGGCGAGGCGCTGCAGGCGTGCCGGGGTGCGCGGCGGCCGCGACCGCATGGCCTGGAAGTGGTGGCGCGTGCGCGGGACGATGCAGCCGATCAGGGAGATGAACAGCAGCAGGTAGATGCTCGAGAACCAGGCGGAGGTGTAGGTGTCGAACGCCTGCACCCTGTCGAGAAGGGGCGCGAGGTCGGGGTTGTCGACGAAGTACTGGGTCACGCCGTTGGGGTCGGAGGAGCGCTGCGGCACGAGCGATCCGGGGACCGCCGCGATCGCCAGCAGCAGCAGCAGGAACAGCGCCGTGCGCATGCTGGTGAGCTGGCGCCACATCCAGCGGAGCCAGCCGGTGAACCCGAGCGCCGGCTGCGTGACGGTGCCGTCGGAGTCGTAGTGGTCGGCGGGGCGGAAGGAGGCGTCCGTCCTCCGCTGCGCGGCCTCGTCGGGGCGGCGCGTGCTCTCCTCGGGCTCAGATCGCCGGCTGGAAGCCATCGATCACCGCCGAGAGGGATCCGTAGACGACGGTGTTCCAGATGCCCGTGACCATCAGGACTCCGATCAGGACGAGGGCGGCGCCGCCGAGGATGTTGACCACGCGGATGTGGCGCTTCACGAAGGCGAGCGTGCTGGTCACCCAGCTGAAGCCGAAGGCGACGAGGAGGAAGGGGATGCCGAGTCCTAGGCAGTAGACCAGGGCGAGGAGGGCGCCGCGCCAGGGCGAGCCCACGCCGTAGCTGAGGGCGAGGATCGAGCTCAGCGTCGGGCCGAGGCAGGGCGTCCAGCCGACGCCGAAGACGATGCCGAGCAGCGGCGCTCCGATCAGCCCGGTGGCGGGACGGATCCCGGGCCGGAGCGTGCGCTGGAGGAACGAGAACTGGCCGATGAAGACGAGCCCCATCGCGATCACGACGAGCCCGAGGACGCGGGTGATCAGGTCGGTGTACTGGCGCAGCCAGAAGCCGACCGTGCCCGCCGCCGCACCGTAGAGGACGAACACCAGCGAGAATCCGAGCACGAAGAGGAGGACGCCCAGCACGACCCGGCGGCGTCCGCGGGCCGCCCGCTCGTCGGCGTCGGTGAATCCGCCGACGTAGGCGAGGTAGCCGGGCACCAGCGGGAGCACGCAGGGCGACGCGAAGGACACGAGCCCGGCCAGGAGCGCGATCGGCACGGCCAGCAGGAGCTGACCGCTGACGACGATGTCGCCCACGCCGCTACTCCCCCTCGGCGAGCGTGTCGCCCACGAGGGTCGAGAGGATCGACGCCTCCTGGAGCTGGCCGAGGATGCGCGACGCGACGCGCCCCTCCCTGTCGAGGACGAGCGTCGTGGGTACGGCGTTCGGCGGGACGGTGCCGGTGAAGGCGAGCTGCACCGACGAGTCGGTGTCGACGATGGAGGGGTAGCCGAGCCCGAAGGTCTCGGCGAAGGCGGCTGCGGTGGGGGCCTGGTCGCGCACGTTGACGCCGACGAACGACACGCCCTTGTCGGCGAACTCCGTGTTCACCGTCTCGAGGTCCGCGGCCTCGGCGCGGCACGGGGCGCAGCTGGCGTACCAGAAGTTGACGACGACGACCTGCCCGGCGAGGTCGGCGGAGTCGATGGTGGCGCCGGTCTCATCGGTGCCGGAGAAGACGATGGGGTCGTCCCGGTCGGCGGCGGCGATCTCGGTGACGGTGCCGTCCCCCGAGATGTAGCCCTTGTTGCTGCCGTTGCGGTACTGGTCGGCGAGCGGATCCTCGGAGCAGCCCGTCAGCGCGAGCGCGGCGGCCAGCGCGAGGACGCCCGCTGCGCGGAGCCGCCCCGTCCGGCGCATCAGACCGCTCCCACGTCGGTGGCCAGGCCCTGCAGGCCGGCGGCCGGGTCGGAGTAGCCGACCTCGACGAAGCCGTCCCCGCGCCGCTCGAGGGTCGTGATGCTCGAGAGCGCGCAGCGGCGCTTGCGCGGATCGTGGAAGAGGCGCTCGCCGGCGAGGGCGCGGTGGACCGTCCAGATGGGGAGCTGGTGGCTGACGATCGCGGCGTCGCCCTCCTCCGTGCTCTCCCACGCCGACTCGATCGCCGCGTACATCCGCGCCGAGATGGAGAGGTACGGCTCGCCCCAGCTGGGCTCGAAGGGATTGCGGAGCCAGGGCCAGTGCTTGGGGTTCCGCAGGGCGGAGTTGCGCGCGGCGAGGGACTTCCCCTCGAAGCGGTTGCTCGGCTCGATCACCCGCTCATCGGTGCGGATCTCGAGCTCGAACGCCTGCGAGATGGGCTGCGCGGACTCCTGCGTGCGCTGGAGCGGCGACGCGATCAGCGCCGTGACGTGGCGCCGGCGCTCGAGCAGGTCGTCGGCGGCGGAGCGGGCCATCCGGTGGCCCAGATCCGAGAGCCGGAAGTTCGGGAGTCGTCCGTAGAGGACCCGGTCGGGGTTGAACACCTCGCCGTGCCGCACGAGATGGATCTGATCGGCAACCACGAGCGTCAAGTGTACGGAACGCGGCGTGGGGGAACGCCGGGAAAGGGTCGCCTGAGCCGGACCTGAGCGGAGCCTCAGCGGCGCGCCGAGACCGCCGCCGACAGCCGCCGCACGAGCGGTCCGGGCAGGTGCCGCACCACGGCCATCGGGACCCCGAAGCGCACCGACGGCACCGAGACGACGGAGCCGCGCGCGACGTCGCGGAGGAACTCCTCCACCACCGCGTCCGCATCGAGCCAGAGGAAGGAGGGGATGGAGGAGGTGTCCATCGCCGCCCGCTCGTGGAACTCGGTGCGCACCCAGCCCGGGCAGAGCGCGGCCGAGCGGACGCCGGTGCCGCGCAGCTCGACGGCCAGCGACTGCGCGAAGGCGGTCGCCCACGCCTTCACCGCGGAGTAGGGGCCGAGGTGCACGAAGCCCGCGACGCTCGAGACCGTGAGGATCGCGCCGCGGCCGCGGGTGGTCATCGCCTCCGCCGCCGCGCCCGAGAGCACGGCGACCGAGCGCACCATCACCTCGAAGGCGCGGTCCTGGGCGGCGACGTCCGGCTCGGCGAAGGTCCCGTCGATCCCGAAGCCGGCGTTGTTGACGAGGACGCGGACCGGACGGGCCGGATCGACGAGCCGCGCGCGCACGCGCTCGACCTGCTCGCGGTCGCCGAGGTCCGCGGGCAGGACCTCGACCGCCGCGGCGCCGAGGCCGCGCAGTCCGGCCGCCGCCTCCTGGAGGCGCTGCTCGCTGCGGGCGACGAGGACGAGGCTCCAGCCGCGGCGCGCGAACGCCCGGGCGAAGGCGAGGCCGATGCCGGAGGACGCGCCGGTGATCAGTGCGGTGCTCATGCTGCGACGCTAGTGGGGCTGGCTGCGCGACACCGCGGCTTGGCTCCGCCTATCCTCCGAACCCTCCGCAGGTATGGAAGTCAAGCGCGACGTCACTTCAGCGCTACAGATCGCCGTCGCGCTCCACGGCGTCGGCGTCGACGTCGATCCAGCCTGAGCCCCTCGGCCGGCACCGCCCCATCGCTCGGCAGCGAGCGCCGACGAGCGACGCGAAGTCCCCGTCCCTCTCGAGCGGCACCCGCGCCACCAGGCCGCCTCTCGGCATGAGACACAGACGAAGGGCCGGCGCTCGGGGAGGAACGCTATCCCGCCGAACATGCGCCGCTCGCGCAGGTCCCCGCTCGGCACCAGCATCCGCCGCACCCACCCGGCGAGACGCGTGACGTGCCGCATCCGCTGTTCCCCTCCCTCGGTGCGCCCGTAACGCCCCTCGCGTGCTCGCGACCGCATGCGTCCGACGCGCAAGAGGCGATCATGGCCTCCCTCCACGCACGCCAGACCGCAGGACCGGCGAGTCGGCGCTCGCGAGTCCGGCGCTCAACCCCGCCTCCCTCGCGGGCCCTCAGCGTCAGCCATGGACGAAGGCCAGCAGATCCGGGCTTAATCGCATCGGCGTGCGTCACAGCATGCCGCGCGAGTAGCCCTCGTCGATCCTGCGCGTGGCATTTCCGGCACTGCCAGCAAGGCGTTCAAGTAACTACCAGACTTGGCAAACCCGTCAGTCAGCATGACCTCACAAAAATTTGTAAGTAAATTCCCGAAACCAGTACTCCTTGGCCAGCCGAGTCGGCGCCGTCGGTCTTAAACTTCAAATCCTAGAGACGCTGCATACGAACGAAGGACTCCTGCAAATTCTCGGGATTCGCCTATGCAGTCCCGCACATCCTCGGCGTATACTGCTCTGTACTCAGGATTGTCCGTGTCTGCCCAGATTCGTAATATCCGGTCCAGGTCCTCTATCCTGCGCATTCTTGAAATAAGCAAATCTTCCCGTTCGACAAATTTAAGTTGCCGAAGTGTATTCTTACCACGAGAACTCGACAGAAGGGCGACGGTTAAAGGGCCAAGGAACTGTAGATGCTCCTCAATGTCGTCCTCAAATGGGTTGAGCAGTCTCAGGCCCTCATCATTCGTCCAATAATCAGACTTATTTGTGTTGCATCGCGAACATGCAATTCCCAGATTTTTCCAATCGAGAACCATATCTGGAAACACTTTTTTTGGCTTGATATGGTCGACCGTAGAATAGGAGACATCATCGATGATGCTTTCGCAGTAAATGCATTTGTGTGACGCTTCGATCTTCAGCGCATTTATCACTTCAGTGTTACTCCACGGCCGGGGTTTATGATCTTTCGGCGCTGCTAAATATTCGCGCGTCTTTTCTTCCTGATGCAGCTGGAGCCATTCCGGTGCCGAGTTCTTGCTAAGTCTTCGCATTTAGCCCCGCGCCTCGATTGCTCGAACCGCAGCAGGAAATTGCCGATCAAGACCCAACCGCTTCAGCTCCGAGCGGAAGGCGCGTAATTCATCTGCCGACGGACTTTCCCCGAGACCACTCATTAGACCTTCAAGCTCAGTTTCGGCCCAGATTGGTAGCGCAGAGTCAAGACCAAGAACAGACATAAGCGTCTCATCAGGCGTAGCTGTCGGGTTGATATTCTCGACCCTTCGGGAGCGAACTCGACCATCTTCGCCCTTGCTCAATGCGTAAACATTCGCGTCGCGAACTGCAGTTACAACCAAAGGGCTATGGGTAGCAACGATAAAATTGACATTAGGAAAGGCCCGCAAGAGTGAAGGTATAAGCGACCTCTGAAGTTCGGGATGGAGGTGATTTTCCGGCTCGTCAATGCAAACCGTAAACGCCAACTGGTTTCTCTGCCGGAGAAAGATCTGCCAAGAGAGCTCTAGCATTGCGCCTATTCCTCCTGACACAGCCTCGAGCGGAAACTCGGCGTTTTTTGTTACGAGGATTATTTCCGCATCGTCGACTAGTAAGCGATCAAACTCGAGGGCTTTAGGAAGAAACGTCCGGAGAATTCGCTGGTAACCCTCCCACACGTCGCGCGCCGCTTCATTTTGGCGCACAGCAGTGTTCCCGTAGGCGTACATTGCTGCAGCAACCAATGCCTCCTTCATGCGGTAGAGAGGAGAGTGATTCGAAGCCCCGCCAGCATATCTCACCTGAATTTCAGAGGAGAATTGTTGCAGGAGGGTGTCCGACTCCGAAAAGCGTGGCGGTAAAGACTCTAGTGGCTGATAAAAGCTGACCGACCGATGGGAATTTATGAAGATACCCGGCACGGTCTGCATGGAACTCATTTGTAGTGGAGCATTCCGCGTTCCGGAACCGTGAGACTGCAGTAGGTCCGTTCGCGCCCCGTTGGAGTAATATAATGTTCCGACTGAACCTGTCTTTTCGGCGCCTGAGCGGTCATCTCCACTGACCAGCAGCTGCGCTGGCCAGTTGAAATGTGGTCCGAGAATGTTGAGCAACGTAGTCTTGCCTGCTCCATTCGCCCCAGTCAGCACGGTGAGCGAGGAATGAAAGACGATGCTCACCGCGGAAAACTGTCTCCAATTCGTTATCGTCAGCTCGCTTAAGGTATTTGTCGATGAAGCTCGCTCTAGGTCGAGTTGCTCGCGAAGCTCTTCGAGTTCAATCCATTCGTCTAGCCACTGCGCCTTCTCCGTGAGAAGCGCAGGATCACTAAGCGCTCGGCGACCTGCCTGCGAAATTTGCGAACCATATCCATTAATCGCGGGTTCAATAAACCTTAGCCGCTCAAGAACGTCAATTGATCTTGCATTCAGGCGTACCCGCTCGGGATCCTCTCTCCATGACACATCACCATTGGCAGCCAGATCCGCAAAGGCCTGTTTCTCGGTAGGATGTGTATATCGACTAGCCGCGTGAAGCAATGCGCGCGCTTGAGTCTCAATCCGTTGAAGATCCACGGTACAAGTGTACCGACGATGACGCGCAGGATCACAAAAGCTTCATACGTATATTGCTCGCCAATTAGCGAGTGAATTTCAGAAATGCACAATTCCTCTAGATCGTATCCGAGCATCTGTCATGTTTTTTCGGCGGTTTCTCGGCCGCTCAAGTCAGACTCCGCTGGTTCCGCGAGCGGGATCGACGCGAAGGGCTGCAGAGAACTCGGAGGGCGCGCGAACTGCCCCCGAGTAGACTCCCCTACCGTGACCGACGAGACCCGCCTCCCCCGAACCACTGTCAAGAAGCTCGCCGCGCTCGAGGACGGACCCGTCCGCGTGTCCGGCTGGGTCGAGACCGTGCGCGACCAGAAGAAGGTGCAGTTCGTCGTCCTGCGCGACGAGTCGGGTGCCGTGCAGCTGGTGAACCCGGCCGTGCGCGAGGCCGTCGAGGGCGACGACGCGTCGGCTGCGCGCCTCGCGATCACCGAGGAGATCTCCGGCCTCGCCCAGGGCTCCTTCATCACCGTCACCGGCGCGCTCAAGCACGACGAGCGCGTGAAGCTCGGCGGCATCGAGGTCAAGCTCGAGACGCTCGAGGTCGTCGCCGCGTCGATCCCGGAGGCGCCGATCGCGCCCGACTCCGGCATCGACAAGCGCATGGACTGGCGCTTCCTCGACCTGCGCCGTCCCGAGCAGAACCTCATCGCCCGTGTGCAGACCACGTTCGAGCACGCGCTGCGCACGTACTGGATCGAGCACGACTTCATCGAGATCCACACCCCGAAGCTCATGGCGAGCGCCTCGGAGTCGCGGGCCGAGCTCTTCGAGGTCGAGTACTTCGAGACGAAGGCCTACCTGGCGCAGAGCCCCCAGTTCTTCAAGCAGATGGCGCAGCCCGCCGGCTTCGGCAAGGTCTTCGAGGTCGGCCCCGCCTTCCGCGCCGACCCCAGCTTCACCTCGCGTCACGCGACCGAGTTCACGAGCGTCGACGCCGAGGTCTCCTGGATCGACTCGCACGAGGACGTCATGGAGCTGCACGAGCAGCTGATGGTCGCCGGCCTCACCGCCGTCGTCGAGAAGCACGGCGCCGAGGTCAAGGCGCTCTTCGACATCGACCTGACCGTCCCGACCACGCCGTTCCCGCGCATCCCGCTCGCCGAGGCCAAGCGCATCGTCGCCGAGCGCGGCTACGAGGTGCCCCGCGCCGACGACGACATGGACCCCGAGGGCGAGCGCCGCATCGCGGCCTACGTGCAGGAGGAGTTCGGGCACGACTTCGTGTTCCTCACCGACTACGCGTCGAGCATCCGGCCGTTCTACCACATGCGCCGCGAGGGCGACGGGACGATCACCAACAGCTACGACCTCATCTACAACGGCGTCGAGATCTCGACCGGAGCGCAGCGCGAGCACCGCGTCGACGTCCTCGTCGAGCAGGCCCGCGAGAAGGGCCTGGACCCGGAGGAGCTCGAGTTCTACCTCGACTTCTTCCGCTACGGCGTCCCGCCGCACGGCGGCTTCGGCATGGGCCTCTCGCGCGTGATCATGCTGATGCTGAACCAGGCGAACCTCCGCGAGGTCACCTACCTGTTCCGCGGCCCGACCCGCCTGCTGCCCTAGGCGCGCACCACGGTCGCGGGAACCCCGGACCATCGAGACCGCCGCGGACGGCGGGTCCCCTCGACGGGCCGGGGTTCCCTCGCGCCGGCGGCTAGGGAGCCGGCAGCACCACGAGGTCGAGGTAGTCGGCCAGGCACGCCACCATGTCCACCGCGTCGCGTTCGAGCAGCCACTGCAGCTGCACGCCGTCCCAGAGCGCGATGATCGACGCCGCCACCCGCTCCGGATCGGACCCCTCGCGCAGGCGCCCGGCGGCCTGGAGCTCGCGCAGCTCGGCCGCGTACTCGCTGCGGAGCCGGCGGAACCGCGCGGCGAAGAAGTCGCGCCCCGGGTGCTCCTGCGTCGTCGACTCGCCGCAGAGCACGGCGTACAGCTCGATCACTCCGGGCGCCGTCTCGTTGTAGCGGGTCTGCCGCAGGACGCCGGCGACCAGCCCCTCCTCCGGGTCCGGCGGCGAGGAACCGTCGCCCGTGATCAGGTCGCGGTGCTCGAGGACCGCGAAGAGCAGGTCGGTCTTCGACGGGAAGTAGTGCAGGAGGCTCGTCTGGCTGAGCCCGACGCGGTCGGCGACCTCCTGGAGGGAGCCGCGGGCGTAGCCCCGCGCGGCGAAGACCTGGTGCGCGGCCTCGATGATGGCGCGGCGGCGCTCGGCCGACTTCGCGTACGGGCCGCGTCGCCTCGTCGCCTCCGCCATCGACCCCTCCTCCGCACTGGAGGCGCCTCGCCGTGCCCCTCGAACGGCCAGCGTAGCGGCGGCGGAGGAGCAGTGCCGCCAATTTCGAGTACCTACTCGAATTCGTGGTAGCGTCCCGATCATCGCCGGGTGAGACTCCCCGGCTCTCCACCACGACGAAGTGAGGGAAGATGCATCCGTTCACCCGGAGACAGCTCATCGCCGCCGGTCTCGGCACCGCGGCACTCGGGAGCCTGACGGCCTGCGCGACACCGGGCACCGTCTCGGTCAACACAGCGCCGACGATCGCCCCGGCCACCGGCCCGGTCCGCCTGCAGTACTGGGGCTGGCTGAAGGACCTGCAGAAGGTCTGCGACGTCTGGAACGCCTCGCACCCCGAGATCCAGGTCGAGGCCGTCTGGATCCCCGGCGGCAACGCGGGCGGGTACCAGAAGCTCTACTCGGCCCTCGCCGCGGGCGGCGGGCCCGACCTCGGCCAGGTCGAGATCCGCTCCGTCCCCGAGTTCATGCTCGTCAACGGCCTCGTCGACCTCACCCGGTACGGCGTCGAGCAGTATCGCGACCTGTACGACCCCACGCTCTGGGGCCAGGTCAGCTACACCGGCGGCGTCTACGGCATCCCGCAGGACAGCGGCCCGATGGCGCTCTTCTACCAGCCCGAGGTGTTCGGGAAGGTGGGTGCGGAGCCGCCGACGACCTGGGACGACTGGGCAGCGGTGGCGACGGAGCTGCGCGGAGCCGGCTCCTACATCGACTGCTTCCCCCTCGCCGACGCCTCGGTCTTCGCCGCGTTCGCGACGCAGGCCGGTGCGCAGTGGCTGCGCCCGGAAGAGGACGGCTGGGTCATCGACATGACCGACGACGCCACGACGCGCGTCGCCTCCTTCTTCGACACGGCCATCGACCAGGACCTGGTGCAGACCGGCTACGGCGCCTACTCCCCCGCGTGGTTCGCGGCCGCGGCGAAGGGCGGCATCGCCTCCTGCGCCACCGGCAGCTGGGGCGACGCCCTGATCGAGGGGGTCAGCGGAGGCGCGGGCAAGTGGCGCGCTGCTCCCATGCCCGTCTGGGGCGACACCGGCTTCGGCTCGAGCTTCCTCGGCGGATCGACCGCGGCGGTGTTCTCGAGCAGCAAGCACCCGGAGGAGGCGATCGAGTTCGCCGTCTGGATGACCACCACGCAGGAGGGCATCGACGCGATGATCGCCAACAGCGGCATCGGCTGGTCTCCCGCGGTCGGCGAGATCGGCACGGCCCGCAAGGGTCCGAGCGACTTCTTCAGCGGGCAGAACTACAACGAGGACGTCCTCGTGCCCGCATCGAAGGAGCAGAACCCCGACTGGTCCTGGTGGCCCGTCACGCAGCAGTCCTTCAACATCCTCAGCGACGGCTTCCGGAAGAAGGCGTCCGGGCTCTCGCTCGTGGACGCGGTCGCCGAGGCGGAGCAGCAGATCATCACGGTCTTCGAGAACAAGGGCCTGAGCATCAGGAGGGCCTCCGCATGACCACCACGACCTCCCCCGCCGCCGCCGCGGTCGCGGCCACCACGCGGACGCCGGGCGCGCCCCGGCGCAGCCGCGCGGTCGCCCGCGCCCCGTGGATCCTCCTCGGACCCTTCCTGGCCCTGTTCGTCCTCACGTTCATCGTCCCGATCGTCGTCGCCGTCGGCTCCAGCTTCACGAAGGTGACGCGCTCCGGCCTCTTCGGCGAGGCCGGGGTCACCAGCGGGTTCGCGGGCTTCGACAACTACGCGCAGGCCCTCGCCGACGGCAACTTCATCGCCTCCATCGGGCGGATGTTCCTCTTCGGCATCGTCCAGGTGCCGGTGATGATCGCCCTCTGCACCGTCCTCGCGCTGATGCTCGAGTCGGCGTCGGCGAAGTTCCCCGGCT
Organism: Rathayibacter sp. AY1E2; assembly: GCF_002932325.1. Lineage (NCBI taxonomy): Bacteria > Bacillati > Actinomycetota > Actinomycetes > Micrococcales > Microbacteriaceae > Rathayibacter > Rathayibacter sp. AY1E2. The sequence goes on from NZ_PSVO01000012.1 coordinate 12,837, forward strand.
TCTTCCGGGCGGCCTACTTCCTCCCTTACGGAGTGCCCGGAGTCATCGCGACGATCCTGTGGTCGTTCCTCTACGTGCCCGGCCTCAGCCCGCTCATCGACGCGGCGAACGTGGTCGGGCTCCAGCCCGACTTCCTCGGTGCGGACACGGTGCTCTGGTCGATCGCGAACATCTCGCTCTGGAGCTACACCGGCTACAACATGCTGATCATCGTCGCCCAGCTCAAGGCGATCCCGGTCGAGCTCTACGAGGCGGCGAAGGTCGACGGCGCCTCCACCTGGCGCGTCGCCCGCAGCATCCAGCTGCCGCTCATCCGCCCCGCGCTGGTGCTGACGACGATCTTCTCGATCATCGGAACGCTCCAGCTGTTCGCCGAGGCGCAGGTGCTGAAGACGGTCGCTCCGGCGATCGACAGCCAGTACACGCCGAACCTCAGCGCGTACACCACGGCCTTCGCCTACAACGACTACAACGTCGCCGCCGCCCAGGCCGTCCTGATCGCGCTGGTCGCGTTCCTGCTCTCCTTCACGTTCCTCTCGATCTCGAACAGGAGGTCGTCATGAGCCGCACCGAGACCCCGCCGACCACGACCACCGGAGTCGTCACCGCCGACCGCCCCGTGAAGGCCGGACGCGGGCCCGACCGCTCGGCCGGCCGCAACCGCGCCTCGACCATCATCGTCACCGCGATCCTCGTCGTCGTGGCGGTCTACTTCCTCATCCCCGTCTACTGGGTCGTCGTCGCGGCGACCAAGACGACCGAGGACCTCTTCGCCACCTACGGCTTCTGGTTCGCCCCGACGTTCGCGCTCTGGGACAACCTGACGCAAGTGCTGACCTACGGCGACGGCATCTTCGTCCGCTGGTTCCTCAACTCCGTCCTCTACGCCGGAGTGGGCGCCCTGCTCGCGACCTACCTCGCCGCGGCGGGCGGCTACGCGCTGGCCAAGTACGAGTTCCGCGGCAGCAGGCTCGTGTTCGGGACGATCCTCGCGGGCGTCCTGGTGCCGGGCACCGCGACCGCTCTGCCGCTGTTCCTGCTCTTCAGCCAGATGGGCATCGCGAACACCTACTGGAGCGTGCTGATCCCCTCGCTCGTCTCGCCGTTCGGGCTGTTCCTCTGCCGGATCTACGCTCAGGCGACCGTGGACACCGCGATCATCGAGGCGGCGCGCATCGACGGCGCCGGGGAGCTGCGGATCTTCCACACGCTCGGGCTGCGCATCCTGACTCCCGCGCTGGTCACCGTGTTCCTCTTCCAGCTGGTCGGGATCTGGAACAACTACTTCCTGCCCCTGGTGATGCTCTCGGACACGAACCTGTTCCCGATCACACTGGGACTGAACAACTGGCTCGGACAGGTCGACCGCCTGCCCGAGTTCTACGAGCTGACGACCGGCGGCGTCCTGCTGTCGATCATCCCGCTCGCCATCGCCATGATCGTGCTGCAGCGCTTCTGGCGCGGCGGCCTGACGGAAGGCTCCGTGAAGTGACGACTCCCCCGACGACCTCCCACTACCTGACGGACACCGGACCGGGCTCCGGCCGCCGCCGGGCCCCCCGCTCGTGGCTGCACACCGACGCCCCGGCGCTCCCGCTGGACGGGGAGTGGCGCTTCCGCCTGCTCCCCGCCGCTCCGGGGACCCCGGGCGGCGCCGGCGTGCTGCCGGAGGGCGAGGGCGTGGACGCCGTCGGGGACGAGTCGTTCGACGACTCCGGCTGGGACCTGATGCCGGTGCCCTCGCACTGGGTGCTGCAGGGCGACGGGCGCTACGGATTGCCGGCCTACACGAACGTGCAGTTCCCGTTCCCGACCGAGCCGCCGTTCGTTCCGGACGCGAACCCGACGGGCGACTACCGCCGCACCGTCGTGGTCCCGGAGGAGTGGGACTCCGCCGAGGCGGTCGTCCTGCGCTTCGACGGGGTCGAGTCGCGGTACCGCGTCTGGGTCAACGGCGTCGAGATCGGCATCGGCTCCGGCAGCCGGCTCGCGCAGGAGTTCGACGTCACCGGCGTCGTCCGCCCGGGCGAGAACCTCGTCGTGGTCCGCGTGCACCAGTGGTCGGCCTCGAGCTACGTGGAGGACCAGGACCAGTGGTGGCTGCCGGGGATCTTCCGCTCGGTGCACCTGCTCGCGCGCCCCGTCGGCGGGATCGAGGACGTGTGGCTGCGCTCCTCCTTCGCCGGCGGCGCGGGCCGGATCGAGGCGGAGGTGACCGCCGCGGCCGACGCGTTCCCGCTGACGCTGCGCGTGCCCGGGCTCGGGATCGAGACGGTCTGGGCCTCGGCGGAGGAGATCGCCGCGATCGAGGTCCCCGAGGTCGAGCCGTGGTCGGCGGAGGCTCCGCGCCTCTACGACGCGACGCTCGCCTCAGCCGGCGAGACGGTCTCGCTGCGGCTCGGCTTCCGCACGGTCGAGATCCGCGGCGACCGCTTCCTGGTCAACGGCGAGCGCGTCGTCTTCCACGGAGTCAACCGCCACGAGACGCACCCCGACCGCGGTCGAGCGTTCGACGAGGACTCCGCCCGCGAGGACCTCGCGATGATGAAGCGCTTCAACGTGAACGCCATCCGCACCAGCCACTACCCGCCGCATCCCCGTCTGCTCGACCTCGCCGACGAGCTCGGCTTCTGGGTGGTCCTCGAGTGCGATCTCGAGACCCACGGCTTCGAGCGGGTCGGCTGGGCGGGCAACCCCAGCGACGACCCCGCCTGGCGCGAGGCCTACCTCGACCGCATCGAGCGGACCGTCGAGCGCGACAAGAACCACCCGAGCATCGTGCTCTGGTCCCTCGGCAACGAGGCGGGCACCGGCGCGAACCTCGCCGCGATGTCCGCCTGGGTGCACGGCCGCGACCCCGAGCGCCCCGTCCACTACGAGGGCGACTACACCGGCGCGTGCACCGACGTGTACTCGCGGATGTACTCCTCGATCCCCGAGACCGAGCGGATCGGCACCGACGGCTCACTCACTCCGCTGCTCGGCTGCTCCCCCGGCGAGTCCGCTCGGCAGCGATCCAAGCCCTTCCTGCTCTGCGAGTACGTGCACGCGATGGGCAACGGCCCGGGAGCGATCGACCAGTACGAGGACCTCGTCGACCGCTTCCCGCGGCTGCACGGCGGCTTCGTCTGGGAGTGGCGCGACCACGGCCTGCGGGCGCGCACGCCGGAGGGCGTCGAGTACTACGCGTACGGCGGCGACTTCGGCGAGGTGGTGCACGACGGCAACTTCGTGATGGACGGCATGGTGCTCTCCGACGGCACGCCCAGCCCGGGCCTGTTCGAGTGGAAGCAGATCGTCGCTCCGGTGCGCCTCACGGTCCGCGGCGACGGCGTCGTCATCGAGAACCGCCGACACGACGCCTCCACCGCCGATCTGCGCTTCGCGTGGCGGGTCGAGCGGGACGGGCGGGTCACCGCGGAGGGAGTGCTCGACGCCCCGGTCATCGCGGCCGGCGACGCCGTGCACGTCGAGCTCCCCCCGCTCGAGGTGCGTCCCGGCGGCGAGACCTGGCTCACCGTCGACGCGGTCCTCGACGCCCCGACCGCCTGGGCGGAGGAGGGCCACGTGCTCTCCACCGGTCAGCACCTCCTCGCCGCGCCGTCGGCGGTGCCCGCGTGGACCCGCGCCGTCCGCTCGGCTCCGCCCCTCGAGGGCGGCGCGCTCGGAGTCGCGCGGTTCCGCGACGGCCGGCTCGCCTTCCTCGCCGGCCTGCCCGTCGACGGACCGCGCGCCGAGCTCTGGCGCGCCCCGACCGACAACGACGAGGGCGCGGGCTTCCCCGGCTACGTCACCGGCGACCCGTACGACGGCGACGGCCGCGGGACGCCGGCCCCCTCCTCCGCCGCCCGCTGGCGCGAGGCCGGACTCGACCGCCTGGTCGGCCGCGTGCAGGAGGTCGACGCCTCCGCCGGGCTCCGCCGCGTGACCCGCTTCTCGGCCGCGGACCTCGATGCGGGACTCCTGATGGAGGAGCGCTGGAGCGTCGACGGGGAGAGCACGGTCCTCCGCGTCGACCTCGTGCCGACCCGGGGCTGGGACTCGGTCTGGCCGCGGCTGGGCATCCGGATCGACCTGCCCGCGTCGATCGACGGCGCGGAGTGGTTCGGCACCGGCCCACTCGAGTCCTACCCCGACAGCCTCCGGGCCGCGCGGGTGGGGCGCTTCACGGCGGAGATGGACCGGCTGACGACTCCGTACGCCCGCCCGCAGGAGAGCGGTCACCGCAGCAGCGTGCGCGAGCTGACGCTGACGGAGGCGGGCTCGCCCCGGCTCCGCATCGAAGCCGCGCGCGACCTGCACGGGCGCCTTCCCGGCTTCACCCTGGCGCGGCACACGCCGCAGGAGATCACGGCCGCCGCGCACCCGCACGAGCTGCCGGCGTCGGAGCGCGCGGTCCTCGTGATCGACGCCGCCCAGCACGGCCTGGGCTCCCGTGCGTGCGGTCCGGACGTGTGGCCCGACTTCCAGCTGCGGCCGGAGGCACGGACGATCCTCCTCCGCTTCACCGCGGCCGGCTGAGCGCCGGAAGAGGACGAGGGAAGGCCCGCGGGATCGCGTCCCGCGGGCCTTCCCTCGTCCTCGGGACGCGTCAGTCGCTCTGCGTGCGCGGCAGCGGTCCGCCGATGAAGAGGTCCGTGTTCATGCGCCGGCGGCGCATCACGACCAGGACGGCCGCGCAGGCGACGAGCGACGCGGCGACCGCACCTCCGCCGATCATCAGCGCGGTGGTCGGCGTGATGCCGGCCGGTCCCGCCGAGGCGGCCGTGCTGATGAATGCGGTGCGCGCGGCGCTGATCGCGGTGCCGCAGACCTGCTGCGCCTCCCACGGTGCGGCCGTGGTGTCGCTGTCACGGTAGGAGACGGTCACGGCTGCCGTGCGGTGCGACTCGCGGCCGAAGGCGACGACGCAGTAGACGGAGGGGTCGGGGTCGGCGATGACCGCGTCGCCCAGCGCCAGCTCGGCCCAGCCGATGGAGTCGGACTGCACGGCGACGTCGCCGGCGGCCAGGTCGGCGCGGGACCCGGAGGTCTCGAAGGCGCCCACGGCGACCTCCTCGTCGGCGTCGAAGCCCCAGACGGCGCCGCGGGGCGCCTCGGTGCTGCCGTCGCCGAGCTCGCGCGGCTCGAGCAGGAGGCCGTTGCCGGTGGAGGGCGCGAGCCGGAAGACGACCTTGGCGGCGGAGCCCTGGTCGCCCGTGAGGTCGACCGTGAAGGCGCCCGACTTGGTGATCAGCGCGGTCGGCACGGTCGCGGTGCCGCTCCCCGCCTCGAGGGTCAGCGGGGTCTTGGTGCCGTTCGGGTCGCGGAGGACCGCGGAGACGGCCTCGCCGCTGGCGAAGCCGGTGTACGAGAAGCCGACGCCGTAGAAGCGGGCGAGCTCGACGGTGAGCGCCTCCGGCTGCACGGCGAGCTCGCGGGTGAGGAAGACGTCCGCGGTCGCGGCACCGGCCGCCGGCTTCGCGCCCTCGGTCGAGGTGCCGAGCTCGGTGCGTCCGGGGGCCGACGCCGCCGGAGTGACGGCGCCCGCACCGGAGGAGCCGGCGGTGCCGGACGTGGTGGTGCCGGAGGTGGTGCCGCCGCCGGAGGTGCCGCCGGACGTCGCTCCGCCGGTGGAGGGCTGGCCGCCGCCGGAGCCGCCCTGCTGGCCGCCGCCGCCAGTGGATCCGCCGCCGGTGGATCCGCCGCCGGTGGAGGGCTGGCTCGGCTGCTGGGGCGCGGGGTCGACCGGTGCCGGATCGACCGGCGCGGGGTCCACGGGCGCGGGGTCGACGGGCGCGGGGTCGACGGGCGCGGGGTCGACGGGCGCGGGCTGCTCGGGTTCTGCCGGCTCCTCGGGCACTCCGGGAACGGACGGCTCCTCGGGGACGCCGGGAACGGGGTCGGAGCCGCCGTCGCCCGGCTGCTCGGGATCCTCCGGCACGCCGGGTATGGTCGTCGCGGCCGGCTGCTCGACCGTGGTCGAGACCGTCGAGGCGGAGGGGGCCGCGACGGCCGCTCCGGGGAGGGCCAGGCCGAGCACGAGCGCCGCGAGAGCGGCGGCGGGCAGGGCGAGTCGGCGGGATGACGGCATGGCGGTTCCTTCCTCCACGGGCGACGATCTGCGTCCGCGCACGGAGGAGCGCACTCCCCCCTCACGAGGGTAAGGGCGAGAGGCGAGCTATCGCGAGCCGTCCTGTCCCCCGTCAGAGGGACGTCGCGGTCGTGCTTCCGTCCGGACGGCCCGATCGAGGCTCACCCGCGATGGAGGAGTGCCCGCCGGAGCCGCACGGGATCGACTCGCCAGAAGGTGTGCACGCGCCCGTCGATCAGCACCACCGGGATCTCCTCGACGAAGCGCTCGTGCAGCTCGGGATCGTCGAGGATCGACACCTCCGAGACGGCGACCGACGCCTCGGCGCCCAGGTCGGCGACCACCTGCTCGACCACGGTCCGCGCGTCGTCGCAGAGATGACAGCCCGGCTTGCCCACGAGCGTCAGCTCCACGTCCACCATGCGGTCAGTGTACGGCGGCCCCGGCGACGGGCGCCGAGACGGCGAGCGCCGCCGGGATGATCCGTGAACGCAGACGAGCGCCCGACCCCGGAAGGGCGGACGCTCGAGTGGGAAGAGGCGCGAGCCTACTTCTTGTTGCGACGCTGGTGGCGAGTCTTGCGAAGCAGCTTGCGGTGCTTCTTCTTCGCCATACGCTTGCGACGCTTCTTGATGACAGAACCCACGAAGACCTCACAACGTTCAGGGGGTCGACCGCCCGACGGGCGGCCGCTTACGAAAAACTGGCTCCCGCGAGCTTACACGACCCGGGGCTCCACCGTTTCCGGCTCCTCGGCGCCCCTCACTTGCGGATGCGCAGCGCCTCCGCCACCTTCGTCGCTCCCTCGCTGACGCCCCGCTGGATGTCCTGCACCACGGTGCTGACCTGGTGGGTGCGCTCGGCGAGCGCCCGACCCAGCGACTCCGCCCGGGCCGCGGTCGGAGCGTCGAGCAGGGCGCCGGCCGCCTCGTCCTCGGCGAGGAAGGGCAGCAGCCAGTCCTCGACCTCCGCCAGCGGCGCGTACTCGAGCGCGTAGAAGCGGTGCTGTCCGCTCTCGCGCACCGTGACGAGGCCGGTCTCGCGCAGCACCTTGAGGTGCTTCGAGACGGTCGGCTGGCTCAGCTCGAGGCGGGCCACGATCCGCGACACGCTCATGCCCTCAGCCGAGCCGTCCCGCCGCTGCTCGAGCAGCAGGGCGAGGATGTCCCGGCGGGTCCCGTCCGCGATCACCCCGAAGATGTCAGCCATGCGCCCAGGCTAGTCAGCGCCCCGGGGGCCCGGCACCGAGCGGGTAGCATGGCCGCGATCGAGTGGAGGATCCGCCGTGGTGGTTCGGCAGCAGTTCCGCAGCCCCGTGGGCGTCTCGCCCGTCTCCCCCTGGTCGGGGTTCGAGCGGGCCCGCGACCTCATCGACGACTTCGCCGGACGCTCGCCGTCCCGCTTCGCGATCCTCATCTTCTCGGCGCTCGTGCTCGTCTTCACCCTGCTGTTCTCGCTGCCGGTGTCGAGCACCACGGGCACCGTCACTCCGCTGCACGACGCCTTCTTCACCGCGATGTCGGTGATCTGCGTGACCGGCCTCGCGACGGTCGACATGGCGACGCACTGGTCGGCGTTCGGCCACTCGATCATCTTCGTCGGCGTGAACATCGGCGCTCTGGGAGTGCTGACGCTCGCCTCGATCATGGGCCTGGCGATCTCGCGCCGCCTCGGGCTCCGGGCGAAGCTCATGGTCGCCAGCGACTCGAATCCTCTGCGGATCCACTCCGGCCCCGTCGCCGAGGGCCAGGCCGTGCGCCTGGGCGAGATCGGCGGGCTGCTCGCCACCGTCGCGATCAGCGCCGCCGCGATCGAGATCATCGTCGCGCTCCTGCTGTTCCCGCGGATGCTGATCGACGGGATCCCGATCGGCGAGGCCGTCTGGCACTCCTTCTACTACTCCGCGATGGCGTTCACGAACACCGGCTTCGCCCCGAACGCCGCGGGACTCACCCCGTTCGAGGACGACTACTGGTTCCTCGGCATCCTGATGCTCGGCGTCTTCCTCGGCTCGATCGGCTTCCCCGTCATCTACGCCTTCTCCCGCGGCTGGCGGCGCCCGCGCAAGTGGTCGGTGCACGTGAAGCTGACGCTGGTCACCTCCGTGATCCTGCTCGTCGCCGGGGCCGTCCTCTACATCGTGCTCGAGTTCGACAATCCGAGGACCTTCGGCAGCCTCGATGCGGGAGACACCGTCTTCCAGTCCTTCTTCCTCTCGACGATGACGCGGTCGGGCGGCTTCTCGACGATCTCGGTCCCCGACCTCAACGGCTCGAGCCTGCTCGTGACGGACATGCTGATGTTCATCGGCGGAGGATCGGCCTCCACGGCCGGCGGGATCAAGGTCACGACCCTCGCGATCCTGTTCCTGGCCGCCTTCGCCGAGGCCCGCGGCAACAACGACATGGAGGCCTTCGGCCGCCGGATCCCGAACGACGTCCTGCGCCTGGCCGTCTCGGTCGTGCTGTGGGGCGCGACGACGGTCGCCGTGTCGTCCGTCCTGATCCTGCACATCACCAAGGCCTCGCTCGACCACGTGCTCTTCGACGTGATCTCGGCCTTCGCGACCTCCGGGCTCTCGACGGGGCTCACCGCGGAGCTGCCGCCGTCCGGGGTCTACATCCTCGCGCTGACGATGTTCATGGGCCGCGTTGGTACCGTGACTCTCGCCGCCGCGCTCGCCGCGAGCCAGCGGAGGCAGTTGTTCAGACGACCGGAAGAGAGGCCCATCGTTGGTTGACCGCATCAGGTACGACGCCCCGGTGCTGGTGATCGGCCTCGGGCGCTTCGGAGCCGCCACGGCCGGCCAGCTCGACCGCCTCGACCGCGAGGTCCTCGCCATCGACGCCGACGCCGGTCTCGTGCAGAAGTGGTCGGAGCGGGTCACCCACGCGGTGCAGGCCGACGCCCGCTCGCTCGACGCCCTCGCGCAGATCGGCGCGCAGGACTTCCAGGTCGCCGTCGTCGCGGTCGGCTCCTCCATCGAGGCGTCCGTGCTGATCACCGCGAACCTCGTCGACCTCAAGATCCCGCAGATCTGGGCGAAGGCGATCTCGCGCTCGCACGGCAAGATCCTCGAGCGGATCGGCGCGAACCACGTGATCTACCCCGAGGCGGAGGCGGGCGAGCGCGTCGCGCACCTGGTCTCGGGCCGCATGCTCGACTTCATCGAGTTCGACGACGACTTCGTGCTCGCGAAGATGTACCCGCCCAAGCCGATCCGGGGGCTGACGCTCACGGAGTCGGGCGTGCGCCGCAAGCACCGCGTGACCGTCGTCGGCGTCAAGAGCCCGGGCAAGCCCTTCACCTACGCGACCGAGCAGACCGTCGTCTCGAACCACGACCTCATCGTGGTCAGCGGCACCCCCAGCGACATCGAGCGCTTCGCGGCCCTCGGCTCCTGACCCGCGCCCCCTCCCGCCTCCTCCTCTGCGGGATGCCGCTCCGGTACGCCCGCTCCGGCGTGTCGCGTACCCGAGCGGCGTCTCGCGGAGAGGAGGGCGGAGTCAGGAGGCGGCGAGCTCGCGGGCGCGGGCCAGCGCGGCGTCGGTCGCCCGCGTGAAGAGGGCGGCGAGGTCGGCCTCCTGCAGGACCGCGACGGCCCGCTCGGTGGTGCCCTTCGGGCTCGTGACCCGCCGGCGCAGCTCCGCGGGCTCCTCGCCGGAGTCCGCGAGCAGCTCGGCCGCGCCGCGGAACGTGCCGACCACCATCGTCGACGCCTGCTCCGGAGTGAAGCCCTTCGCGACAGCGGCCGCGACGAGCTCCTCGATCAGCAGGAACACGTAGGCGGGCCCCGAGCCGGAGATCGTCGAGAGCGCGTCGAGCTGCGACTCCGGCACCTCGACCACCTCGCCGACCGTCTCGAACAGGCGGCGCACGAGCGCCAGGTCCTCGTCGCCGGACCGCGTGCCCGCGCTGAGGCCGGTGACGGCGCGGCCCACGACCGCGGGAGTGTTCGGCATCGAGCGGAGCACGGCGACGGACGCGGGCAGGTGCCGCTCGAACGTGGCCGCGGTCACGCCGGCGGCGACGGAGACGACGACCGCGCCCGGGGCGAGCGCGTCGGCGATCTCGTCGAGCAGGTCCGGCACCATGTGCGGCTTGACGGCCACGAGCACGATCGCCGCGCCCTCGACCGCGCGCCGGTTGGCCTCCGGGTCGTCCGCGGTGGCGAAGGCGGTGACCACCGGGTGGCCGTCCCACGCGGCGGCCTTCGCGGAGTCGCGGTTGGTCACCCGCACGCCCCCCTCGACGCGCACGCCGGGAGCCAGCAGGCCCTGGAGGATCGCGCCCCCCATCGAGCCGATGCCGAGGACGGCGATGGACGGGAGCAGGACGGGCGCATCGGTCACGCCGCTCATCCTACGAAGAGCCCGCGGCAAGGGGGTCCGGGTGCGGTCCGGCGCCTCGTAGGATGGCCCGACCATCCAGCGGCGAGCCCGAGGAGACCACGTGAGCGCATCCGGAGGCGGCACCGCGATCATCGCGGCGCTCGCGGCCAACCTCGGCATCGCCCTGACGAAGTTCGTCGCCTGGTTCTTCTCCGGATCCGCCTCCATGCTCGCCGAGGGCGTGCACTCGCTCGCCGACTCCGGCAATCAGCTGCTCCTGCTGCTCGGCGGCCGCAAGTCGCGGAAGGCCGCCGACGAGGAGCACCCGTTCGGCTACGGGCGCGAGCGCTACGTCTACGCCTTCGTGGTGTCGATCATCCTGTTCTCCGTCGGCGGCGTCTTCTCGCTCTACGAGGGCATCGAGAAGATCGCCGAGCCGCACGAGCTCGAGAACGCCTGGCTGCCGATCCTGGTCCTCGTGATCTCGATCTGCCTCGAGGGCTACTCGCTGCGCACCGGAGTGAAGGAGTCGAACCGGGTCCGCGGCTCGCAGTCCTGGTTCCAGTTCATCCGCCGGGCGAAGGCGCCGGAGCTGCCGGTCGTGCTCCTCGAGGACGTCGCCGCGCTCACCGGTCTGTCATTCGCGCTGCTCGGGGTCGGGCTGACCGTGATCACCGGCGACTCGGTCTACGACGCGATCGGAACGATCATGATCGGCACCCTGCTGATCGTGGTGGCGATCGTGCTGGGCGTCGAGACGAAGAGCCTGCTGGTCGGCGAGGGGGCGACTCCCGCCGACGCCGCCTCGATCCGCGCCGCGCTCGAGGCCGGACGCGACGTCGAGCGCGTCATCCACATGCGCACCCTCTACCTCGGACCGGACGAGATCCTCGTGGCCGCGAAGCTCGCCTTCCCGGCCGCCGAGACCCTCGAGCACGTCGCCGCCGGGATCGATGCCGCGGAGAAGCGGATCCGCGAGGCCGTCCCCGCCGCCACCACGATCTACCTCGAGCCCGACGTCGACCGTGGACGCGCAGGATCGGCGGCGACCCGTCCGGCCGTGACGGAGGTGGAAGGGACGGCCGCTGCGGTCGCTCCGGCCGCCTCCGCTCCGCCCGCCGCCTCCCCGCCGGCCGCGCCGCACGGGAGCGCCTGAGATGCGCCGGGCCCTGGCGATCGTCAACGAGCGCGGTGCCGGGCTCGGCGCGCTCGAGCCGATGCTGACCGAGCGGGGGTTCGCCGTCGACGCTGTCGCAGGGACGGACCTCGACGCGATCGACATCCTCGCCCCCGACCTCGTCGTCACGCTCGGCTCCAGCGCCGGCGTCTACGAGACCTCGCGGCACCCCTTCATCAGCCCCGAGATCGCGCTCCTGCAGGACCGGATGCACCACCGCCGTCCCACGCTGGGCGTCTGCTTCGGAGCGCAGCTGATCGCGGCCGCCCTGGGCGAGTCCGTCCATCCCGGATCGGCCCGCGAGGTCGGCTTCCGCCCGGTCGTGCTCACGGAGGAGGGCGCCGGCTCCCCGCTCCGGCACCTGGCCGGCGTCCACGTGATGCAGTGGCACGGCGACACCTTCGCGCTGCCGAGCGGAGCGGCGCTGCTGGTGTCGTCGCCGGCGGGCGAGGTGCAGGCGTTCGCCGTGGAGGACTGGCTCCTCGGCGTGCAGTTCCACCCCGAGCTGACCGGCACGATGGCCGCGCAGTGGCTCGAGGGCGACGGGGAGTGGGCAGGAGCGGCGGGCTACGACGCCGCCGTGCTCGCCGACGACGTCGCGGCGGAGCGCTTCGAGCGGATGCACGCGGCGACGCGGCTCGCGCTGACGGAGTGGCTGGGCGCTCCGAGCTGAGGGGTTCGGCGGCGCTCGGCGTCAGCGGCGGTCGGCGTCAGCGGCGGTCGGCGTCAGCGGCGGTCGGCGAAGAAGTCGAGCAGGAGCCGCGAGCACTCCGCGGCGCGGACCCCGGGGTACACCTCGACCACGTGGTTGTGCCGGCGGTCGCGGAGGAGGTCGTGCACGGATCCGGAGGCGCCCGCCTTCTCGTCCCACGCGCCGAAGACGACGCGGTCGATCCGCGCCGCCAGGATCGCTCCGGCGCAGAGCACGCACGGCTCGAGCGTGACCACCAGCGTGCAGCCCTCGAGATGCCAGTCGCCGCGGGCCTCGGCCGCCGCGCGGATCGCGACCACCTCGGCGTGCGCCGTCGGATCCCGCCGCAGCTCGCGCTCGTTGCGCCCGAGCCCGAGCACGACCCCCTCCGAGTCGAGGACCACCGCGCCCACGGGGACGTCGCCCCAACCCGCGGCCCGCCGCGCCTCGTCGAGCGCCAGGCCCATCCACTCCTCGGAGCGGCGGGGGACGCGGAGATCGCTGTCGCGCATCGCTCCCCCTCCTGCGGCGGCCCGCTGCGGCCGGTGGGGCGCCGCTCCGGCCAGTAGATTGAGCTTATGCGCGTCCACGTAGCCGACCACCCGCTGATCACCCACAAGCTCACCGTGCTGCGTGACAAGCGCACCCCCTCCCCCACCTTCCGGCAGCTCGCCGAGGAGCTGATGACGCTCCTCGCCTACGAGGCCACCCGCGGCGTCCGCACCCGCACCGTCACCATCGAGACCCCCGTGACGCAGACCACCGGCCTCGCGCTCAGCGACCCGCAGCCGCTGGTCGTCCCGATCCTCCGGGCCGGCCTCGGGATGCTCGAGGGCATGGTCAAGCTCATCCCGACCGCCGAGGTCGGCTTCCTGGGCATGGCGCGCAACGAGGAGACGCTCGAGCCGACCACGTACGCGGAGCGCCTGCCCGACGACCTGTCGAACCGCCAGTGCTTCGTCCTCGACCCGATGCTCGCGACCGGCGGCTCGCTCGTCGCGGCCATCCAGTTCCTCTTCGACCGGGGAGCGGTCGACGTCACCGCCGTCTGCCTGCTCGCCGCCCCCGAGGGCCTGGCCGCCGTCGAGAAGGCCTTCGGCGACCGCGACGTGACCATCGTCCTCGGCTCCCTCGACGAGAAGCTCAACGAGCTCGGCTACATCGTCCCCGGCCTCGGCGACGCGGGCGACCGCCTCTACGGCCTCGCGGGCTGAGCCCGCCGGCCCCCGGACGAGCGGGCCTCGCGTCGCGCCCCGGAACAGGGAGCCCCGCTGAGCCGTGCCGGTCGACCGGCGCAGCGAGGGTCTCGACACCCCCCACCGCGGCCGTCCGGCACCGCCCGTCCTGCTGATCGACCAGTCCGCGCAGCGGGCGCATCGGGATCCCCCGTCACGGCTCGCGCCTCCTCCCGAGCACCGGAACCACCCCCGACGCGCCGTCCATCCCCACGGAAGTGTTGACGCCGTGCACCGGCCTCCGCTTTACTGACGGACATGACTGACACCCTGCACGCCCCGACCTCCCTCGAGGCCATCGGGAATGCCGGCATGATGATGGCCGGTGGCCCCGTCATGTGCTGTCGAATGTGTGCATGAGGAACTGACCTCGCCGGATCCCCGCACCGCCTCCGCCCGCTGATCGTCACGATCGGCTGAGCGTCCGAGGCGCGGACGATCCCCTGGATGCTCCGCATCCGTCTCTGCCGCCACCGCGCACCGCGGGCCGGCTCGATCGCACACACCCGGATCCGCTCCCTCGGACACTCGTCCCGGATCCGACCAGCCAAGGACTCGTCATGACCCTCCTCCACACCCGCACCGCCACCACCCCCACCGAGGCGCCCCGCCTCCAGCCGGTCGCCGACGCCGCGCCCGCAGCGCCCCGCCTCCGCGCCGTCCCCCAGGGCACCGAGGCCCGCGGCTTCGCCCTCTACGTCGGCATCGACGAGGCCAAGGCCCGCGCCGCCGGAGTCGACCTCGGCCGCCTGGTCGAGGAGCTCAAGCGCGTCACGGCGCAGCTCGCCCCCGACGCCGAGACGTACGCCTCCGTCGCCCTCGCTCCGCAGGGCGCCGGCGGCCGCGACGTGGACGTGGTCCGCCTCGCGCTGCAGGACCCGGCCGCCGTCGCCAAGCGCCGCTCCGACGCCGAGCCCGACCCCGACCGTGCACCCGGCGGCGTCGTCATCGACATCTCCCGCAAGCGCGTCATCCTCGACGAGGAGACCACCCCCCTCACCTACAAGGAGTTCGAGCTCCTCCAGTACCTCGTGCTCCGCGAGGGCCGCACCATCGAGCGCGCCGAGCTCATCGCCTCGCTCTGGGGCGCCGCGGACGACGACGCACCGAACGAGCGCACCATCGACGTCCACGTCCGCCGCCTCCGCGCCAAGCTCGGCCGCTACGAGGAGATCGTGCGCACCGTCCGCGGCGTCGGCTACCGCTTCGACCGCCACGCCGACGTCGCCATCCGCTACGCGTCGACGCCGTCGCCGGATCTGTTCTGAATTGTAAGGAGAGCGCTTGCGCTCTCCTTACCGCGGTCGGCTTCACCAGTGGTCGCGATTCGGAGAGCGGGTCGCGACCGGCTAGCGGGAAACGCTGACACGCGTTTCCCGCGTTCGCCTCGAGGGCGGAACGTCCTCCCGACCTCCGGGGATGTGCGCGCACCGCCCCTCACATGGGGAGGGCTGCTCGACGGCCCGCTGCGTGGTCGAAGCCGTGGCGGGGCGGGTCGCGCCTCACGGGGCAGGACGACGGGGCCGGGCCGCGTCGGCGGGGGACGAGGGCAGGGGGTGCTCGTCGTGTCCGTCAACGGTCAGGGATGGGCTGCGGTTCGGTGCGGACGTCAGAGGCAGCAGACGGGGCGTCCTGGGTCAGGAGAGAGTCGTGCGGAGCGCGGGCGGGCGCGGCGGCGGGCCAGGCGGGGAGGGCTCAGGGAGGATTCAGGAAAGAGAGGGTTGCGTCGTTACCGGGTCGTTATATAGTTCAAGTGCGTCGACCGTTTGCTGTGGCGGGAAGCGCGAGAAGTGATTGCAGGACACTCTTGGTGCAAGGGAACGAAGGCCGGCCGCTCGCCTCAGCGGCCGGCCTTCTGTCATTCCCCCGGCCCCCCTCGTCCGACTCCCCTCTTCCCAGCTCCCCGGCGTAGGCTGTACGGCGTCTGGATGTCAGGGAACCGCTTCCTGAGTGCCGAGAAGGAGGACCAGTGGGGTCGAGAGAGGCCGTCGCCGCCTGGGAGTCGCTCTTCCGCGCCCAGGTCCAGGTGATGCGCACCCTGAGCACCGAGTTCCCCTCGCGGGAGATCTCGATGAACGAGTACGACGTGCTCTTCAACCTCACCCGGCAGCCCGGTCGGCGCGCACGGCTGCGCGACCTGAACCGGCACGTCCTCCTGACGCAGCCCAGCGTCAGCAGGCTGATCGACCGGCTCGCCGCCCGCGGCTGCGTCGAGAAGAGCGAGGATCCGGCGGACGCCCGCGGCACGATCATCGCGATCACCGACGAGGGCTACGCGCTCTTCCGCCGCGTCGCGCTCACCCACATGAGGACCATCTCGGAGCAGGTCGGCGGCGTCCTCGACGAGGACGAGCTGAAGCAGCTGACCGCGCTCTGCGACAAGCTCCGCGACGGCATCGCCTCCTCCTGATCCGTCCCCGCTAGCACGGGCCGCAGCGACCGGCCAGGTCTTCGCCGCGGCGCGGGACTCGCGGATCATGGGGGTCACCATGAGTGACACCTCCCCCACCCTCGTCTGGCTCCGCGACGATCTGCGCCTGGCCGACAACCCCGCTCTGCGCGCCGCGATCGACCGTGGCGGCCCCGTCGCGGTCTGCTACGTGCTCGACGAGGAGTCGGCGGGCATCCGTCCGCTCGGGGGCGCCTCCCGCTGGTGGCTGCACGGCAGCCTCGCAGCCCTCGCCGCCGACCTGCGCGAGCACGGCGCCCCGCTGATCCTGCGCCGCGGGCCGGCCGAGGCCGTCGTCCTCCAGCTCGCCGAGGAGATCGGCGCCGGAGCCGTGCACTGGAACCGCCGCTACGGGAGGGCCGAGCGCACCGTCGACGCGGCGGTGAAGGAATCGCTCCGCAACGGCGGCCTCGAGGCCGAGAGCCACCAGGGCTCGCTGATGTTCGAGCCGTGGACCGTGCAGACCGGCGCCGGCGGCCCCTACTCCGTCTACACGCCCTTCGCCCGCGCCTGCCGCGCCAAGCCGACGCCGCGCGCGCCGCTCCCCCGCCCCCGCTCGCTCGACGGCGTCACGGGAGACATCGCCTCCGACTCCCTCGACGACTGGGAGCTGCTGCCCACGCGTCCCGACTGGGCGGGAGGGCTGCGCGAGCGCTGGGTCCCCGGCGAGAAGGCGGCGGCCGACCGGCTGCGCGCATTCCTCGCGGAGCAGCTCGACGACTACGCCGATGGCCGCGACCGGCCGGCGGAGGACGCCACCTCGAACCTCTCCCCGCACCTGAGGTGGGGCGAGATCAGCCCCTTCCAGGTGTGGCACGCCCTGGAGGAGGCGCACGCGAAGGGCCTGCACCGCGGCGACGGCAGCGACCGGTTCCTCTCCGAGGTGCTCTGGCGCGAGTTCTGCTACCACCTGCTGTTCCACTGGCCGGATCTGGCGACCGCGAACTTCGACACCCGGTTCGACTCCTTCCCGTGGGGACGCCCCGGCCAGGAGGCGATCGACGCCTGGCACCAGGGGCGCACCGGCTACCCCCTGGTGGACGCCGGCATGCGCGAGCTCTGGAGCACCGGCTACATGCACAACCGGGTCCGGATGGTGACCGCGTCGTTCCTGATCAAGAACCTGCTGGTCGACTGGCGGGTGGGCGAGGAGTGGTTCTGGGACACCCTGGTCGACGCGGACCCGGCGAGCAACGCCGCGAACTGGCAGTGGGTCGCGGGCTCGGGAGCCGATGCGTCGCCGTTCTTCCGGGTCTTCAATCCGGTCACGCAGTCGAGGAAGTTCGACCCGGCCGGCGAGTACATCCGCCACAACGTGCCGGAGCTGGGCGGAGTCGAGGGCGCCGCCGTGCACGAGCCGTGGACGCTCGAGGACACGCTGACCGGAGGCGCGGACGGCTACCCGGCGCCCCTCGTCGACCTCAAGGAGACGCGGGCGCACGCGCTGGACGCCTTCGCGCAGATCAAGAGCGCCCCGCGCGACATCTCGCCGCGGGGCGACGACTGAGCGTCGCCGGCTAGACGCGTCCCGCCGGTCCGGTGGAGCGGCCGGACCCGGCGAGCGGGTCCTCCTCCCCGCCCTGATCGCGCAGATCGCGGGCCGGGATGCCGACGAGCACCGCTCCGTCGGGCGCGTCCTTCACCACGACGGCGTTCGCGCCCACGCTGACGTCGGATCCGAGCACGAGCGGGCCCAGGACGACCGCGCCGGCGCCGACGACCACCCGGTCGCCGAGCGTGGGGTGCCGACGCTCGCGCCGGGCCGACCTCCCGCCCAGCGTGACGGAGTGGTAGAGCATGCAGTCGTCGCCGATCCGCGCGGTCTCGCCGATGACGACGCCCATGCCGTGGTCGATGAACAGACGCCGGCCGATGGTCGCACCGGGGTGGATCTCCACTCCGGTCGCCGCGCGCGCCGCCTGGCTGAGCAGCCGGGCGGGCAGGCGGAGGCCCCGCCGCCACCAGGCGTGCGCGACGCGGTGCACCCAGACCGCGTGCACTCCCGGGTAGGAGAGGACGACCTCCACCGCGCTCCGGGCGGCGGGGTCGCGCTCCCGGGCGGTGCGGACGTCCTCGCGGAGCAGGGCGAGGAGCCCGGGACGCTCCGGTCCGGACGGGACGCGGCGCTCCGGCCGACCGTCGCGTCCGGAGCGGGGCGTCCCGCCTCGTCTCGAGGGGCTCAGCTGCGGAGGTCCTCGTACAGGACGGTCGAGATGTACCGCTCGCCGAAGTCGCAGACGATGGCGACGATGGTCTTCCCCGCGTTCTCGGGGCGCTTCGCGACCTCGAGCGCGGCCCACATGATCGAGCCGGAGGAGATGCCGCCGAGGATCCCCTCCTGCGCGGCCATCTCGCGGGCCACCCGCACGGAGTCGTCGAGCGTCACGTCGATGATCTCGTCGTAGACCTCGCGGTCGAGGATCGCGGGGACGAAGTTGGCGCCGATGCCCTGGATCTTGTGCGGCCCGGCGGTGCCCTGGGTGAGGAGCGGGGAGTCGATCGGCTCCACTCCGATGATCTGCACGCCGGGCTTGCGCTCCTTGAGCACCTGGCCGACTCCGGTGATGGTGCCGCCGGTGCCGATGCCGGCCACGAAGACGTCGACCGCGCCGTCGGTGTCCTCCCAGACCTCCTCCGCGGTGGTGCGGCGGTGCACCTCGGGGTTGGCGGCGTTCTCGAACTGGCGGGCGAGGATCGCGCCGGGGGTCTCGTCGACGATCGCGCGGGCGCGCTCGACCGCTCCGCGCATGCCCTCGCTGCCGGGGGTGAGCACGATCTCGGCTCCGTAGGCGCGGAGGAGGACCCGGCGCTCGACGGACATCGTCTCGGGCATCGTGAGGACGACCTTGTAGCCGCGGGCGGCGCCCACCATCGCGAGCGCGATGCCGGTGTTGCCGCTCGTGCCCTCGACGATCGTCCCGCCGGGGGGCAGCTCGCCGGAGGCCTCGGCCGCGTCGATGATGGCGACGCCGATGCGGTCCTTCACGCTGTTCGCGGGGTTGTAGAACTCGAGCTTGGCGAGGACCGTCGCCTGATCGGCGCCCTCCAGCCGGTTGATGCGGACGAGAGGGGTCCTGCCGACGAGCTGGGTCACGTCGTCGTGGATGCGTGCCATGGTGTGCGCTTTCTGCCGGGGCCGGCCGCCCGGGGCCCCGGAGCGGTGGGTGGAACGGGTGCTGCAGCGCCCCTCGGAGCGGCGCTCCCCCCACGATACGGATGCATCGACCCGAGGTCAGCACCCCGGACGCGCCCGCTCCTGCGCATCACCCGCCAGCTCCTCATCTCCACCGGGAGGAGGACGCCCCGCGGGCGCACCCGTCACGTACCATGAACCCGGGGGATCGCGCGACTGCTCGCGAGGCTTCTCGCCACCCTCCCTCACATCTCCGCGGCCCGGCGCCGCGTCGAAAGGACGACCGCTCCATGGCACTTCCCACTGCATCCCGCCGCTCCGTCCGGCCGCTCGGGATGTCGCTGCGGGCGGTCATGGGGTTCATCGGGATGAGCGCCGTGGCGGGCGTCCTGATCACCGTCGGCGTCACGCCGGCCCTCGCGCTGACGGGCCTGGCGACGAGCAACACGATCGGCATGTTCCAGAACCTGCCGGGCTACCTCGACGTGGGCCAGCTGATGCAGCGCACCAACGTCTACGCGAGCGACGGGACGACCCTCCTCGCCTCCGTCTACGACCAGAACCGCGTCGAGGTCGGCTGGGACGACGTCGCGCAGTCCGCGAAGGACGCGGCCGTCGCCGGCGAGGACCCGCGCTTCTACGAGCACGGCGGCATCGACCTCCAGGGCACGCTCCGGGCCATCGCCGTCACGCTCACGGGCGACGACCTGCAGGGCGGGTCGTCGATCACGCAGCAGTACGTGAAGAACGTCCTGGTGCAGAAGGCGGAGT
The DNA here is from genome assembly GCF_002932325.1 of Rathayibacter sp. AY1E2. Taxonomy (NCBI): domain Bacteria; kingdom Bacillati; phylum Actinomycetota; class Actinomycetes; order Micrococcales; family Microbacteriaceae; genus Rathayibacter; species Rathayibacter sp. AY1E2. Next base: position 32,697 of record NZ_PSVO01000012.1, read on the forward strand.
CGATCACCGACGAGGCCGCGCGCGACAAGGCCTACCAGGAGGCGACGGACCCGACCCCCGAGCGCAAGCTCAAGGAGATGCGCCTCGCGATCGGACTCGAGAAGGAGGCGTCGAAGGACGACATCCTGCTCGGCTACCTCAACATCGCCCTCTTCGGGGGCACCGTCTACGGCATCGAGGCCGCGGCGAACTACTACTACGGCATCCCCGCGAGCCAGCTCTCGACCTCGCAGGCGGCCGCGCTGCTGGCGATCGTGAACAACCCGGCGAAGTTCCGCTTCGACAACCCGGGCGACGAGGCGAACGGCGCCGCCAACGGCTACGCCGCCACCAAGGAGCGCCGCGACTACATCCTCTCGGAGGAGCTCAAGCACGGCCGGATCGACCAGGCCGCGCACGACGCCGCCGTCGCCGAGCCGATCACCCCGAACATCACGGAGCCCTCGACCGGCTGCACCACCGCCGGCAACGCCGCGTACTTCTGCGACTACGTGCTGAACGTCCTCCGCAACGACTCCGTCTTCGGGGCGACCGACGACGAGCGCTACCAGCGCATCCGCCAGGGCGGCTTCGACGTCGTGACGACCCTCGACCTCGACATCCAGCAGGTCTCGCAGGCGGCGCTCAACGCCTACATCCCCTCCGTCGACCCGCGCTTCCAGGTCGGCGCGACAGCCGCCTCCGTCGAGGCGAAGACGGGCCGCGTGCTCTCCATGGTGCAGAACACGCAGTACAGCCAGGACGAGCAGTTCCTCGCTGCGAACCCCGGCTACAGCGCGATCAACCTCAACGTCGACCTCAGCATGGGCGGCGGCTCCGGCGTGCAGACCGGATCGACCTACAAGGTGTTCACGCTGGCGCAGTGGCTGAAGGCGGGGCACACCGTCAACGAGTCGTTCGCCTCCCCCACCTCCGGCTTCAGCTCCTACCCCCAGAAGTGCAACGTCGAGGGCGACGGCGGCTACTACGGCAGGTTCTCGCCTCGCAACGACGACCCGTCGGAGGACGCGAGCTCGATGAGCGCGCTCGGCGCGACCACGAACTCGATCAACACCGGCTTCATGGGAATGGCGCAGCAGCTCGACCTCTGCGACATCCGCACCACCGCCGAGTCGTTCGGGATGCACCGCGCCGACGGCCGCGAGCTCGCCAACGGGCCGGCCTCGGTCCTCGGGACGAACGAGATCGCGCCCCTGACGGTGGCCAACGCCTACGCGGGGATCGCGAACGACGGCACGACCTGCTCGGCGATCGTCATCGACCGGATCACCGACAGCGAGGGCAACGCCGTCGCCGCCCCGGCATCGGCGTGCACGCCCTCCGTGTCGCCCGAGGTCGCCCGAGGGATGCAGTACGCGATGCAGCGGGTGATGACCTCCGGAACGGCCTACGCCTCGAACCCCTTCGACGGGATCGAGCACATCGGCAAGACGGGCACCACCGACGAGGCCGCCGACGTGTGGACGGCGGGCGCCAGCAAGGCCGCCTCCCTGGCGGTCTGGGTCGGCAGCATCAACGGCTTCGCCGACAACACCAAGCAGAACCTGCGCTTCATCAGCCTGACGGGCGAGAAGGGCACCATCCGCGCCTCCAACGCCCGGCACGCCATCTGGAAGCCGATCATGACGGCGCTCGACGAGAAGTACGGCGGCGACGACTTCACGGCACCGCCGGCCTCGATGCTCGCGTACTCGCCGCGATCGGCGGCGAATTCCGAGGTCCCCGACGTCACGGGCGAGACGGTCGAGAGCGCCACGGCGATCCTCACCGCCGCCGGTTTCGTCGTCGGGATGCACGAGTCGGTCGACTCCGCGACGATCCCGGAGGGCTCCGTCGTGTCGACGACGCCGAGCGCGGAGGAGACGGCGGTCGCCGGCGGGGTGATCCCCCTCCAGGTGAGCACGGGCAAGGCTCCGGCCAATCCGAACGACATCTCGGACCTGAACGGCGACCTGATCGAGTAGAGACGTCGCCCGTCCCGTGAAGGGGCCGATCCCTCCGGGGTCGGCCCCTTCTGCTGTCGCAGGCGCCGGGCCTGCGCGGGCGCCGTCGCGCCGACTCCGGGCGGACGGGCGTCCTGCGCGGCCGTGGCGCGCCTCGTCGGGGATGTCGCAGGCCTCGCCTAGGGTGCTGGTGCAGCGAGAGGATCCATCCTGAAGCGACCGAACGTCCCCGTCTTCCAGCCCCGTCGAACCGTCCACGGGGCTCTCGGCGCGCTGTTCGGATTCGTGATCGTCAGCGTCCTGGCGGGTCTGCTCGCCTCGCTCGTGGTCGCCCCCGCCGCCGCGCTCACCGGCGCGGCGACCTCCGGCACCATCTCGGCGTTCCAGTCCCTCCCGAGCTACCTCGAGGTCGGGCGCCTGATGCAGAAGAGCGACGTCTACGCGGGCGACCCGGACGATCCGACGCTGCTGGCCTCCTTCTACGACCAGAACCGGATCGAGGTCCCGGCCGACCGGATCGCCGACTCCGTGAAGGACGCGCTCGTCGCGAGCGAGGACCCGCGCTTCTACGACCACGGCGGGATCGACCTGCAGGGCACCCTCCGCGCCATCGCCAGCACCTACCTCCTCGACGGCGACACCCAGGGCGGCTCGTCGATCACGCAGCAGTACGTGAAGAACGTGCTGGTGCAGAAGGCCGAGTCGATCCCGGACGAGGCGGACCGCGACCGCGCGTACGCGGAGGCGACGGCGACCACGGCCGAGCGCAAGCTCAAGGAGATGCGGCTCGCGATCGGGCTCGAGAAGGTGTCCTCGAAGGACGACATCCTCCTCGGCTACCTCAACATCGCGCTGTTCGGAGGCACCGTCTACGGCATCGAGGCCGCGGCGGAGTACTACTACGGCATCACGGCGGCCGACCTCTCCCTCGCGCAGTCCGCCTCGCTCCTGGCGATCGTGAACAACCCCGAGAAGTTCCGCTTCGACCGACCGGACGACACGGCCAACGGCGAGGCGAACGGCTACGCGCAGACCCGCGAGCGGCGCGACTACATCCTCGACCGGATGCTCGAGACGGGGAGCATCGACCAGGCCGCGCACGACGCCGCGGCCGCCGAGGCGATCACCCCCGACATCACCCCACCGTCCACCGGCTGCCAGACGGCCGGCAGCGCGGCCTACTTCTGCGACTACGTGACCCACGTCCTCCGCGACGACCCGGCGCTCGGAGCGACCGACGACGAGCGCTACGCGGCGATCAAGCAGGGCGGCATCAAGGTCTACACGACGATCGATCTCGACCTGCAGAGGACCGCGCAGGAGCTGATGGACGAGCAGGTCCCCTCCTCCGATCCGCGCTTCGACGTCGGGGCGACGGCGGTCGCCGTCCAGAACGGCACCGGGCGCATCCTCACGATGGTGCAGAACAAGCGCTACAGCCAGGACCCGGACGTGATCGCGAGCGGGCCGGAGTTCTCGGCGATCAACCTCAACGTCGACGCGTCCGCGGGCGGCGGCAACGGCTTCCAGACCGGCTCCGCCTACAAGGTGTTCACGCTCGCCGAGTGGCTCGACCGCGGGCACACCCTGCTCGAGCAGTTCGACTCGAAGCAGAAGAACTGGACCGGCTTCGCCGACAGCTGCGAGGGCACCTGGGACTACGACTCCTACAACCCCAAGAACGCCGGCGACGGCGGCTACACCGACACCCAGACGGCGCTGTACTCGACGATCTACTCGCTGAACACGGGCTTCACCGGGATGTCGCACCTGCTCGACCAGTGCGAGATCCGCAAGCAGGCCGAGGCCTTCGGAGTGCACCGCGCGGACGGGACCGCGCTCGTGCAGTCGCCGGGAGCGGTCCTCGGCACCAACGAGATCGCACCGCTCACCATGGCGACCGCCTACTCCGGCATCGCCGAGAACGGCACGACCTGCACCCCCGTCGCGATCACGGCGATCGTCGGAGCCGACGGCCGCGAGATCGAGCCGGTGGAGACGACCTGCAGCCGGGCGGTGTCGTCGAGGGTCGCCTCGGCGATGCAGTACACGATGCTCAAGGTGACCGCCGAGGGCACGGGCGTCGAGGACGATCCGAAGAACGGCATCCAGCACATCACCAAGACGGGCACCACCGACAACTCCGCCGACACCTGGGCCATCGGGGCCTCGACCGAGACCTCCCTCGCGGTCTGGGTCGGCAGCATCTCGGCACGCGCGGACGGCTCGAGGGTGAACCTCGACTCGATCGACTTCGACAGCGGCTGGGCGCCCTCGGCACGCCACCGGATCTGGAAGCCGTTGATGACGGCGATCGACTCCCGCTACGGCGGCTCCGACTTCCCGCAGGCCGACCAGTCGCTCATCGCGGCGCCGCAGGTCACCGTGCCGGACCTGTCGGGCCGGACCAGCGACTCCGCCGCTCAGGCGCTGACCGCAGCAGGGCTCACTCCCGGAGCGACGTCGCAGGTCGACTCGACGCAGCCGATGAACACCGTGGCCGGCACCGGTCCGGCCGCGGGCACCCGCGTGGACAAGGGATCGGTGGTGGGCGTGCAGCTGAGCACGGGGAAGGCGCCGCCCGCTCCTGCTCCGGGCGGCTGACACCGCTGGACCGGGATGTCGCCGGTCGGCGAGGATCTGCGACGGGAACGGGTCAGGGGGAACGGGTCAGGGAAGCCGGCTCAGGGCCCGACGGCTCCGGCGGGGAGGAGCCCGAACTCGACGAGCTCGTCGTCGGTGAGCAGTCGGCTGCGGATCATGAAGCGCTTGCCCTCGGGGGCTTCGACGCTGAATCCGCTGCCCCGTCCGTCGACGAGGTCGACGGTGAGGTGGGTGTGCTTCCAGTACTCGAACTGGGAGCGGGACATCCAGAAGTCGATCGGATCCAGGCCGTCGAGCCGGAGCGATTCGACGAGCACGTCCGAGGCGCCGGTGCGGAACATCCCGGCGGGGAAGCACATCGGGGAGCTGCCGTCGCAGCATCCGCCCGACTGGTGGAACATAAGCGGCCCGTGCAGCGCCGTCATCCGGCGGAGCATGCCGGCCGCCTCCGCAGTGACGTCGACCCTCGTGGAGGTCATGATTGGTGCTCCTTCGCTCGTGGTGCGGAATGTCTGTGTGCGCCCGCCCGCTGACGGCGGACGCTCCTCCGGGCGGCATCTCGATACGCCGCTGCGCGGACTACTCGATCAACATGAGGGGGCGCCCCCTCGTCCGATGCCTCGCCCGAAGGGCCGAGTACCGTCCTTCCGCGCGCCGCAGGTGCCTCGCCCGAAGGGCCGAGCACCGAACGGCGGATCCGCGTGCCAGCGGATCCGTCTCGGTGCGGACGCTCCCCGCTCCTCCCCACCCGGCCACCTCCGCAAGCCGACCGCGGCACGGGCGACGAGGAACGAGGAGCCCGTGCGAACCAGCACCGAACGGCGGATCCGCGTGCCAGCGGATCCGTCTCGGTGCGCACGCTCCCCGCTCCTCCCCACCCGGCCACCTCCGCAAGCCGACCGCGGCACGGACGACGAGGAACGAGGAGCCCGTGCCAACCAGCACCGAACGGCGGATCCGCGTGCCAGCGGATCCGTCTCGGTGCGGACGCTCCCCGCTCCTCCCCACCCGGCCACGTCGGCGAACCGACCGCGGCACGGGCGACGAGGAACGAGGAGCCCGTGCGAACCGACTCAGAAGAAGCCCATCGGTCCTTCCGCGTAGGAGACGAGGAGGTTCTTCGTCTGCTGGTAGTGGTCGAGCATCACCTTGTGGTTCTCGCGTCCGATGCCCGACTGCTTGTAGCCGCCGAACGCCGCGTGCGCGGGGTACTGGTGGTAGGTGTTCGACCAGACGCGGCCGGCTTCGATGGCCCGGCCGGCGCGGTAGAGCTGGGCGCCGTTGCGGCTCCACACTCCGGCGCCGAGGCCGTAGAGGGTGTCGTTGGCGATGCCGATCGCGTCGTCGAAGTCGTCGAAGGAGGTGAGGGCGAGGACGGGGCCGAAGATCTCCTCCTGGAAGATGCGCATCGAGTTGCGGCCCTCGAACACCGTCGGGTTGACGTAGTAGCCGCCGCTGAGGTCGCCGCCGAGGTCGGCGCGGTCGCCGCCGATGAGCAGCTTCGCTCCCTCCTGCTTGCCGATGTCCATGTAGGAGAGGATCTTCTCCAGCTGGTCGTTCGAGGCCTGGGCGCCGATCATCGTGGCGGTGTCGAGCGGGTTGCCCTGCTTGATCCGCTTGACCCGCTCGAGGCCGTCTCCGACGAAGTCGTCGTAGATCGAGCGCTGCACGAGCGCCCGCGACGGACAGGTGCAGACCTCGCCCTGGTTGAGGGCGAAGAACGAGAAGCCCTCGAGCGCCTTGTCGTAGAAGGAGTCGCGTTCCGCGGCGACGTCGGCGAAGAACACGTTGGGGCTCTTGCCGCCCAGCTCCAGCGTCACCGGGATGAGGTTCTCACTGGCGTACTGCATGATCAGGCGGCCGGTGGTCGTCTCGCCGGTGAAGGCGATCTTGCGGATGCGCGGGTGGGAGGCGAGCGGTGCGCCCGCTTCGAACCCGAATCCGTTGACGACGTTGAGCACACCGGCGGGGATGAGGTCGCCGATCAGGTCGAGCAGCACGTGGATGGACGCCGGCGTCTGCTCGGCCGGCTTCAGCACCACGCAGTTGCCCGCGGCAAGCGCCGGCGCGAGCTTCCACACGGCCATCAGGATCGGGAAGTTCCAGGGGATGATCTGCCCGACCACGCCCAGCGGCTCGTGGAAGTGGTACGCGATCGTGTCGTGGTCGATCTCGGAGACGCCTCCCTCCTGCGCGCGGATCGCTCCGGCGAAGTAGCGGAAGTGGTCGATGGCGAGGGGGATGTCGGCGGCGAGGGTCTCGCGCACGGGCTTGCCGTTCTCCCACGTCTCGGCGACGGCGAGCAGCTCGAGGTTCGCCTCCATGCGGTCGGCGATCTTCAGGAGCATGTTCGAGCGCTCGGCGGGGCTGGTCTTCCCCCAGCTCGCGAACGCCTTCCAGCCCGCCTCGACGGCGCGGTCGACGTCGGCGGCGGTGCCGCGGGCGATCTCGCAGAAGGGCTTCCCGGTGATCGGGGTGATGTTCTCGAAGTACTGGCCGCTCGCGGGGGCGACGTACTCGCCGCCGATGTAGTGGTCGAAGCGCGAGCGGAAGGAGGCGACGGATCCCTCCGTGCCTGGATTCGCGTAGACCGTGGAACCGGGCTCCTGGGGTGCCTGCTCGGCGACCTGGTCGGCGTACAGCGTCATGTGGACCTCCATCGACGTCGTTGTCGTGGGCGCGGGGTGGGCGCCCGGTCCTGACGCTACGTCGCGGGGGGTTGCACGACGTTGCACGGGTCGACGCACCGGCGGGAGCGGCGAGGACGGAGGCCGGACCGGCCGGGCGGAGACGCGGCCGCCCGAGGAGGAGGGCCCCGCGGCCCGGACCTCAGACGCTCGCGAGCAGGCGCTGGGCGATCCGGCTCATGTAGACGCCGTAGGTCACCGTGGCCGCTGCGGCCCCCGCGCCGACCCAGGACCACACCTGCGGCCAGGCGGAGCCGTCGACGAGGACCACGACGACTCCGATCGCTCCGACCAGCGTCGTCCAGGTGGCGAGCCAGAGGTCGAGGGTCCGGCCGAAGATCCTCGCCATCGGGTAGAAGTGCAGGCCCACGATCACGGCGATGGCCGGCACGAGGAACCGCTCGAGCCCGGTGCCGGTGAGGACACCCACCGCGACACCGATCAGCACGCCCTCCGCGGCGAAGACCGCTCCGAACAGCAGACCGTTCGGCTTCGCCGCGTGGTCGGCGTCGGTGAGCTCCACCGCCATCCTCCGCCGGGCGACGAGGAGGCGGACGGCCTGCACGGCGAAGACCACGGCCGCGAGCGCGCAGACGGCCACGGCGGTCGTCGCCGCCGGTGCCGGCCAGCCGACCGTGGTGTCGCTCGCCCACCACATCGTGAAGACCGCCATCAGGAGCAGGCCCCCCGCGACTCCGCTCGCGAGGGCCCGGGGAGGTGGTGCGAGGGTGCTCATGCGTCGAGGCTAGCGAGGCGGCTCCGCGGCCGGACGGCTCCGGCGGCACTCCCGGGAGCGACCGGAACGGCTCAGCGCTGCTCCGCCTCGATCGTCTCGAGGTGCGCGGCGACACCGGCACGCCGGGGCGAGCGGGGCGGGAGGACGCGCAGGAGCTCCCGCCACACCTCCGCGTCGTCGCGGCCGTCAGGGCCCTCCGCCCAGGCGAGGAGGGTCGCGGGCGCCGCATCGGCGAGGACGCTCGCCCGCACCCGCAGGCGCAGCTCGCCGGCGATCGCCCGGATCCCCGGCGCCTCGGACGAGGGCAGCGGCGCGCCCCGGTAGGCGTCCAGGGCGAGGCGGTGGGAGCCGCGGTCGAGCAGGCCCAGCACCTGGCGGGCGTCGAGGTCGACCGGGCTCGCCAGGCGGTAGGGGCGCGAGAGGGGCACCAGGCGCGGGAGGGTCGGCTCGAGCGCGCGGCGCAGCCGCACCATCTCGGCGCGGACGGTGACCACCGCGTCATCCCGGCCGTGGAGCAGGAGGGCGAGCTGCTCGGCCGAGAGCCCGGCCCGATGCCAGGCGAGCAGGGTCAGGATCTCGGCGTGCCGGCTGCTGAGCTCGAGCGTCGCTCCGGCGGCCGTCACCAGGCCCGTCTCGCGCCCGAGGACCCGCAGGCTCGGCGCCCGGGCCGCCGCCGTGCTCCGTGCAGCGGGCCGCCGCGGGCGAAGGAGCCGCTGCACCATCAGCTCGCTCTCGACGGCGGCGGCCGTGGCCTCCATCAGCGGGAGGGTCTGCGGGGCGACGACGTCGGCGCCGCCGGTGATGTCGATCACTCCGAGGATCTCGTGCGTCTCGGGGTCGTGCACGGGGACTGCGGTGCAGCTCCACGGGTGCACGAGCGAGGCGAAGTGCTCGGCGCCGTGGATCTGCACGCCGTGATCGAGCACGAGGGCCGTCCCCGGCGCGGACGTCCCGACGTCGGGCTCGGCCCACGCGGCGCCCTCGACGAACGACATCCCCTCGGCGAGGCTCTTGAGGTGCTGGTCCCCGTCGATCCAGAGCAGCCGCCCGAGCGCGTCGCCCACCGCGACGAGCACGCCGCTGTCCTCGTCGGCGTCGCGCACCAGCAGGCGGCGGATCACCGGGAGGACCGAGGCGAGCGGATGCCCGGTGCGGTACTCGCGGAGGTCGTCGCCCGAGAACGAGAGCGGCGCAGTCAGCCGGTCCGGATCGAGGCGCCGCCGCCGCGCGCGCTCCCACGACTCCTCGACCAGCGCGCGCCGCCGACCGCTGCCAGGGCGGGCCAGCCACGGGTTGGTCATGCGCTCCGCCTCGTCGTCGGGTCGGTGGGAGTCGACGCTACTCCGCGGAGCGCGGCGGCGCCTCTGTCGCACCTGTCCGCCCCGAGGCGCACCGGTCCGCAGCGGGTGCGGTCACCGGTCGATGGTCGCCGTGTTCGCCTCGTCGTGCCGATCCCCCGCGGCCGGCTCGAGCCTCTCGAGGCGCTCGATCAGCTCGGGACCGAGCTCGACAGCGTCGGCCGCGGTGTTCTCCTCCACCCGAGCGACGCGGCGGGTCCCCGGGATCGGGGCGATGTCGTCTCCGCGGGTCAGGATCCACGCGAGCGCGGTCTGCGCCGGAGTCGCTCCGATCTCCGCACCGATGGCGCGGACCTCGTCGGCGAGCGCGAGGTTGCGGCGGAAGTTGTCGCCGATGAAGCGGGGGTTCGACTTCCGCCAGTCCCCCTCGGGGATGTCGTCGACCGAGCGCAGCTGTCCGGTGAGCAGCCCGTGACCGAGAGGCGAGTAGGGCACGAATCCGATCCCGAGCTCGCGGAGGAGCGGCAGGATCTCCGCCTCGACGTCGCGCGTCCAGAGCGAGTACTCGGTCTGGAGCGCCGACACCGGCTGGACGGCGTGGGCGCGCCGGATCGTCGCAGGCGAGGCCTCGGAGAGCCCGAAGTGGAGGACCTTGCCTTCGGAGATCAGCTCGGCGACAGCTCCGGCGGTCTCCTCGATCGGCGTCCCGCGGTCGACCCGGTGCTGGTAGTAGAGGTCGATGCGGTCGGTGCCGAGCCGGCGGAGGGAGCCCTCGACAGCGGCCCGGATGTTGCGCGCACTGCTGTCGACGACGCCTGGTCCTCCCCCGGAGTGCGAGACGAGGCCGAACTTGGTCGCGATTCGCACCTCGTCGCGGCGGCCGCGGACGGCCCGGCCGACGAGCTCCTCGCTGTGGAAGGGACCGTAGATCTCCGCGGTGTCGAGATGGGTCACTCCGCGATCGAGCGCCCGGTGGATCGTCCGGATCGACTCGTCGTCGTCGAGAGCTCCTCCGGTCGTGTAAGTGCCGGCCATGGTCATGGCGCCGAGGCCGATCCTCGAGACGGTCAGGCCTCCGAGACGTGCGTTCTTCATGCCCTGCTCCTTCTGTCGTATCGGGACGCCCCAGTCTCCGCTCGTCGCTCGAAGGAGCGGGAGGCCCTGCCGACGGGGTCACCGGCAGTACCCCGCTCCGAGCAGCCGCAGGCCTTAGCGTCGAGACATGGACAGCCACGACGACCTCAGGGAGTTCCTGACGACCAGGCGCGCCCGCCTGACGCCCGAGCAGGCCGGGCTGCCCGACTTCGGCGGTCGTCGACGAGTCCCGGGACTGCGCCGGGAGGAGGTCGCTCTGCTCGCGGGGATGAGCCCGGAGTACTACCGCAGACTCGAGCGCGGTACCGCGGCCAGCGTCTCCGAGGCCGTCCTGGAGGGGATCAGCCGGGCGCTGCGCCTGGACGAGGCGGAGCACGCCCATCTGCTCGACCTGGTCCGCGGCGCCGCGCCAGGGCGCCCGACCCGCGGAAGCCGCCCCGCGCCGCGCGCGCGGACCCTCCGTCCCGACGTCCAGCGGATGATCGACGCGATGTCGACGGTGCCGGTCTACGTGCAGAACGGGCGACTCGACTGCATCGGGACCAACCGTCTGGGGCGAGCGCTCTTCTCGGAGATGCTCGTCGGCCGGGCGGGCCCTGCGAATGCGGCTCGGTTCACCTTCCTCGACCCGCGCGCCCGGACCTTCTACCGCGACTGGGAGAACGGTGCGGGGCAGATGGTCGCCGTCCTGCGCAGGGAGGCGGGGCGGAGCCCCTTCGATCGGGTCCTCGGCGACCTGGTCGACGAGCTCTCGACGGGCAGCGATCTCTTCCGCCGCATGTGGTCCTCCCACGACGTCCGCGAGCACAGCACCGGCGCGAAGAGCATCCGCCACCCGCTCGTCGGTGATCTCGACCTCCACTTCGAGGCCATGGACCTCGCCTCGGAGCCGGGACTCCAGCTGCTGGTCTTCACTGCCGCTGCCGCCTCCCGCTCCCAGGACGGCCTGACTATGCTGGCGAGCTGGGCTGCGGACTCGACGGCCGCGGACCTCTCCACCGCGTGACGGCCGCCTCCGGATCGTCGCGGATCCTCACTCGGCCCGTCTCGACCGCCGGCCGCGCCCCCGCACCGCCAGCAGCAGCACCGCCGCCACCAGCACCGCGACGCCCAGGACGGCTCCCGTGGTCAGCCGCTCGCCCAGCACCGCCACGCCGAGGAGAGTCGCGGTCGCCGGCTCCAGGAGGGTGAGCGTCGAGACGGTCGCCGCGGGAAGCGCTCGCAGGCCGCGCGCGAAGAAGGTGTAGGCCACGGCGACCGTCACCACTCCGAGCCAGAGCACGGCCGGGATCGAGCCGGAGAGCCGCGACGGATCGCCCAGCAGCAGGAACGGGAGCGCGAGCAGCGCCGCGGCTCCGAACTGGGCTCCCATGGCGGCGACGGGGCTGAGCCCGCGCTCGAGCAGCAGCTTGCTGCAGACGGCGTAGAGCGCGTAGGAGGCGCCGGCGCCGGCCGAGGCGGCGAGGCCGGGGAGCGTCACGCCGCCGGATCCGCCGCCGCTGAGGAGCACCACGCCGACCGCGGCGAGCGCGGTCGAGGCGAACCAGCGCGGGCTCGGGGTCGTCCGCAGGACGAGCCACTCCAGCAGGCCGGTGAAGGCGGGAGCGGAGCCGAGGGCGACGATCGTGCCGACCGCGACTCCGTTCTGCGCGGTGCCGGTGAAGAAGGCGGGCTGGTACGCGGCGACGCCGACCGCTCCGAGCACGACGAGCAGCACGACGGCGCGGGTCGGGCGGGAGCGGCTCCGCCGGCGCAGAGCCTCCACGCCGAGGAGAGCGGCCAGCAGGGCGCCGCCGAGGACGATGCGCGCCGCCCCGAGCAGGAGCGGATCGACGCCCGCCGCTCCGAGGGCCTGGGCGGTCCCCGTCGTGCCGAAGCAGACGGCGGCGAGGAGGACGGCGCCGATCGCCGAGGTCCGGGCCCCGCTCATCCCGCCTCGCTCCCCCGGCCGCCTGATGACCGGCTCCCAGTGTCCCAGGGATGGGCGCGTGCTCTTCCGCCTCTCGCACCGGGGGCCCAGGATGGAGGGACCGGACTAGCGGAGGAGCACGACGTGGGCATCGCGGAACCGTTCGACCTCGAGGACCACCACCGCAGCGCGCACGGCGCCCTGCGCGAGCACTTCTCGGTGCGCGAGTTCGAGGAGGTGCCGCTGGACCGCGAGGCCATCGTCGCCACCGCGTACCTGCGGGCGATCGAGCACGCCACCGTGGCCCGGGTGCTCCCCCTCGCGCGCGCCCACCCCGACGAGCAGGTCCGCGCGTTCGCGTCCGTCTGGGCCGCCGAGCGGCACCGGATCGCCGACGCCCTGGGCGACGTGCTCGCGGCCTCGCCGCAGATCCGCGGCATCGACGTCCGCCCGCCGGAGCCGACGGTGAGGTCGCGCCCGCTCCTCGACCGCGCCGCGGCCTCCCTCGCCGGCCCCGTCGCGCTGGCCCTCGCGGTGGACGCCCGGGTCGCGGTGCACGGCTACCGCCGGCTCGCCCGGCTCTCGCTGCACCCCGAGATGGAGCGCCTCGCCGAGACGGTCACGGGCATCCTCGAGCGGCAGGCCGACTTCTTCACGGTGCACGCGGCGGGACGCCTCGGACGCCCGCTGCCGCGCCGGGTGCAGGCGGCCGGCCTGCTCGCCGTGCTGCGCCTCCCGATCGGCGAGGCCGACCTGCCGGAGGCTCTCGCCCGCGAGGGTCGGGAGCTCGTCTTCGGCCGGGACGACGGCGGACTCGACGGGATCGACGCGGGCGTCGTCGCGGCGTTCGCGCTGCCCTGCACGGCGGCCCGGCGGCTCGTGCACCCGTACCGGCCGGTGTCGATCCGTGCCGCGCACCGCCTCGGACGGCTCGCCGCCGACACCCGCGCCGCCGTCACGACCCTGCTGGAGCAGGTGCGCGAGTAGCGGCGGCGCTCAGCCCAGCAGCTCGCGCACGTCCTCGGCGGTGATCCCGCCGGTGGCCGCCGCGCCGTCGTCCGACATGACCGCGGCGAAGAGCGCGGCCTTCGCCTCCTTGAGGGCCATCACCTTCTCCTCGATCGTGTCCTTCGCGACCAGGCGGTAGACCATGACCGAGCGGGTCTGGCCGATGCGGTGCGCGCGGTCGACCGCCTGCGACTCGGTGGCGGGGTTCCACCACGGGTCGAGCAGGATGCAGTAGTCGGCCTCGGTGAGGTTGAGCCCGAAGCCGCCGGCCTTGAGCGAGATCAGGAACACGCCCGCCGCGCCCGAGCGGAACCGATCGATGACCTCGTCGCGCTTCTTCGTCGCTCCGTCGAGGTAGGCGTACTCGATGCCCGCCGCGTCCAGCCGCCCGCGGACCCGGCCGAGGAACCGCGTGAACTGGCTGAACACCAGCACGCGGTGCCCCTCGCCGAGTGCGTCGCCCAGCAGCTCGTCGAGCAGGTCGAGCTTGGTGGAGGGCACGCTCTCGTGCGCCTCGTCGACCAGTGCCGCGTCGAGCGCGACCTGGCGCAGCACGGTCAGCGCGCGGAAGATCGCGAAGCGGTTCTTCTCGAAGTCGCCGATCAGGCCCAGCACGCGCTGCCGCTCCCGCGCCAGGTACGTGTCGTAGACCTTCCGCTGCTTCGGGCCGAGCTCGACCTCGAGGGTCTGCTCCTGCTTGGGCGGCAGCTCCTTGGCGACGAGCTCCTTGGTGCGCCGCAGCATCAGCGGGCGGATGCGCCGCCGCAGCTGCGAGAGCTTCTCGCTGTCGGCCTCGCGCTCGATCGGCTTCTGGTAGAACTCGACGAACCCGGCGGGCGAGGGGAACAGGCCCGGAGCGACGATCGACAGCAGCGACCAGAGCTCCATCACGTTGTTCTCCATCGGCGTTCCCGTGATGGCGAGCTTGAAGGGCACGTCGAGCCGGCGCGCGAGCTGGTGCGTCGCCGACTGGCGGTTCTTGACGAACTGCGCCTCGTCGAGGAGGAGCCCCGACCACTGGATTCCCGAGTACGACTCGTAGTCGAGCCGGAACAGGGCGTAGGAGGTGACGACCAGCTCGGCCTCGCCGATGACGCTCGAGAGCGCCTTCCGCTTCTTCTTCGACGTCTCGTCGATCCCGACGACGCGGAGGTCCGGGGCGAAGCGCTTGGCCTCGCCGACCCAGTTGGGCACCACGCTGGTGGGCGCGACGACGAGGAACGGGCGCGGCGAGGTCCCCGCCTCCGCGGCCGCGGCGCGCTGCTCCTGCATCACCCGGGTGACCAGGGCGAGGGACTGCACGGTCTTGCCCAGGCCCATGTCGTCGGCGAGCACGCCGCCGAGCTGGTTGTCGTAGAGGAACGAGAGCCAGTCGTAGCCGAGCTGCTGGTAGGGCCGCAGCTCCACGGCGAAGCCCTCGGGCAGGACCCGCGACTCCAGCGCACCGGTCGCGGTGAAGCCGGAGAGCCCCTCCACGGAGCGGCGCCACGCGGCGGCCTGGGCCTCCACGACGCCCAGCTCGACCAGCTCGTCCCAGAGGGAGGACTGGAACCGGCTGATCCGCAGGGTCTCGCCGGGGTCGTCCGAGAGCTCGCGGGCCTCGGCGATCAGCTCGCGGAGGCGGCCGAACCGCTCGTCGTCGAGGGCGAAGTAGACGCCGCTGGGCAGCACCATGTACTCGTCGCCGCGGGCGAGCGCGAGGAAGATCTCGGCCAGCGGGACCGCCTCGTCGTTGACGGTGACGGAGATCTCGAGGTTGAACCAGTCGCGGCTGTCGGGCTGGGCGACGGTCTGCACGGCGACCACGGGCGCGGTCTGCGCCTCGCGGTACTCGACGCGCTCGCCGATCTCCTCGATCTCGACGGTGCCGAGCTCGCGGAGCCGCTCGACCTCGCCGGTGAGGAAGCCGACGGTCTGCATGCCGCGCAGGTCGAAGGTGGGGCGCAGGCGCCTGCTCGACGGCGACACCAGGGCGGGCGTCGACTCCGGGTCGAGACCCGCTCCGACGAGGGAGTCGAGGATCCGCTGCTCGGCCTCGGGGTCGCGGTAGCCCGCGTCCTCGCCGACCCGCAACGGGAGCCGCTCGGCGTCCACGCCGCCGCGCGCCCCCTCCACTCCGTAGCGCCACCACCACGAGCCGCGCAGGCCCGCGCCGTCGGTGTGCTCGAGGGTGAGGCCGAGGCGCGGCTCGGGCACCGCGGGCGCCTCGAAGGAGCCGTCACGGGAGACGATGTCGAACAGGCGGTGCAGCCGCTGGTAGTGCTCGGTGAGGAACGCCGACTCCTCGGCCACCGGGATGCGGATGGCCTCGCGGCTCCAGAGGAACGTGCGCGCGGAGGACAGCAGCGGCGCGGCGAACGGGATGAGCGTGACCGGGCGGGCGCGCATCTCGTCGCCGCCCTCCCACGTGTAGAGGCCGACGGCCGGGTCGCCGATGAAGCCGAACTCCTCGGGCGCCGGGTGGTCGCCGATCGCGACGAGCGAGCGCAGCTCGAGGCCGGCGGCGGTGCGCGTGACGTCGATGGAGGCGGTGGCCGTCGTGTCGAGGATCTTCAGCGGCGTCTGGTCGCGGTCGCCCATCACCAGGCCGATGCCCGCGCGGACGGCGCCGTGCAGTGCCGCCCAGATCGCCTCGCTCCGGCACTGGTCGAGGTAGAGCCAGGTGTCGGGCGAGTAGTAGCTGGAGGCGCTGTGCCCGGAGAGCAGGCCCTGCATCTCGCGGATCACGTCGATCTGGCGCTCGTCGTAGTCGTGGCTGTAGTGCAGGTAGCCGAGGTCGCGCCAGCTGGTGCCGGTGCGGACCCAGCGGTCGCGGTCGCCCATCCGCACCGGGCGCACACCCAGGCGCGGGCGCGGCTCGGGCGGCGGCCGGTAGGAGTTGTAGCGGCCGGGCGGGCGACGCACGGGCTCGCCGGGCAGCAGCTCGAACTGCAGGCCGAGCGGGATGCCGGTGTGCGAGCGCTCCGCGCCGGCGAGGAGCGGGGCGAGCGCGCTGCGCCACTCCGGGACGGCGTCGACAGCGGCCTCGCCCGGGAAGGGACCGGCCACTCCGCCCTCGCGCTCGCGGCGCAGGGCCTCGATGAGAACGGCGGCGACGTGCTTGCACTCGTGCTTGACCGGGCAGCTGCAGGCGCCGCCGAGGAGGGTCCAGTGCTCGCCCTCGTCGCGGAGCTGCACGCTCACGGCGTACGGCGAGCGCCCGGATCCGCGGACCTGGCCGAAGAGGCGGGTGCGCCCGCCGAACCACTGCAGCTCGCGCACGCGGCCCTCGTCCGCGTACGCGGTGCCCTTCTCGACGGCGGCGGTTCCGACGAGGGCGCGGATGTCCTGCTCGGAGAAGGGCTCGTGGCCGGCGGTCACCGGCCCGGGTGCGGCCGACGGCAGCACCTCACCGGGGGGACTCTGGCGGGCCATGGACCTCACGCTCTCCGCGCTCGAACGAGCGCATCCGTCTATTCAACCCGATTCCGGAGGCGCTGCGAGCCGCGGGCCGGGATCCGTGGAGGACGCACGGCCGTCCCTACGATGGAGGGATGCCCCGTCTGGCCGTCGTCTCAGCGCACACCTCCCCGCTCGAGCAGCCGTCGACGGGCGACGCGGGCGGGATGAACGTGTACCTCGCGGCGGTGCTCCCGGAGCTGGCGGCGCTCGGCTGGGAGATCGAGGTGCTGACCCGCGGCGAGGGCGTCCGGATGCTCGCGCCGGGTGTGCGAGTGGTCGGCGTGCCGGTGCCGGCGGGCGACAAGTACGCGCTGGCGGCCGCGGCGCCGGAGTTCGCGCGCGCCGCGGAGGGGGCCGACGTCGTGCACTCGCACTACTGGGTGTCGGGCCTCGCGGGGGCGCTCACCGGCAGGCCGCACGTGCACTCGATGCACTCGGGCTCGCTCGCGAAGAACGCCCGGCTCGCCCCGGGCGACGTCGCGGAGCCGCAGCAGCGGATCGACGCGGAGCGCGCCGTGCTCGCCTCCGCCGACGCGATCGTGGTGGCGGGCGCCTCGGAGCAGGAGGACGTCGTCAGCGGGTACAGCGCGGATCCGGACCGGGTCGTCGTGGTGCCGCCCGGAGTCGACGCGCGGTTCCGCCCGGGCGGCGGCGAGCGCTCCGGAGTCGTCCTGGTCGGCCGGGTGCAGCCGCTCAAGGGCCAGCTGCTGGCGGTCGAGGCGCTCGCGAGAATCGCGCCGGCGGAGCGGCCGGTGCTGCGGCTGGTGGGCGGGGCGGCACCGGGCCGGGAGTCGTACCTCGACGCGGTGCGCGCCGCGGCGGCTCCGCTAGGAGACCGAGTGCTGATCGAGGGGGCCGCCGACCGCGACCGGGTGGCGGAGCGGCTCCGGAGCGCGCAGCTGGCGCTCGTGCCCTCGGCGGCCGAGACCTTCGGGCTGATCGCGCTCGAGGCGGCCGGCAGCGGCACTCCGGTACTCGCACGCAGGACGACCGGCCTGGTGGACGCGGTGCGCGACGGCGGGAGCGGCGTGCTGCTCGACTCCGACTCCCCCGCGGCGTGGGCTGAGGCGATTCTGACCCTGCTGGGCTCGCCCGGTGAGCTGGCGCGCCTCCGCCGCGGCGGCGTCGACTGGGCGGCCGCCCACTCCTGGCCGGCCGCAGCCGCCCGGCTGGACGCCGTCTACCGCGGCCTGTCGGCTCACTGAAGGAACCCCGGACCGTCGACGGACCCCGCTCCGCCGGGTCACCTCGACGGGTCGGGGTCCCCTCGGTGCAGGGAGGGGGTCAGTCGGCGATGGCGGGGGCCCCGGGGTCGAGGCGGGCGCCGCGGGTGGAGCGGTACCAGGGCGCGAGGCGGTCGGGCGAGACCGCGACCATCGCGGCGCCCGTGAATCCGGCGTCGTTGCCGAAGCGGGCGGGGACGATCTCGGTGCCGATGTCGAGGAAGCGGGCGAACTCGTCGAAGACGTGCGCCGCCGCGCCGCCGATCACGAACAGCTGCGGCGAGAGCAGCATCTCGAGGTGCCGGTAGTAGACGCTGAGGCGACCCGCCCACTCCTCGAGGGTGATGCCCTCGCGGCGGACGGCCGAGAAGCCGACCTTCGGCTCGAAGTCGGGACCGTCGATGTGCAGGTGACCGAGCTCGGAGTTGGGGATCACCACGCCCTCGTGGACGAGCGCCGTCCCGATACCGGTGCCGAGGGTGGTCAGCAGGAGGAGGCCCTCGCGTCCGCGCATGGCCCCGAACTCGCGCTCGGCGACTCCTGCCGCGTCCGCGTCGTTGACGACGACGACGTCGACCCCGGTCGCCTCCGAGAGGAGGGCCTGCGCGTCGAGCCCGACCCAGCGCTGCGAGACGTGGGTGGTCTGGCGGACGACGCCGCCGCGGACGATCCCGGGGAAGCCGACGCCCACGGGCGTGCCCGCGATCGGCGAGACGTCGCGGACGATGCCGGCGATCGCCTCGGCGAAGTCCTCGGGCTCCTTGCCCAGCGGGTTCGCGACCGCGAAGCGCCGAGCCGCCCGCTCGCCGGTGGTGACGTCGACGAGGGACGCCTTGATCGACGTCCCCCCGATGTCGACGCCGACGGCGAAGCGCGGGAGGAGGCCGTCGTGGGGCTGGGTCACGGATGCTCCGTCTGCAGTGGTGGGCGAGCGCGGGGACTCGCGAAAACGGTCGGCCCGTCGGATCCGGGATCGCGACGAGCCGAAGGCGATTCTACGAGCCGTCAGGTGCGCGCGGGCTCCGAGAGGGCGCGGAGGACGAAGTCGATCACCGGCTCGTAGAGATGGACGGCCAGCCCGTCGTCGATCGGGACGACCACCTCGATC
The DNA here is from genome assembly GCF_002932325.1 of Rathayibacter sp. AY1E2. Lineage (NCBI taxonomy): Bacteria > Bacillati > Actinomycetota > Actinomycetes > Micrococcales > Microbacteriaceae > Rathayibacter > Rathayibacter sp. AY1E2. The sequence goes on from NZ_PSVO01000012.1 coordinate 51,749, forward strand.
GAGCCCTGCGCCTCGGCGACGAACACCGCCGGGTCGTTGCAGTCGGCGATCGCGATGACCGGCAGCCCCCGCCGGCCGGCCGCGCCCGCGAAGCCGTGGTCGGCGACGACCAGGTCGGGGCGGATGCCGAGCTCGTCGAGGCGGTCGAGCAGCGCGTCCATCGGCTCCGGCGAGTGCGTGTGCTGCAGCCCTCCCCCGCGGTAGACGCAGGTGACCCCGCCGGTGCACCACAGAGCCTGGTGCTCGTCCGCGAGAGGCACGCGGATCCCGTCGGGGGCGGCGAACGGGAGCGCATTCACGTCGATCACGCGAGCGCCCCGTTCCGTCGCGGCAGCAGCGAGGCGGCGGTAGACGTCCATCAGGGTCGCCGGGTGCGCGGTGGCGAACAGGAGGAGCGCCCCCTCGCGGACAGCGGCGGCGAACCGGTCGCGGTAGCGGGCGAGACCCGCGACCGTCAGGCGGGCGTCGATCCGGTCCTGCCCGCTCTCGAAGGAGGGGTCGGTGCTGATCCCCACGCGCTCCCCCATCAGGGCGAGCAGGCTCTCGAGCGTCCAGTGCTCGGCCACGTCCACCCCGTAGAGGTGCGCGGGCTCGCGGGCGGCGAGGCCGCGGAGGTTGCCGAGGTTGCTCGCGCGGCCGGTGAGGACGTCCCCGGCGAGGAGGGAGGAGTCGAGGTACGCCTCGAGCTCGGAGTCGGGACGCGGCATGCGGGACCTCTCGATCGACGGGGAGCTCCCAGGCTACGGGCAGTTCAGGTGTTGACATCCGATCCGTCGCCGATATATCGTTACTGCATCGCCGACAGATCGGAAGCAGCCGCTCCCGACGGGCGACCGGATCCGATCGAAAGGGATCCCCTCACGACAGAGAGCAGCACACCCATGAACTCCAGGACCTTCTTCTCCGACGACCGCCGCGACTCCTGCGACGGCGACCACTCCTCCCGCCACGAGCACCCCGGCCGCGGACAGCGCCGCGGACCCGGCGGTCACGGCCGCGGCTTCGGGCCCGGCTTCGGCTTCGGCCCGGGCTTCGGCCCCGGCTTCGGCGGCCCCTTCGGCCGCGGCGGAGGACGCGCCCGACGCGGTGACGTCCGCGCGGCCCTCCTCTCCCTCCTCTCCGAGAAGTCCTCGAACGGCTACGGCCTGATCAAGGCCATCGCCGAGAAGACGAACGGATCGTGGCGTCCCAGCCCCGGCTCCGTCTACCCCACCCTCCAGCAGCTCGTCGACGAGGGCCTCATCACGGCCGTCGGCGAGGGCCGCGGCACCGAGTACCAGCTCACGGACGCGGGCGGCACCTACGTGCGCGAGCACGCCGACGAGCTCGACGCGGCCTGGGAGGCCACTCCCGGCGCGAGCGACGCCGATCGCGCCTTCATGGAGAACGTCGGCAAGCTGATGGGCGTCGTGCAGCAGTTCCGCGGAGCGACCGAGGCGCAGCGCGCCGCCGCCTCCGCCAAGCTCGACGAGACCCGTCGCGCGCTGTACCTCATCCTCGCCGACTGACCTCGGCTCCCCTCCCGCGATCCGTCGCGGGAGCCCCCGGACGGACGGGACCCCCTCGCCTCGGCGACGGAGTCCCGTCCGTTCCGTCGTCTCCGGAGCCGGCGCCTCAGCGGGCGGCGGACAGGCGCGCCAGGCCCTCGTCGAGGGTGACCGACGGGCTCCACTGCAGATCGGCGCGAGTGCGGCGCTGGTCGAACCAGTGCGCGGTCGAGAGCTGCTCGGCGAGGAAGCGGGTCATCGGCGGCTCGTCGGCGCCGGGCCGCACGGCCCACGCGCGCTCGACGAGCGAGCCCGCGGCGCGGGCGACGGAGGGGGGGACGGACCAGCGCGGCGGCTCGACGCCCGAGGCGCGGCAGATCCCGGCGAGCAGCTCGGCGACCGGGCGCGGCTCGCCGTTGGTGACGACGTAGGAGCGGCCGTGCACCTCCTCCGCCCGCCCGAGAGCGGCGACGATCGCCGAGGCGGCGTTGTCGATGTAAGTGGAGTCGATCAGCGCCTGGCCGTGCCCGAGGAGCGGCAGCCGGCCGGCGCGCGCCCGCTCGACGATGCGGGCGACAAGCTGGGTGTCGCCCGGACCCCAGACCAGGTGCGGGCGCACGGCGACCACCGCGAAGCCCGGGGCGTCGGCCGCCAGCGCCAGCAGCTCGGCGCGGGCCTTGGTGCGCGCGTAGTCGCCGCGGGCGCGGTCCGGATCGGCGGGCTCGGCGTCGTCGCCGGTGATCGAGGAGCCGGAGTGGGCGACGGAGGGCGACGAGATCTGGACGAAGCGGCTCACACCGGCGCGGGCGGCGGCGGCGAGCAGACGCCGGGTGCCGTCGATGTTCACGCGGTCGAAGTCGCCCGGATCGCCGGCGAGCGAGACCTTCGCGGCGAGGTGCACGACGCCCTCGGCCGCGTCGACCGCCTCCTCGACCGCGCGCGGATCCGTCAGCGAGCCCCGCGCCTCCTCGACGCCCGCGACCCCGGAGGGCCGGCGCTGGAAGGTGCGGACCTCGTGCCCCTGGGCGACGAGGCCCGCGGCCACCGCACCGCCGAGCAGGCCGCTCGCGCCGGTGACCAGGACCCTCACGGAGCCACCATCCGGCCGCCGGCGAGCACGCCCTCGGCCCAACGCGAGAGCGCGGCCCGGTCGATCTTGGAGTTGTGGCGGATGTCGGTGGGCAGCGCCGGGACGACGAGCACCGCGGCGACGGGCCGGCCGACGGCCGCGCGCACCTCGGCGGCGAGGGCCTCCTCGGCCAGCACCACGCGGCGCGCGCCCGAGCGCAGCTCGACCACGGCGACCAGCTGCGCGACTCCGCGCGGGCCGGCTCCGACGATCGCGGCGCGGGCGACCGAGGCCACGCGCGCCTCGATCCGCTGCTCCGGTCCGACCGGCGTGACCACGCCGTCGGGCGTGACGACGACGTGCGGCATCCTGCCCTCGACCCAGAGGCGGCCGGCGGAGTCGATCCGCCCGACGTCCCCGGTGCGGTGCCAGCGCTCACCCGGGACGGCGCCGATGCGGGCGGCGCGGTCGGTGAGCCAGAGGCGCTCGTAGTGGTCCTCGACGTGACCTGCCGAGACGACGATCTCGCCGGTCGTGCCGGTGATCTCCTCCGGCTCGTCCGCGGCGCGGCCGTCGGCGTCGAGCGGGGCGATCCGCAGCCGGACGCCCGCGGCGGGCACGCCCACGCAGACGCCTCCGCGCGGATCGTCGTCGGAGGCGGCCTCGCGGATGCCCTCCAGCGACGCGTCGGTGAGCAGCAGCCCCTCGGTCATGCCGTAGGGAGTGCGGGCGGAGGCGTTCGGCATGAGCGCCTGCGCCTCGCCGAGCAGTCCCGCCGAGACGGGGGCCCCGGCCGAGAGGAAGGTGCGCACGCCGGCGAGGGCGCGGTGGTCGTCAGTGTCGAGCGCGCCGGCGGTGGCCACGACGTTGGCCAGTGCGGCCGGCGAGAGGAACAGCACGGTCGCGTCGACCCGGGCGGCGGCCGCGGCGACGGCGGCCGCGGTGAGCGTTCGGGGCGCGGTGACGTCCATGTCCGGAGTCGCGGAGCGCGTGCCCAGCGCGGGGCCCAGCAGAGCGAACGGCGCGAAGCCCGCGACGAGCCCTGTGCCCGGTCCGATCCCGTACTGGCGGGCGAGCGCGTCGCGGACGCCGGCGAGCTGGCGGTGCGTGTAGACGACGCCCTTGGCGGGGCCGGTCGAGCCGGAGGTGAACAGGATCGCGGCCACGGCGTCGGCGGCGGGCGCCTCGCCCAGCGCCTCCGGGTCGGCGGCCAGCTCGGCGCGGCCGAGCTCGATCAGCTGCCCGAGCGAGGTGTCGACCCCGAGAGCCGAGGCGGAGGCGCGGGGCAGGGTCTGCGTCGAGACCCGGCCGCCGGGCCAGCGGAGGGCCCGCGCGACGGCGAGGCCGGGCAGGGCGCCGACCACCAGATCCGGCCAGGCGCCGCGGACCGCGCGGGTGAGACCGCGCAGGCCCAGGCCCGCGTCGGCCACGACCACGACGGCTCCGATGCGCAGGCACGCGTAGAGCAGCGCCGTCAGGTCGGCGCCGGGCGGCACGAGGAGCGAGACGCGGTCGCCCGGGGAGACGCCGGAGGCGCGGAGCCCGGCGGCGAGCTCGCGGACCCGCTGCGAGAGCAGGCGCCACGAGACCGAGCGGGGCCCGCCGCCTCCGGGAGGCGCCATCTCGACCAGGGCGAGCGAGTCGTCCTGCGCGTTGCGGTCGAGGTGCGCCCAGAGCGGCTCGACCGGCGCGGTCGGGCGGCGGACGTCGGGGGCGGGGTCGCCGCCGAACGGCTCCTCGCCGTCGGAGAGGTCGCCCAGCCAGGTGAGGACGGCGGACGAGTAGTCGACGTCCTCGGTCACCAGGTGGCCCGCTCCCTCGTAGCGGTGGACCTGCGCGTGCGGGAGGCGGTCGACGAGGTCGTCGAGGTAGCGGTCGGAGAAGATCGGGTCCAGCGGGCCCCAGAGCATCAGGGCCGGCGTCGTCAGGGCGCTGACGCCCTCGGCGATGCGCTGCAGCTCCGGGTCGCTCGGGTGCGCGGAGTCGACCGGGATGTCGGCGACGAAGCCGCCCACTCCGCCGCGGCGCGACGCGGACCGGTAGGGCGCGCGGTACCCCTCCTTCACCGCGGAGGGCAGGGCGGGGTGCCCCAGCGCGAGGGTCGTCTCGAGGAAGGCCGGCGTGCCGACCGTCGAGGCGCCGAGCACGCCCGAGGCGAGCGCGAGCCGGAGCGGGGCCGGGATCGGCTCGTCCGCGCTCTGGTGGATCGCGGTGTTCAGGAGCATCGTGGCGCGCAGCTGCTCCGGGTGGTCCACCGCCCAGCCCAGCGAGACGACTCCGCCCCAGTCGTGGCCGAGGGTGACCACGTCGTCGAGGCCGAGCACGTCGGTGAGGTTGGCGAGCTCGCGCACGCGGTCGGCGAGCGTGTGCAGGGCGCCGGTCCGCTCGGAGAAGCCCATCTCGAGCTGGTCGACAGCGACCACCCGCCATGCGGGGCCTCCGCGGCGGGCGGACTCGAGCGTGGCGGCCGCGAGGCGGCGCCAGAGGTAGGACCAGGTGGGGTTGCCGTGCACGCAGAGGACGGTGCCGACGGGCTCCGTGCCGAGGGCCTCGCCCGTGTCGAGCAGGTGCCAGCGGCGCGGCACGCCCTGGGCGTCCGGAGCGTCGACGAGGCGCGACCACGCGGGATCGAGCCCGTCGAGCCCGGCCGGGGGCAGCTGCGCGGCGGCCGTGGAGCCGAGCGCTCCGCGGATCCGCTCGGCCGGGTGGGGCGCGGTCACCAGGCGATCTCGAGCATCGCGGTGTTGATGCCCGAGCCCACTCCGATGAGCAGCACCCGGTTGCCGGGCTGCAGGGTCTCGGCCTCCTGGGCCAGGGTGATCGGGATCGACGCCGGGCCGACGTTGCCGAGGGTGGGGTAGGTCGTGGGGACGCGGCTGCGGTCGATGCCGACGGCCTTCACCAGGGCGTCGGTGTGCACGTCCGACACCTGGTGCGTGATGTAGCGGTCCATCCCGCTCCAGTTCCAGTCGCGGGTGGCCTCCTTCCACGCCGAGAGGACGAGCTCCATGCCGCCCTTGAGCAGCGCCTTCGCGTCCGTGAACATGCCGTCGACGCTGCCGACGCAGAGCTCGTTGAACTGCGTGGCCGCGCGGGTGATGCCGCCGAGGATGCGGTGGCCCTTGGGGTGCTCGTCGGCCGGGCCGAGGACGGCCGCGGCGGCGCCGGAGCCGAGGGTCAGGCTCGCGAACTCGCTCATGAAGTCCTTGCGCTTGACGCCCTCGCGGCTCAGGCGCTCGATGGTGTTGACCTGGATCTCGTCGGCGTCCTCGCCGTCGATGATGAGCGCGTAGCGGATCTGGCCGGAGTCGATCAGCTGCGCGGCGAGGGTCATGCCGTTGACGAAGCCGAGGCACGCGTTCGCGATGTCGAAGTTGATGGCCGACGAGGGCAGGCCGAGCCCGTGGTGCAGGCGCACGGCGACCGAGGGCTCGAGGTGCTTGCGGGTCACCGACGTGTTGATGATCAGGCCGATCTGGTCGGCGCGGACGCCGGCCTCGGCGAGAGCGCGCTTTCCCGCGTCGATCGCCGCTCCGTCGAAGCCCTGCTCGGTGCCCCAGTTGCGGCGCTCGTGCACTCCGGCGACGCGCTGGAGGAGCCCGGTGGGGAGCCGCAGGCGCTTGAGCGCCGGAGCGAGCCGCGCCTCGATCTCGGCCGAGGTGGTCACGCGCGGAGCCAGCGTGGTCGCGACGGACAGCAATGCGACGTTGCGGTGCGTGGTCGTTGCGTTTCCGTCCAACGGAACTCCCTGTCGAGTTGTCGATCCTGGCATGTGCCTCCGTGATTTTACGCTGTCGTTCAGGCTGCGCTTCCTGGACGCCCGCTGGGCGGTCGCGGAACGCGTCCTCGGCGGCCGGGCGGGGGCTCCTCCCCCGGAACGACGGGCGAGGAGCCGCCGATGCCACACGCGACGCGCGGTGTCAACCCACCCGCCGGGGCGTCAGGTCCCCATCGCCCACGGCTCGCGATCGCCGCGGAGGCGGGCGGCGAGCGCCATCGCCTGCTCGTCGGTCAGGGTCGCGACGTAGTCGACCACACCGCGCCCCCGGCCGAGCCGCTGCAGCGCGGCCGGGTCGGAGGTCGGCCGGCCGCGCTCGTCCGACGGGAGCCAGTCGGGGTGGTCGGCGCGCAGGCGGAAGTAGCCGTCGGTCGCGAGCTCGATCAGGTCGAGCAGCTTCTGCGGAGCCCGCGAGCCGTCGCGCGGATCCTCGAGCCAGGCGTCGAGGTGGGTCACCAGCGTCTCGAGCACCTGCGATTGGCCGCGCTGGTAGGTGGCGAAGTCCGGCCGATCGATCACGAAGCGGGTGTGCACGAACTTCAGCACGGCCACGTCGTGCCAGGCGTCGGGGAGGAGGGAGAGGTGGCCCGAGCGCACGTTCGGCTCGGCGAGCACCACCACGGAGCGCTGCAGACGGCCGATCCAGGAGGAGACGAAGGCCTCGATCGCGCGCTCGGTGCGCGTCGATCCGTCGAAGGGGAGCGCGAGGAGCCCCTCGACCAGCTCGGTCGACACCCGCTCCACGGAGGCGCGGAAGTGCTCGTCGCTCGCGATCCACGGGTCGCGGGCCACGAGCCTCCGGCGGAGCATCTCGAGCGAGTGCCCGGGGGCCCGCGCCCACAGCTCCTCGGCGTCGAGGGCGGCGAGCGCGTTCTGCTCGCGGAGGAACGCGCGGAACTCCACGGCGACGGCCGCCTGCTGCAGCACCCCCGCGCGGTAGAAGTCGTCGAGGTCGTGCAGCGAGTAGGCGATGTCGTCGGCGACGTCCATCACCGAGCACTCGAGGGTCTGCTGCCAGGGGGCGATCGCGGCGAAGCCGGAGCGGGCGTCGAGCAGGTCGTCGAGGTCGAGCGTGTACGCCGAGAACTTCGGCGGTGCGGTCTCCCACCGGCTGGCGGTCGAGCCGCGGGGCAGCTCGGTCGGGTCGGCGGAGTCGATGCCGGGGCGGTGGACCGTCCGCCCCCACGGGTACTTGAGCACGGCGGCTCGGGAGGCGGCGGTGAGGTTCAGCCCCACCTCCACCGTCTCGCAGACGTCGAGCTCGGAGAGGATCCGGAACGACTGCGCGTTGCCCTCGAAGCCCTCCGCGAGCCCCAGCCGCTCGCGCGCGAGGCGGTCGAGCGCCTGCTCGCCGAGGTGGCCGAACGGAGGGTGGCCGAGGTCGTGCGCGCTGGCCGCGGCCTGCACGACCACCGGGTCGCAGCCGCCGAGCCGCTCGACCAGCTCGCGCTGGGCGGGATCGGTGGTGGTCAGCTGCATCGCGATCGCGCGGGCGACCGCGGTGACCTTGATCGAGTGCGTGAGCCGGTTGTGCACGACCTGGCCGACGCCCGAGGGCGAGATGACCTGGGTCACCGCGGAGAGTCGGGCGAAGTACGGCGAGAAGCGGATCCGCTCCAGGTCGACGCGGTACTCGGGGTACTCCTCGCCGGTGGCGAACCGGTCGACCGGCTCGGGGATGCGCCGGTCGCGGCGGTGGTCGTGCGGGGCCGAGGCCCGCGGGGCCGTCGTCTCGGGGAGTGCCGGCTCGCTCATGGCTTCACCCTAATCAGGGGCGCGGGGGCGGAGGGACCGCGCCGCTCCGGCGGCCGGTGTCGCTGCTCCGCCGAGACACCGCGTCCGCCGGCGAGGCACCGCGGGGACGGCGGCGCCTCGGGGAGCGCAGGGACACCTCGGCCGTGGCCCGGGGGCGGGGCCGGCGCCTCGGCGGACGCCGGGACGCCCCGCGGCAGCCCGGCCGACGGGCGAACAGAAGACGGGGGGCGCGGACTCCCGTCAGGCGGACTGCTCGCGCGGAGCGACGGCGAGGTGCACGGCCGCGGCGACGACCGCGCCGAGGACGTAGGCCGCGATGTCGAGCCAGGAGAAGGTGGTGCCGACGACGAGGCGGAGCGGCGCCCACAGCTCGACCAGGCGCGCTGCGACTCCGATCGCCTGCAGCTGCTCCATCGTGATCGACCAGGCCAGCGCGATCCCGGCAGCCGTCACGCCCGGGATGCGCGGCAGGAGCACCGCGATCAGCAGCGCCACCAGGAAGACGTAGGCCACTCCGCCGGCGAGGTCGGCGAGCAGCCCCGTGAGCACGAACCGCAGCGCCAGGCCCAGGCCGAGCACGGCGACGGCCGCGAGGGCGAAGCGGAGCCGCGCCTTCACCGGGCACGCTCCTCGAGGGCGCGCTGGAGGCGGTCGAGAGCGAGGAGGAACGTGCGGTCGTCGGCCACGCGCCAGCCGAGGGCGGCCGGGGCGGCGACGACCAGGGGCACGAGGACGGTGCGCGGGCGCCGCCTCGCCGCACGCAGGACGGCGGAGGCGGGCGGCGGGGCGAGGACCGCCAGGACCAGTGCGCGGACCCGGTGGGCACCCGAGGGCGAGGTGCCGACGCCCACCGAGACGATCCGATCCCACTCGGCGATGCGCAGGGCGTCCGCGCGCTCGGCGGCGAGCTCGAGTCCGTCGCGGCCGACGGCCAGCACCGCGGCGGCGGCGGCCGGAGCGGCGGAGGCGGGTGCCGCGATCCGGCGCAGCGCCCGGGCGAGCTCGGGAGTGCGCAGGACGGCGAACCCCTCGGTGACGGCGGCGAGCGCCGCCAGCCGGCGCTGCCGCTCCGGGGCGGCCTGACGGACCCGGGCCCGGACGGCGGCCGGGGCGGGCAGGGGCGCGGCGAGCAGCGCCGTCGGCTCGAACCGCGTGCGCGGGGGCAGCGGGACCGCCGGCGGCGTGCGCGGCGGGGGCTCGCCCCAGTGCGGCGTCGATGCGGGATCCATGCGCCCCTCCCTCCTCGCGCGGCTCCGAGCCGCCCCTGAGATCATCCCTCCTCCGCCCTCCCGCCTTGCCGAGAGGGCTCGGCGGGCTTACCATGGAGTACCCCCCGGGGGTATGCCGCGACCGGCGTGCCGACCGGACGCCCACCGGGCCGATCGACCGGATCGGACCGGACGCACGACACAGGAGGACCCATGAGCACCAGGATCGACCTCGGCCTGACCGCGAGCGGATCGACGGGAGGCTGCGGCTGCGGCGGAGGCGGCGCCTGCGCGTGCGGCGGCCACGGCGGCGCCGGCCGCTCCGACGCCGGCCACGCGGCGCAGGGCTCCCTGTCGGCCGCGTCCGTGCAGAGCTTCGGCGTCGCGGGCATGACCTGCGAGCACTGCGTCCGCAGCGTCACCGAGGAGCTCGCCGCCTACCCCGAGGTCTCGGCTGTCGACGTGTCCCTCGCCCCCGACGGGGTCTCGACCGTCACGGTCGGCTCCTCCCGGCCGCTCGGCCGCGAGGAGATCGCCGCCGCCGTCGCCGACGCGGGCTACCGCCTCGCTCCCCTGAGCTGACGTGGCCGAGACCACCGGCACCCCGCTCGAGCTCGCCATCGGAGGGATGACCTGCGCCTCCTGCGTCGCGCGGGTCGAGAAGCGCCTCGACGCGCTCCCCGGCGTCCACGCGACCGTCAACCTCGCCCTCGAGCGCGCGACGCTGACCCTCCCGCCCGGCACGACTCCGGCCGACGCGATCGCCGCCGTCGAGGCCGCGGGCTACAGCGCGTCGGTCCCCTCCATCGGCGAGGCGGCTCCCACGGAGGAGCAGGAGGAGCAGAGCGACGACGACCGCGAGCGGCGCGCCCTGCGCACCCGGCTCCGCGTCTCCGCGCTGCTCGCCGTGCCGGTGGTCCTGCTCTCGATGATCCCGCCGCTGCAGTTCGCGAACTGGCAGTGGCTGTGCCTCGCCCTCGCCTCACCGGTCGCGGTCTGGGGCGCGCTCCCCTTCCACCGCAACGCCTGGCGGGCGCTGCGGCACGGCTCCACCACCATGGACACCCTGATCAGCCTCGGTGTCAGCGCCTCCTTCGCCTGGTCGGTCTGGGCTCTGTTCCTCGGCGACGCGGGGCGGCCCGGCATGAGCATGCCGTTCGAGCTGCTGGGCAGCCGCTCCGGCCACGACGAGATCTACCTCGAGGTCGCCGCCGCCGTCCCCGTCCTCGTGCTGGCCGGCCGCTACCTGGAGGCGCGGTCGAAGCGCGACGCCGGTGCGGCACTCCGGGCGCTCCTCCGCCTCGGCGCGAAGGACGCCGTGCGCGTCGCCGCCGACGGGCAGGAGGAGCGCGTGCCCGCGTCCTCGCTCGCCGTCGGCGACCTCCTCCGCGTGCGCCCCGGCGAGACCGTCGCCGCCGACGGCACCGTGCTCGAGGGCTCGAGCGCGATCGACGCGAGCATGCTCACCGGCGAGAGCGTGCCGGTCGAGGTCGGCCCGGGCTCGACCGTGACCGGCGGAGTGCTCAACGCCCACGGCCTGCTCTCCGTCCGCGTCGACCGCGTCGGCTCCGAGACCACGCTCGCGCGGATGGGCCGCCTCGTCTCGGACGCGCAGGCCGGCAAGGCGCGCGTCCAGCGGCTCGCCGACCGCGTCTCCTCCGTCTTCGTGCCGGTCGTGGTGGTGCTCGCCCTGGCCACCCTCGCCGGCTGGCTGATCGCCGGCGCCGACCTCGCCGCCGCCGTCTCTCCCGCCGTCGCCGTCCTCGTCGTCGCCTGCCCGTGCGCGCTGGGCCTGGCCACCCCGACCGCCGTCCTCGTCGGCACCGGCCGCGGCTCCCAGCTCGGGATCCTCCTCCGCGGGCCGGAGGTGCTCGAGGCCGGGCGCGGGATCGACACGGTCGTGCTCGACAAGACCGGCACGCTCACCACCGGCGCGTTCCAGGTCGTCGAGTCCAGCGACGACGAGAGCCTGCGGTTGCTCGCCGCCGTCGAGCGCGGGTCGGAGCATCCGCTCGCCGCGGCGATCGTGGCCGGGGCCGCGCACCTCGACGTCCCCGAGGCGACCGGATTCCGCTCCAGCACCGGGTTCGGCGTGCGTGCCCGGGTCGAGGGCCGCCTGGTCGTCGCCGGCCGGCTGCGCTGGCTGGAGGAGCAGTGGGGCTTCGCGCCGGGCGGTCTCGCCGAGCGCGCCGAGCGAGCGACCGCCGAGGGCGGCACCGTCGTCGGCGTCGGCTGGGAGGGGGCGCTGCGCGGCTTCGCGGTCCTCCGCGACGAGCCGAGGCCGGAGGCGTCCCGCACCGTCCGCGCCCTGCGCGAGCGGGGCCTGCGGGTGATGGTGCTGACCGGCGACAACCCGCGGGCGGCGCAGGCCGTCGCCTCGGCCGTCGGCATCGACGAGGTCGTCGCCGAGGTGCTGCCGGAGGAGAAGCTCGCGGTGATCGAGCGCCTCCGTGCGGAGGGCCGCCACGTCGCCTTCGTCGGCGACGGTGTGAACGACGCCGCCGCGCTGGCCGCCGCGGACGTGGGGATCGCGATGGGCGCCGGATCGGACGCGGCGATCGAGGCGAGCGACATCACCCTCGTCGGCGACGACCTCGGCCGGGTGCCCGACGCCCTGCGCCTCGGGCGCCGCACCCTCGCGGTCATCCGGGGCAACCTCTTCTGGGCCTTCGCCTACAACGTGGCCGCGATCCCGCTCGCGATGGCCGGACTCCTGGGGCCGCTCGTGGCCGGCGCCGCGATGGCGTTCTCGAGCGTCTTCGTCGTGCTGAACAGCCTGCGGCTGCGGTCGTTCCGCTGAGTCCCGGCGGGCCGTCCGGAGTTCCCTCGCGGAGCTCTTGACGGCCCGCCCGCGGATGGCGAGGGTGAGCGCATGAGCCTCTTCATCACCTGCCCGGTCGACGACGTCGAGCGCGCCACCGCCTTCTACACCGCGCTCGGCTGGACCCTGAACACCGAGATGTCCCGCGAGGACGTCTCCTGCTTCGCGATCGGTCCCGACACGTCCGTCATGCTGGCGAGCCGCGCGATGTACGAGAGCGTCGGCGCCACCGAGGAGCTGATCGGCGCCCCCGGCACCCCCTCGAAGGTGACCGTCTCGTTCGACCTCGACAGCCGCGAGGCCGTCGACGAGCTCGTCGAGCGGGCCGCCGCCGCAGGCGGCCGGACCGGCGACACCGACGACTACCCCTTCATGTACCAGCGCCAGTTCGACGACCTCGACGGCTACCACTACTCCCCGTTCTGGATGAAGCCGGGCGGCGACGCGGCGGAGTGACGGGGCGGCGCGGACTCACTCCGCGTGCCGCAGGCGGTGCCGCCGGACCGCGGCCCGGTTCGCACAGCGGACGGAGCAGTACCGCTGCCGGCCGTTCCGCGTCACGTCGACGACGACGTTCCTGCAGTGGTCGCCCGGCGCCCGACCGGCCTCGCACCGCAGGAGACGGCTCATCCCCCGGGTCGTCAGGTGCAGCGCCGTGCCCACCGCGATGACGGCGTGGAGGACGTGCGCCAGAGACTGGTCCTGGTCGCGGTAGTGCAGGTGCCAGCCCTCGTCGTCGTGGTCGGTCAGGCGCGGATACGCGGCGATCGCGGCCATCTGGCGGTTCAGCGACGTCGCCCGGTCGCTCGGAGTCGGCGCGTCGACCACTTCCAGCCACTCGTCGATCACGTCGCGTGTCCGGGCGTGGTCGTCCGGGCCGGACTCGAAGGCCATCGTCATGCCGAACTCGCGCGTGCGCGCCTCGATGCCCTCGCGGTCGGACGGCCAGTCGTTCGCGAGGGAGGCGGCGAGCAGGACCGCGTACTCGCCGTAAGGGTTGAGCTGCATAAGACCATGACAGCACAGTGGCTCCCATGCGCACCTCCACCCCCTCCCCGCACCCCTCCGAGCCGCTCGCTCCCGCCGTCGATCCGCACGAGCACGGCTGGACGACCGAGTCGGCCCACCGGACCAGCGAGGGCGTCGTCGTGTACGTCCGCTGCGTCGGCTGCGGGACGCGGCGCGTGGACGTGCGGACCGGGCACCAGGATCCCCCTGCCGCTCTCAGCCGCGTCGTGCCCGCCTCCGACGACCGCTCCCGGGGTGGAGCAGCGAGCGGCCGCGGGAGGATGAGGGCATGATCGCCGACCTGACCCTCCCCTGCGACGTCGGCCCCGGGGAGAGGAGCCTCCTCCTCCTCCGCCGCGCGGTGCTCGACGACCTCCCCGCGCTCGTCCGGCTCCTCTCCGACGACCCGATCAGCGCCGGGCGCGGAGACGTCGCCGCCGAGGAGGACGAGGCCGCCTACGAGGCCGCCTTCCGGAGCATCGCGCAGGACCCGGGCAACGATCTCGTGGTCGCGGTGGACGGCGCCGGAGCCGTGGTCGGGACGCTGCAGCTGACCGTGATCCCCGGGATGGCGCGCCGGGGCAGCTCCCGCCTGCTCGTCGAAGCGGTCCGGGTGGCGAGCGCCGAGCGGTCGGCCGGGATCGGCACGGCCCTGATGCGCTGGGTGCTGGACGTGGCTGCGATCGAGCTCCGCACGCCTCTCGTCCAGCTGACCTCGGACGCCGCCCGCACCGACGCCCACCGCTTCTACCTGCGCCTGGGCTTCGTCGACTCGCACGTGGGCTTCAAGCGCCGCGTCGAGCTGCCGGGCTCGTAGCGGCGGCGCGGGCAGCCCGTCCGGACGCCCGATCGGCTGTCCCCGCGAGCACGGCCGGCCCAGGAATGGACGATCCGAGCGGAGGCCCGGACGGCACTGCTCGCCTCTCCCCGGCCGACGTGATTGGCTGGCCCGATGAGAACCGAGACCCGTCAGGGCGTCCCCCTCCTGCTCGTCGACGACGACGGAGGCGCGCTCTCGACCCCGGACGACGCGATCGCGCTGATCGGCGAGACCTACGGCGGCGACGTCGAGACGATCGTGGTGCCCGTCGGCCGGCTCGACCCCGAGTTCCTCCGCCTGCGCTCCGGCATCGCCGGCGAGTTCGTGCAGAAGTTCGTCTCGTACGGCAAGCGGCTGGTGATCCTCGGCGACGTCAGCGGGCCGGTGGCGGAGTCGAGCGCGCTGCAGGCCTTCGTCGTCGAGTCGAACCGCGGCGACCACCTCTGGTTCGCCGCCGACCTCGAGGCGCTCGACGCCCGCCTCCGCAGCTCCGGGACCGCGACCGAGCCCGGTGCCGACGGCGGAGTGGAGCCGACGCCCGGCCCCGCCCGCTGATGCCCCTGCTCCAGCCCGGCCCCGACGGCTCTCCACCCGAGGTCGACGGTCCGGTCCGCCTCCTCCTGCTCGCCGACACGCACCTCCCGAAGCGGGCGAAGGCCCTCCCGGACGAGGTGTGGCGCGCGGTCGACAAGGCAGACCTGGTCGTGCACGCGGGCGACTGGGTCGACGAGGCGACGCTGGACGCGCTGGAGGAGCGGGCGGCGCTCCTGCTGGCCGTGTGGGGCAACAACGATCCGGAGCCGCTGCGCGCCCGCCTGCCCGAGGTCGCGCGCGCCCGCGTCGCCGGCCTCGACGTCCGCGTGGTGCACGAGACCGGAGCGGCGACCGGCCGCGAGACCCGCGCCGACGCCGCCCATCCGGGTGCCGACGTGCTCGTCTTCGGGCACAGCCACATCCCCTGGGACACCGTCTCCCCGGCGGGTCTCCGCCTGCTCAATCCGGGCTCCCCGACGGATCGGAGGCGCCAGCCGGCCTGCACCTTCCTGACCGCCGTCGCCGACGACGGAGCGCTCCGCGACGTGCACCTGACCGCCCTGCCGCTCCGGGCACGAACCATTCCCGGCGGCGGCGCAAGGGGGTCACAGAGCATTTAGGTCGGCCTAAGCTCACCTGGATGAGCAGCTCACACGACCACCCCGACTCCGCGCACCTGCGCCCGGAGGGTCTCGACGACGCCACCGTGGCGGCGCTCGGGAAGCTCTCGGAGGCGCTCGAGACGGTCGAGCACGCCCGCGGTCTGCTCTACGGCTTCCACCGGCTCACCGGCGCGGCCGACCTCGCTCTGGGCGAGGCCGTCGACGCGCTGCGCGAGGCCGGCCACGCCGCGACCGCCGAGCGGATCGAGGCCGAGCTCGTCGGCCGCAACGTCATCGAGGGGCGCTGGACCTTCCAGATCGTCGAGGACTACGACGACACCTACTACGCCGCGTTCCGGGAGCAGGAGCGCGCCGCGCGCGACGAGCTCGCCGGCGGACGCCGCCACCTCTTCGAGTCCGAGATGAAGGAGGACCGCCGCTCCGGCGGCCGCCGCCATCACGAGTCGCGCCCGGAGGCGGGCTCGTGAACGCCGTCATCCGGATGCACGCCTCGTCGCTGCGGGTCAAGGCGGTCACGCCGGGCCGCGGCGGACGCGGCACGCCTCCCGAGCCCGAGGCGACGATGCGGCGCACCACGCTCAGCATCGACGGCCGCCGCTTCCTCCTCGCCGTCTCCCTCGACACCGAGGAGCTCGAGAAGCGCCTGGTCGAGGCCGTGCGCAACCGCGGCGACATGGTGAGCTTCACGGTCGCCGGCGAGCGCGAGGTCTGCGTGCTGGTCTCCCCGGGCGTCGCGGTCATCCTCGAGCACGAGGACGTCCCGGTCGAGGATCCGGACGCCGAGGACGCGCCGATCCTGTACGACGACGTCGAGTACCTGACCTGATCCGTCGGCGGCCGGTCCCGGCCGCCGGTCCGGGCGCGGCTCTCGACTCGGGTCGTCCGCCCGCTCAGACCGCTCCGGTGCTCGCCCACAGGTGGAACGCCGCGTGCGCCCGGTGCGGCCGCCACGCCTGCGACGCCGCCTCCGCCTCCGCCGTGCTCACCCGGCCGAGCGCCTTCCGCAGCACCAGGTCGCCGGCGGGGAAGGCGTCCGGATCGCCGAGGAACCGGAGCGCGAGGTAGTCGGCCGTCCACGGCCCGATGCCCGGGATCGCGAGGAGCGCGCGCCGCTGCTCCGGCAGGTCGCCCGCGCGGTCGAGCACGGGTCCGGCGGCGAAGGCCTCGGCGACGGCACGGACCGTCCGCGCCCGGGCGTTGGTGATCCCGATCGCCGAGCGCAGCGCCTCGAACTCCGGCGCGAGCAGGGCGGCGGGTTCGGGGAACGCCAGCAGACCGCGCTCCCCCGGGGCGCCGAAGGCCGCGGCGGTCCGTCCGCCGAAGGTCCGGGCCGCGGCGACGGACACCTGCTGGCCGAGGACCGCCATCACCGCCGCCTCGAACGCCTCCGGGTACTGCGTCGCGCGCAGCCCCGGTCGGGCCGCGACGGAGCGGGCGAGCAGCGGGTCCCGCGAGAGCTCGGCGCCGATCGCCACGACGTCGGAGTCGAGGTCGAACCAGGCACGGACGACCGCGGCCGCCGGCGTCAGCACGTCCGGCTCCGCCTCCACCCGCAGCCCGGTCTCCGTCACCTCGAGCACGATCGGCCGCGGCGCCCCGTCGAGGGTGAGCAGGCGCTCCAGGCGCCGGCCGTCGGCCGAGACCCGCTCCACTCCGGGGAGGGCGTGGTTGCGGAGGAGGCTCGCGGCGCCGGCGGAGTCGAAGGGCCCGAGGGCCGGCAGGTCGAGGGAGGACGTCTCGTTCAGGGGAGCAGGACCGTCTTGCCGCGCGCGCGGCCCGACTCGACGAGGGCGAGCGCGGCGGCCGCCTCGGTCAGCGGGAAGGAGGGCCCGAGCACGACCTCGAGCTCCCCGCGACCGGCGCGGTCGAGCAGGCCCGGCCGGGCGGCGTCGCGGAGCGCGGTGCCGGGATCGGCTCCCGGTCCGCCACCGAGCATCAGGATCCCGCCGAGGCGGGCGGCGTGCTCGAAGCCGGCGACGGTGGCGATGCGCGAGCGGTCGGCGACCAGAGCCACCGAGGCGTCCAGCGCCTCGTCGGTGCCCGCCGTGTCCAGTGCGACGTCGACGCCGCCGGGGGCCAGGACGCGCACGCGCTCCTCCAGCCCGGCGCCGTAGCGGACCGGCTCCGCGCCGAAGCGGCGGACGACCTCCTCGCCGCGCTCGCTCGTGGTGCCCAGCACCCGTGCTCCGCGGGCGACCGCGAGCTGCACAGCGAGCGAGCCGACGGCTCCGCTCGCCCCCTGCACCAGGACGGTGACCCCGGAGGAGACGCGGGTGGCCTCGACGAGGTGCTCGGCGGTCGTCCCGGCCAGCAGCAGGCCCGCGGCCGCCGCCCAGCCGAGCCCGGCGGGCTTGGGCAGGACCGCGCTCGCGGGCGCGACCAGCTCGTCGGAGTAGCCGCCGGAGACCCGGAACGCCACGACCTCGTCGCCCACGCGGATCGGTCCGAGCGGCCCCTCGGCCCCCTCGCCGACCGCGGTCACGACTCCGGAGACCTCGCTGCCCGGCCGGACCGGCACCCGACCGCGCCCGAACATCCCGCGCAGGAGCTTCGCATCGGCCGGGTTCACGCCCGCGGCGCGTACCGCGATCCGCACCCTGCCGGGCGTCGGCTCCCCCGGATCGACCTCGACGGCGCGCAGCGCCTCCGGCCCGTCGAATCCCTCGGCCTGCATCGCGACGACCATGCGTCCGCCTCCCGTCCCCGGGCGCCTGCGCACCCGAGCGCGACGCTAGCAGCAGCGTCCGACCCCCGGACCCCCTGCGGCGAGCGCGGCAGCCGACCGAGAACGCCCGTTCTGGTACCGCCTACCATGAAGGGATGTCCCCGATCCTCGACGAGCGCCCTCCCCGCGAGGCGATCCTCGCGGCCGCCGACCGGCTCTACTACGAGCGCGGCATCCAGTCCGTCGGGATGGACGAGCTCCGCACGGCCGCGGGCGTCTCGCTGAAGCGCCTCTACTCGGAGTTCCCGAGCAAGGAGTCGGTGGTGGTCGCCGTCCTGCACGGCCGGCACGAGCAGTGGACCCTCGGCGTGACCACCCGGGTCGCCGCGGCGGACGGACCCCGCGGCAAGCTGCTCGCGATCTACGACTTCCTCTTCGACTGGTTCTCCGAGGACTCGTTCCGCGGCTGCGGCTTCATCAACGCCTTCGGGGAGCTCGGCTCGTCGAACCCGATGGTCGCCGAGATGGCGCGCGACCACAAGGAAACGTTCCAGCGCTTCCTCGCGACCCTCGCTGAGGAGGCGGGAGGCGGCGCCGAGCTCGCCGCGCAGCTCGCGATCCTCGCCGAGGGCGCCCAGACCACCGCGGCCATCGCCGGAACCCCGGAGGCCGCCCTGCACGCGCGTCGCGCCGCCGAGATCCTCATCGACGCGGAGACGCGCCCCGTCTGAGGCGCGCCGCGCGCGGGATCAGGCCTCGCCGCCCCCGGGCGGGCCGACCACCAGCAGCGCCGCGAAGACGACGGCGACCAGAGCCAGGACCAGCGCCCCGGCGAGCACGGGCCGCGCGAGCGCCCAGCGGAGGAGCCGGCTCGTCACGCGCCGGTCGCGCGGGTCGTCCGTGGCGTGCGTCCGCCACGGGCCCTCCAGCAGGCCGCGGCGCTCGAAGCCGCGCTCCAGCGGGACCGTCGCATAGGGCACGACCGCGCTGACGACCGCGAGCGCCGTCGCGCCCGCCGACCACCGCTGGTTCACCGCGAGCACCAGGGCCGCGGCTCCGTAGGCGAGGAACGCGAACCCGTGGATCGGCCCGGCGACGCTCACCGGCCAGTCGCCGGCTCCGGCCGCGTACTTCAGCAGCATCCCCACGATCAGGAGAGTCCAGGTCACCGCCTCGACGATCGACAGCAGGCGGAAGAGGCGGCGCGGGCTCATGGGATCGGCTCCGTTCGGTCCGCGGCGACGCGGCTCGGGGTCGGTCGAGGGTCGCCCGGAGCCTACGGGAGCACGCTCGCGAGGAACCTGAGCGGACGGGGACCGCTCGGGGTGCTCAGCCCAGCCAGCCGGTGAGCGAGAGGGCCGTCACCGCGCCGACCAGGCCCGCGGCGACGAGGGCGACCGTGCCCGTGACTCCGCTGCGGGAGGGGGCTGCGGCGGGGCCGCCGGCCAGGCGCGCCCAGAGCCGGCGTGCCACCTCCTCGGCGGAGGGGCGGTCGGCCGGATCGAGAGCGGTCATCGCGGTCAGCAGCTCGCGCCACTCCGCCGGGACCGTCTCCGGGACGACGGGCGCGTGGTGGAGGCGCTGGATCGAGATCTCGAGCGTCGTGCCGGTGTAGGCCCTGCGGCCCGAGACGGCCTCGAGGAGGACCAGCCCGAGCGAGTAGACGTCGGACGCCGGTCCGACCGGGCCGGAGCCGAGGCTCTCGGGGCTGAGGTACGCGGCGGTGCCCACCAGCACGTCGGAGCGGGTGAGCCGGGCGTCGTCGACCGAGCGGGCGATCCCGAAGTCGCTGAGCTTGGCCTCGTGCGCGGAGAAGCCGGATGCGGTGGCGCGCGAGCGGACGAGGACGTTCTCGGGCTTCACGTCGCGGTGGAGGACGCCCTGCGCGTGCAGGTGCGCGAGAGCGTCGGCCACCTGGGCGCCGACCTCCGCGACGAGCCGCTGGTCGCCGGAGGCGAACCAGTCGGCCGCCGGGTCGCTGCGGTCGAAGTACTCGAGGACGAGGAACGCGAGGTCCCCCTCCTCGCCGGGGATCTCGCCCTGGTCGAGGACGTCCACCACGGAGGCGTGACGCGAGTCGATCAGGAAGCGGATCTCGCGCTCGCGACGCGCCCGCTCGTTGGGGGTGTCCGGGACGTCGCGGTGGACCTTGACCGCGACCTGGCGGGCGAGGCGGAGGTCGCGGGCGCGGTAGACGACGGCGCTGCCGCCCTCCCCCACCCGCTCGAGCACGAGGTAGCGACAGGCGAGGGTGGAGCCGACCAGCGGATCCACGACGTCGGCCAGGAGCGGCTGCAGGCGGTCGAGTTCGTCCAGCACGGGCAGCTCCCTTCGCGAATGAGTCACTAGCTCGTCTAACTAGTAGTCCCTTCGTAGTGGTCGCCGCCCTTCCAGGCAAGCACCTCGGGGGAGGTTGGCTTGTCTAGATCTTCTTGCTACGAGACTGTCTAGACTGTTCGGCATGGATGAGGTCACGCTGAAGCGACCCGGGGCCTTCTGGTTCTCGGGTGAGGCGACCGAGCCCGGAGCGGTGGAGGTCCTCGCCGCGATGCGCGCCTTCCGCACGGCGGAGGCCGCGATGCGCCGCCGGACCCGCGGATCCATGGGTATGGGCGAGAACGACCTGCTGGCCGTGCAGTTCCTCATGCGCCGACAGCAGAAGGGCCTGCACGTCAGCCCGAAGGACCTGGCCTCCTACCTCGGCATCTCCTCCGCCTCCACGACCGTGCTCATCGACCGGCTGGTCAAGAGCGGGCACGTCGTCCGCGAGCCGCACCCGAGCGACCGCAGGGCCATCCGCATCGTCGCCACCCCCACCTCCCACCGCGAGGTGCGCGAGACGCTCGACGAGATGCACCGCCGCATGCTCGAGGCGGCCGAGACGCTCAATCCCTCCGAGGCCGGGACCGTCATCCGCTTCCTGCAGACGATGCGCGACATCGTCGAGCGCCCGGCCGACTCCGAGACGGTCGACGCCGCCCAGGAGCTCGCGGGCGAGCCGATCGGCGAGTACGCCGACGGCGTGCTGGAGCAACGCCGCGCCTGACGCGCGTCCCCGCGGCCGTGGCCGTGCGTCCCCGAGAGTTCACTCCGAGGGACTTCTGCCGCGCCCTGGATCCGTCGGAGAATCGAGGCGACCGGCGGCGATGGACAGAAAACGCAGTCCGCGACGTAAGTAGCTAGCTCAACTAGTAGGAAGTCTTTCTAGCGATATAGAGTGACGGACGTCAGCCACTCGCACGTCAGATCGGAGCACACCATGGGCAACATCCTGTACGGCACTCCCCCCGCCGCCATCGAGGTCGAGGACCGCGCCCTCGCCCACCTCCAGATCGTCATCATCAACAAGTTCCGCCGCGACGAGCGCTTCCTGCTCACCCTCGACGCGAGCCCCCAGGCCGGCACCGGCCGCCGCGGCGTGTGGATGCACCCGACCATCCCGATCCAGTTCGAGTTCAAGGGCAGCCGCCAGCCCACGATCAACCCGGAGTGGGTCGAGGCACTCATGGAGCGCGCCAACAGCGGCGCCGGCCTCCGCATCGTGCCCGAGCCGACGAGCAACGCCGCCGTCCCGCTGCGCCGCGCCGAGCCCGCCGCCTGACCCTCCGCGCCGGAGCCGCTCCCGATCAGGCTCCGCCGCCGAACACCGACACGACCCGCCTTCCCGCCCGGGAGGCGGGTTCCGTCGTCTCCGGGCCTGAGAACCCCGGGAGCGCGCTCGCAAGTGGTTGACATTCCGCGCCACGGTCAGGGTCGCAGTCCTACACTGCTCCTGCGGCACGGGGTCGTTCCGGCGGGCTCGTCCCTGCTGTCGCACGCATGACCGGCCGCCGGCCGCTCGGGCCCCCCTCTCGAGCGACCGGCGGACGGCTGCGCGGCGCACCCGAAGCGCCGTCCGCGAGGTCCGCCGGAACCAGGAGCGGCCAGATGACCCACGGAACGAACAGCCTCACCACCACCGTCGACGAGGTGCGCCCGGGCGACCTCTTCTGCGCCGTCGTCGCCCACGAGACCGAGCAGTGGCGCGTCGTCGCCGTCCTCGGCATCCGCGTCCTCGCCGAGCGGGTCTCCGGAGGAGACCGCCGCAGCTTCACCCTCCGCTTCGTGCGCCACCAGCTCTCGCCGGACGTGCTCATCGCGAGGGGCGCCGCAGCGAACCGCTAGGGGATCAGGCGCTCCGCGCGGTAGCGGTCGAAGAGCGCCGTGAACGAGTCGACCGTCCGGTGGAACGCCGTGAAGCCGGCGAGGCGGGACTTGCCGATGTCGGTGACGACCTCGAGGTTCCGGCCGAGGTCGGCGTCGGTGTGCCACCAGGAGGCGACGCGGGAGAGGTCGGGCTCGATCAGCCCGTGCTCGTCGACGAGGCGCCGCCAGACGGGCTCGGCACCGGTCATCTGCTGCTCGAGCGGCTGCGGCTCCTCCCCCGGGCCGACCGGCTCGACGCCGAAGTGCTCCGCGATCCGGGTCCACATCCAGCGCCAGCGGAAGACGTCGCCGTTGACCACGTTGAAGGCCTGGTCTCGGCCCGCCTCCGACGTCGACGCCCAGAGCATCTGCTCGGCGAGGATCGTCGCGTCGGTCACGTCGGTGAGTCCGTTCCACTGCGTGAGCGAGCCGGGGAACACGAACGGGGTGCCCTCGGCACGGTGGATCGACGCCGCGACCGCGAGGGTCAGCCCCATGTTCATCGCGTTGCCGACGGCGTGCCCGATGACCGTGTGCGAGCGGTGCACCGACCAGGTGAACCCGGCGCGCCCGGCCGCGGCGAAGAGCTCGTCCTCCTGCGCGTAGTAGAAGTTCGGGGCGTCGAGGCGCTCCTCCTCCTCGTGGAACGGGGTGTCGGGCATCGCGCCCTGCCCGTACGCCTCGAACGGGCCGAGGTAGTGCTTGAGGCCGGTCACCAGCGCGACGTG
The DNA here is from genome assembly GCF_002932325.1 of Rathayibacter sp. AY1E2. Lineage (NCBI taxonomy): Bacteria > Bacillati > Actinomycetota > Actinomycetes > Micrococcales > Microbacteriaceae > Rathayibacter > Rathayibacter sp. AY1E2. Next base: position 74,430 of record NZ_PSVO01000012.1, read on the forward strand.
CTCGACGGGAGCGTGCGCGAGCGCGGCGAGGAGGTCGCGGACCATGCCGCCGTTGACCGCGATATTCTCCTCCTCCGTCGCCTGGCGCGACCAGGCGGTGAAGAAGACGTGCGTGGGGCGCTGGTCGGCGAGCACGCGGGCCAGATCCTCGGCGGAGCGCAGGTCGGCGGCGAGCGGAGTGACGCCGGGGCGCGCGTCGATCGGGCGGCGCGAGAGCGCGGTCACCGGCCAGCCCTGCTCGGCCAGCAGGTCGACGAGGGCGGAGCCGCCGATGCCGGTCGCACCGACGACGAGGGCGCTGCGGGGGTCGGACGGGGGGACGGGAGTGGTGGAGGACATCCCCTGGGCTAACAGCCCCGGGGGCGAGGCATTCCCCGATCCGGGCGTCACGGAGGGACACCGGAGGTCACGGAGGGACACCGGGCGTCACGGGCGGACCGCGGACCGGGCTCCTCCCCTACCGTCGAGCACGAGCCGCCCGGGGTGGGCGCAGCGGAACAGGAGCCGACGATGACCGCGACCGACGTGCGGGCCGTGCCCGAGGTGGACTACGAGGAGCTGGCGGGGCGGTTCCGGCCGCTGTTCGCCGAGATCGCGGCGGGAGCGGCGGCGCGGGAGAGCGCACGCGAGCTGCCGGTCGCGCAGATCCGAGCGCTGGCGGACGCCGGGTTCGGCGCGGTGCGCGTGCCGCTGGACTCCGGCGGGGCCGGCGCGAGCCTCCCCCAGCTGTTCCGCCTGCTGACGGAGCTGGCCGCCGCCGACTCCAACCTCCCCCAGGCGCTCCGCGGCCACTTCGCCCTGGTCGAGGACCGGCTCCTCGCGACCGACGGGACCCGCGAGCGCTGGCTCCGGCGCTTCGCCGACGGCGAGCTCGGCGGCAACGCCTGGACCGAGGTCGGCACGGTCGCGATCGGCGACGTGCAGACGAAGGTCGCTCCGGTCGAGGGCGACCCGACGCGGTTCACGGTGACCGGCACGAAGTACTACTCCACCGGCAGCGTCTTCGCCGACTGGATCGACACCTTCGCCCAGCGCACCGACACCGGGCAGAAGGTGATCGCGATCGTCGACGCTCGCCAGGCGGGCGTCGAGCACGCCGACGACTGGGACGGCTTCGGCCAGCGCACCACGGGCTCGGGGACGAGCACCTTCACGGAGGCGGTGGTCGCGGCCGAGGACGTGATCGACTTCGAGACCCGGTTCCGCTACCAGACCGCGTTCTACCAGGCGGTGCTGCTGGCCGTGCTGGCGGGCTCGATCGCGGGGGCCGAGCGCGAGATCGCAGCCGAGGTGCGGGCGCGGACGCGGATCTTCTCGCACGGGAACGCCGAGTCGTTCGCGGCGGATCCGCAGATCCTGCAGGTGGTGGGGCAGGTCTCGGCCGCCGCCTATGCGGGAGCGGCGATCGTGGAGCGCGCGGCGGTCGCGCTGCAGCGGGCGCACGACGCGGCCCTCGACGGCGACCCGCTCGAGGACGAGCGGCAGAACGACCTCGCCGAGCTCGAGACGGCGCAGGCCCAGATCGTCCTGACGCAGCTGGCCACCCGGGCGACCTCCGACCTCTTCGACGCGCTGGGCGCCTCCGGGGTGAGCACCCGCAAGAACCTCGACCGGCACTGGCGCAACGCGCGCACGGCCGCGAGCCACAATCCGTGGGTGTTCAAGGCGCGGATCGTCGGCGACCACGCGGTCAACGGCACCGTGCCGCCGCGGGTCTGGGCGATCGGCGCGGGGCCGAAGCGGTAGTCGCCTCGGCGCCGGCCCGGGGCGGTGGACAGCCGGCGAGAGCGGAGGAGAGGATCGAGGGGGCGGCGACGCGGCCGCCGCGGACGAGGGGGCTCGCGATGATCCGGACGACGACCGCGAGGGGCGCCGGTGCGCTGCTCGCCTGCGCGGCGGGGCTGCTCGCGCTGAGCGGCTGCACGGGAAGCGCCGACGAGGGGACGGCCCCGACGACCGCTCCACCGCTGATCTCGAGCGCTCCGACGCCGAGCAGTGCCGTCCCGACCGCGAGCGCCGGCAGCGCGACTCCGCTGCCCACCGCGACCCCGGCCACCGCCCTGCTCCCCTGCGAGGACCTGCTCACCGCCGACGAGGAGGCGTCGCTCGCCGAGGACGGTCTCGCCCTCTCACCCGAGGCGACGGTCTACGACGCCGACTACCCCGTCGTGCAGGAGATCGCCGAGGACGGGGTGCTCTGCCGGTGGAGCGGCCAGGGCGACGTGTCGGTCGTGGTCGGGCAGCTGGCGGTCCCGGACGCGGAGTGGCCTGACCGGAGCGCCGCGCTCCTCGCGGATGGGTTCACCGCCGCCGACACCGCGGCTCCGGGCTTCCTCGACGGGCCCGACGGACCGGACGAGAGCTACCCCGGCCGCGGCGTCCTCCACCGCGACGGCGTCCTCTACTACGTGAGCTACTCCGGGATCGTCGGCTCGATCGTGCCGCTCTCCGGCTGAGGCGGCGGATCGAGAGCCCAGGGCGGGCGCCCAAGGTCGGCGCTGCTCCCCGTCGTCAGCTGCTCGCCGTGGTGGTCGAACGACAGCGGGACTCCCGCCTCGGCGCACTCACGGCCGATCAAGTCCATGGCGTTCCAGAAGTACTCGCTCGCTCGTCGATCCCCGGAGATCGCGGAGAGCAGATTGCTCGTGGCGAGACGAGAAGCGTCGGACGCGATCGAGTTCGAGGAGCTCTCGTCGAAGCCCGCGAGGGCTTCGCGGAACGGTGGACGCAGAACGGGATCGAGTTCCGGCGCGTAGTCGTTCCACGCGCGCTCGAGCGGGACGCAGGGAGCGGCCTGCTGATCGCCTCCCGGCTCGGTGCAGCCCACGAGGAGCAGCACGGATACGAGTACCGCCGATGAGGCGGTCGTGCGGTCCACCATCGTTCATCGCTCGATGTGCATCGTCCCCGTCGTGACCCAGACCGCGCAGGCCTTCTTGCGATGTTCCGGGGCACTGGTCTCGAAGATGTGATCGCAGGTCGAGACGCCGGTGTACCACTTCACGCACCCCCTTGAAACTCGTACTCGCAGTTCTTGTTCGGCTGAATCGGAGCGGCCGAGGCCACCTGCGCCCCGAGAACCGACGTCAGCGCCAGCGCGACGACAGCGAGACCGGACCCGAACCACATAGAACTCTTCATGACGTCTCCTCATTCGCCGGCAGATCCGCCGGGTCCTGGGACCGTATTCATCGCGGAGAGGGTGTCGGACGGTCGGCGCGAACTCGACACATCGAGGCGCGGGCCGGGCCCTCGAGAAGGGGTAGCGTCGACAGGTGCGATTCCCCTGGCGTTCCCGAGACAGCGAGCGGCTGCCCCGGGACGTGCTCGTGCTGGGGGTCGTCGCCTTCTTCGTGATGCTGGGGTTCGGTGTCGTCGTGCCGGTGCTGCCGACCTACGTGCGCAGCTTCGGCGTCGACTACACGGCGGTCGGCGCGGTCGTCTCTGCGTTCGCGCTGATGCGGCTGGTCGCGAATCCGTTCGTGGGGCCGCTCGTCGACCGGTTCGGCGAGCGGGTCGTGCTCGCCGTCGGCATCGGCATCGTCGCGCTCTCCTCGGCGCTGGTCGGCTTCGCCTCCGACTACCCGCACCTCCTCCTGCTGCGCGGAGTCGGCGGCATCGGCTCCGCGATGTTCTCCGTCGCGGCGATGACGCTCCTCCTGCGCACCGCGAGCCCGGAGCGGCGCGGCCGCTCGATCGGCTTCTACCAGGGCGGCTTCCTGCTCGGCGGCATGGCGGGCCCCGCGGTGGGCGGCGTGCTCACGGCGATCTCGCTCACCGCCCCCTTCTTCTTCTACGCCGGCACGCTCGCGATCGCGGGGCTCGTCGGGCTGATCCTGCTGCAGCGGCCGGAGCGCGACGCGGCACCGTCCGCCGCGGCGAGGACGAAGCCCCTGCGCGAGGTCGCCCGCGACCGCCGGTACCAGAGCGCGGTGCTGGCGAACTTCGCCCTCGGCTGGTCGGCGATGGGAGTCCGCGCGACGCTCGTCCCCGTGCTCGTCGTCGAGGGGCTCGGCGGGCAGCCCGCCTGGACCGGCATCGCGTTCGCGATCGCCGCGGTGGTGCAGACGATCGCGCTCGCGCCCGCCGGCCGCTTCGTCGACACGGTCGGCCGGCGCCCGGCGCTGATCGGCGGGTTCTCCGTCGCCGCGGTGGCGATGCTGGCGATGCCGTTCGTCTCGGAGCTGTGGCTGCTCGTCGTGCTGCTCTGCGTCTACGGAGCGGCGGCCGCCTTCATGGGCACGGCCCCGGGTGCGCTGGTCGGTGACGCCGCGGGCGAGCGCGGCGGCAAGCCGGTCTCGGTGTTCCAGGCCGCGTCCGACCTGGGCGGCGTGATCGGGCCGCTGCTCGCAGGCGCTCTCGCCGACGCCGCGTCGCCGACCGCGGCCTTCGCCTCCGCCTTCGTGCTGCTGGCGGCGAGCGCGCTGCTCGGCCTGCGGATCCCGCGCTCGCGGATCGTCTAGCTGTTCCGCCCGCGGGCGTCGACGGGCCAGACGGCGCCGCCGCCGTCGCGGAGGAGGACGCGGTACTCGTCGGCCAGGTTCACCGCGACGCAGACGTGGTTCGGCGCGATCCGCACACGCGTCCCCACGGGCAGGTCGACACCGGTGATCGTCGCATGGTGCTCCGAGAGCACCGGGATGCGCGCCTCCGGGTGCTTCGGCAGGCGGCCGAAGCCGCTCGAGGCCGCGCCACGATCGGAGGAGAGCACCTTGCTGCCCGCGTCGGCGATCAGGTGGTCGCCGCGGCGGGACACGATCGTGGCGAGGACGGTGACGGCGATGTCCTCGGGCGTCATCGTGCCGATCTCCCACTGCTGGGCGTCGCCGAGGGCCGAGACCCCGGGGCGCAGCTCCGTGAGCACCGAGGAGTCGGCGAACGCGGCCGAGGGGGTCGAGCCTCCGCTGACCACGCGGGCCTCGACTCCGGACGCCGCGAGCGACGCGACCGACTCGGCGAGCGCGCGCGCCTCGTCGCGGGCGGCCGCCGCTCCGTTGCCGGCCGCGTAGCTGTGGCCGGGGAAGGTGAAGACGCCGGCGACGTCGAGCCCGGCCGAGACGGCGGCCGCGGCGATCGCGCCGGCTTCGGCGGGGAGCACACCGCTGCGGTGGTGGCCGGAGTCGATCTCGACGACGACCTCGAGCCCCTCGCGCTCGGGCAGGGCCGCGGCCAGGCGCTCGGCCGACTCCGCCGAGTCGACGCCGACCCGCACGCGGGCGCTCGCGAGGACGTGGCGGAGCCGCCCAGCGCGCTCGGCGTCGAGCCAGAGCGGGTAGGCGATGAAGAGGTCGCGGATCCCGCCGGCAGCGAAGACCTCGGCCTCCGAGACGGTCGCGACGGTGAGCCCGACAGCCCCCGCGGCGAGCTGGCGCCGGGCGATCTCGAGCGACTTGTGCGTCTTCGCGTGGGGGCGGAGCGCCAGACCCCGCTCGCGGGCAGCCGCGGCGACGGCGGCGATGTCGCGGTCGAGCACCGCCTCGTCGAGCACCAGCGCCGGAGTGGCGAGAGCGTCGAGCGCGGCGGAGCGGGCGGAGGAGTCGGCGGCGGCGGTATCGACGGTCACGTGCCGAGCCTAGGCCGCACCACCGGCCCGCGTCCCGCCGTGAGGGCGGCCTCGGGCCGGTCCGCCGCCCGGTCGTCGAGCCCCGCGGAAGGCCCCGTCGAGCAGGACACCTCGTCGACCTCGGAGGTTGCCGCGGCGCTCCGCTCCATCGCCGTCTTCCGGATCGCCCACCTCTCCGCCGGGACGCTCTCGACGACGCTCCTGGGCTTCGGCGTGGTCGGGCTGAGCACTCTCGTCCACTGACCGTTCATCCTCCGCGGGATGCGGGGAGGACCCCGGCGCTGCCAGGCTGAGCGGATGACTCCGCAGTCCTCCCGCCTCCGGCCCTTCGGCCCGTCCGGCGCCACCGTCACCCGGCTGACCCTCGGCACCTCCTGGCGCCCCGAGCGCGTCGCCGACCTCGACCGGGTGCCGGCCCTCGAGCGCGTCCTCGACTCCGACGCCGCCACCCGCGCCGTCTCCGTCGTCGACACGTCGAACGAGTACGCCGGCGGCCACAGCGAGCGCCTGATCGGGGAGGCCCTGCAGGCTCGCGGCGGCGTCCCCGAGGGGATCACCGTGGTCACCAAGCTCGACCGCGACCCGAGCACCGGCAGCTACTCGGCCGAGCGGATGCGCCGCAGCCTCGACGAGAGCCGCGAGCGCCTCGGGATGGACGTCCTCCCCCTGCTCTACCTGCACGACCCGGAGCGCATCTCGTACGACGAGGCCTTCGCCGAGGACGGCCCGGTCCGCGCGCTCGTCGCGATGAAGGAGGCGGGCGTCGCCCTCTCGATCGGGATCTCGGGCGGACCCGCGCCGATGCTGCGCCACTATGTCGACACCGGCCTCTTCGACGCCGTGATCACCCACAACCGCTTCACGCTGGTCGACCGCTCCTCCGAGGAGCTGATCGACGCGTCCGTCGACCGCGGCGTGATCGTGGTCAACGCGGCGGTCTACGGCGGAGGCGCCCTCGCGCGCTGGCCGGAGCCGGTCGCCTCCTACGCCTACCGGCCGGCGCCGCGCGAGATCGTCGACGCCGTCGCGGCGATTGGAGCCGTCTGCGACCGGGCGGGCGTGCCGCTCGCCGCCGCCGCGCTGCAGTTCTCGACGCGCGACCTCCGCGTGACGACGACGGTCGTCGGCGCCACCTCCGCCGAGCACTACGACTCCTTCGTGGCCGACGACGCGCTCGAGATCCCCGACGCGCTGTTCGAGGAGCTGGAGTCGCTCGCTCCGCCGAGCACCGTCTGGCAGGACGCGCCCGGGTCGACCTGGCCGCGCTGATCCGGGCATAGCGGGGCTCTCCTCCCGGTTGGAGCACGTGACCCCCTCCGCGAGATGCCGCCGGCGTGCGCCCTCACCGGCGTATCGCGTACCGAAGCGGCGTTCCGCGGAGAAGCACGACAGGAGAGACATGACCGACACCGCCTTGTTCCAGCCGCTGACGCTCCGCTCGAGGACCGCGCGCAACCGCCTCTGGGCGGCACCGATGTGCCAGTACTCGGTGGAGGCGCAGGACGGCGTGCCCACCTCGTGGCACCTCGTGCACCTCGGCGGGCTCGCGCGCGGCGGATCTGGCGTCGTCATCGCGGAGGCCACCGCCGTCGTCCCCGAGGGGCGGATCAGCCCCTGGGACACCGGGCTGTGGAACGACGAGCAGCGCGACGCCTGGGCTCCGATCGTCGAGTTCGTGCACGGGCAGGGCGCGCTCGCGGGCGTGCAGCTCGCCCACGCGGGCCGGAAGGCGTCGACCTACCGCGAATGGAGCGGACGCGGATCCGTGCCGCTGGAGGACGGCGGCTGGCCGACCGTCGCTCCCTCGGCCGTCGCGTTCGAGGGCTATGCGGAGCCGCGCGAGCTGGCGGCGGACGAGCTGCCCGGCCTCGTCGAGGCGTTCCGCGCCTCCGCCCGCCGCGCCGCGGACGCCGGCTTCGACGTGATCGAGCTGCACGCCGCGCACGGGTACCTGCTCCATCAGTTCCTGTCGCCGCTCTCGAACACCCGCGAGGACTCCTACGGCGGCTCGCTCGAGAACCGGGCGCGCCTGCTGCTCGAGGTCGTCCGCGCGGTCCGCGCCGAGATCGGGGAGCTCGTGCTGCTCGTCCGCTTCTCCGCGACCGACTGGGCCGAGGGCGGCTGGACGCTGGAGGAGACGATCACCGTTTCGGAGTGGGCGCGCGCCGAGGGCGTGGACCTCTTCGACGTGTCGACCGGCGGACTCGTGCACGCCAGCATCCCGGTGGCGCCGCTCTACCAGGTGCCGTTCGCGCGCGACCTGCGGAAGGCGACCGGTGCACTGGTCGGCGCCGTGGGACTCATCACCACGGCGGAGCAGGCGGAAGGCGTGGTCGCGAACGGCGACGCCGACGTCGTGCTGCTCGCCCGCGAGCTGCTGCGCGATCCGAACGCTCCGGTGCGGATGGCGCACGAGCTCGGCGCGGACCTGCCGGTGCCGCCGCAGTACACCCGGGCCTGGCGCTGAGCCTTCAACCGCGAGATGCCACCTGTGCGCGTGCCTCGCGGCGTGTCGTGTGCACAAGTGGCATCTCGCGGAGGAGAGCGGTCGGGCTCCCCGGAGGAGAGCGTCAGCTCTCGGAGGGCTCCTCGGGAGCGTCCTCCTCGGGGTTGAAGTGCGAGTCTCCGGAGACCCCCACCGCCAGCCCGTCCTCGGAGTGCGGGATGGTCTCGTCGTCGCCGAGACCGTTCGCCTTCTTCTCGCCCTCGGACGAGGTGGCTGCGTCGGTCACGGCTCAGGCCTCGACGTCGCCGCGCCAGGCACCGTCGGGGGTGCCCTGCTTCTCGATGTACTCCTTGAAGTTGTTCAGGTCCTTCTTCACGGCGTGGCTGCCGGCGCCGACGAGCGAGCCGAGCGTCTCGAGGAAGCCCTTGGGCTCCCAGTCGAGCTGCACGGTGACGCGGGTCTCGGTGTCGGAGAGCTTGTGGAAGGTGACGACGCCCGCGTGGTCGGTCTCGCCGCCGGTGCTGTTCCACGCGACGCGCTCGTCGGGGTGCTGCTCGGTGATGTTCGCCTCGAACTCGCGCTCGACGGGGCCGACCTTCACCTTCCAGACGGTGAGGGTGTCGGTGACCTGCTGGATCGACTCGACCTCGTCGAGGAAGCGCGGGAACTCCTCGAACTGGGTCCACTGGTTGTAGGCGACGGACACGGGGACGTTGACGTCGACGGTCTCGATGATCTGCGGCACGGTGGTGCTCCTTGCTGTCTCACTCGGTGTGCGGCGTTCCGCTGCTGCGGTCGTCACGCTCGACGTTAGGCGGGAGCCGCCTGGGAACGCACCGGGTTGCGGACTGACCCGAACGTGGTAAGCGGAGGCGGTGCTGCGGTGCGCGCGCCGGGACGTCCGCGGGAGGGCGGCGTCCGGACGGCACGGCGGCGTCTCGGGAGCGGCAGCGCCGCTCAGCCGGCCGGCTCCTCCATCGGTCGATCGCCCTCGGCATCGAACCTGACCGCGGAGAACAGCAGGTCGCTGGCGAAGAACGGGTTGTGATGACGGCGGAGGGGGCTGCCGCCTCGCCGCATCAGCGTCGTATTGAGCTTGTATGCGGCCTCGACGAACGGCTCGAAGTCGAGCGCCTCCCAGAACTGCTCCCACGACTCGAACTCCCAGGCGCTGACCTCCGCGCTCTTGTAGCTGGTCGAGTACTCGATGCCGAAAGCGGGCGGGAGCTCACTGACTCCCTGCTGACCCAGCCGCTCCGCGAACGTCGGTGCATCGACATTGACAGCGATGACGATCTCCCCGGTCTCCAGGTCCTCCTGAACGAAGACCGTCTCCAGCACTCCGCAGCTCAGAGTGAGGAGGCGGCGCCGCTTCTTCGTCCGCCTCGTGGACGGCAGAGCGGACACCGTCCACAGGATCTGCTGTGTTCCGAACGGATCGGGGACCGTTTCGCCGATGTACCTGCCCAGGGCGGCGGAGAGGTCGAGGTAGTCCTCGCGGCGGACCAGCTCCCAGAACCGGCCCGGCATCGTCGCCTCGCCCTCCTCGCCCACACGCGGACGGTCGGCCCTGTTCCAGGGCAGAAGGACGCTCCGCCCCTCCTCCAGGGTGACACCGAGGTCGTCGACGCCTCCCGGCCAGCCGGTGAGCGCGAGGTTGCGCAGGCTGTGCTCGGCCTCCTGCCTCCGGATCTCGGCCACTTCCGCGCGGTCGAGGTCGTCACGTCGACACGGAGCGAAGCGGAAGGCGACGACGTCGCCGTGGTGGCGTCTGTGCGTCGCGTACCGGCTCACGATGTTCGTGGTCTGACCGACGTACCGCTGGCCGTTCTCGAACTCCAGGACGTAGATCCCGCAGAGAGTGGTGCGGTCGAGGAACAGCGATGCCGCCGATCCTGCGGCGCTCATGTCGTAGCGGGTGAAGGAGAGCACGGGGACGAGGGGTTCCAGCACCCTCGAACCCTACGACCCGGGCGATCGAGGGGCGCCGGCCCGTCGAAGCGACTCGCCGCACCCGGACACCGCCCTCAGCACCGAGACACCGCGTCGTGGCCGGTGCCTCGGCGCTGGAGCGGCGCCTCGCCGCTGGCCGCGGTCAGCGGTCCTGCGGGTCGCCGCCGAGCTGGCCGATGGCGGGGAGGGGGCCGCCGTCGTCGGCGCCGGTGCGGCGCCAGCGGGCGATGGCGTTGCCCAGGTGGTAGATCACGAGGGCGGCGCCGGCGCCGAGGACGATGCCGCCGAGCTCGAAGCCGCCGGAGGAGAACGAGAAGCCGGCGATCGCGATCACGAGGGAGACCGCGGCGGTGTACTGGTTGACCGGGCGCGAGAAGTCGACGCGGTTGTCGATCCAGATCTTGATGCCGATCACGCCGATCAGGCCGTAGAGCGCGGTGGTGGCGCCGCCCAGGACTCCGGCCGGGATCGAGTTGAAGACGGCGCCGACCTTGGGCGAGAGGCTGAGCAGGATCGCGGTGACGCCGGCGACCCAGTAGGCGGCCGTCGAGTACACGCGGGTGGCCGCCATCACTCCGATGTTCTCGCCGTAGGTCGTGGTGCCGGAGCCGCCGAAGGCGCCGGAGAGGGTGGTCGCCACACCGTCCGCGATCAGGGCCCGGCCGGTGCTGGCGTTGGCGGAGGCGTCGGTCATCGTCGCGACGCCGCGGACGTGTCCGACGTTCTCGGCGATGAGGACGAGCACGACCGGCAGGAACATCGCGATGCCCGACCACGTGGATCCGGAGGCGAAGTCGGGGAAGGTGAACGGCGGCAGGCCGAACCAGTCGGCCGCGCCGACCGCGGAGTAGTCGATCTCGTTCCGCAGCAGGGCGACGACGTAGCCGATGACCACGCCGAGGAAGATCGAGACGCGGCCGAGGAAGCCGCGGAGGAACACGCTCGACAGGATGATCGCGGCGAGCGTGATCGTCCCGGTGATCGGCGCCTGCTTGAAGCTGAGGTACGCGGTCGGAGCCAGGTTGAACCCGATCAGGGCGACGATCGCGCCGGCGACGACCGGGGGCATCAGCCTGTCGATCCAGCCCAGGCCGACGACCTGCACGAGGACGCCGACGGCAGCCAGGAGGAGGCCCACGGCGACGACTCCGGCGAGCGCCGACCCCGTCCCTCCGACGGCGGTCGCGGCTGTGACGGGCGCGATGAAGGCGAAGCTCGAGCCGAGGTAGCTGGGGAGCCGGTTGCGCGTGATCAGGAGGAACAGCAGCGTCCCGACTCCGGAGAAGAGCAGGGTCGTGGCGACCGGGAACCCGGTGAGCACGGGCACGAGGAACGTCGCTCCGAACATGGCGACGACGTGCTGGATTCCGATGGCGATCGTCGCCGGCCAGGCGAGCCGCTCGCCGGGGGCGACGACGGCGCCGGGCTCGACGGTGCGGCCGTCTCCGTGCAGGGTCCAGATGGGCATGGGGCTCCTCGGCGGGGAAGGGAGGCGGGGGTCGACGTTCACAGTAGCGAGGGGTCTGGCCGTGCCGCGGCACCCGACCTACGATCGGGCCATGGACGGAGCGCGGCGTCTCGGCGAGGAGGAGTTCTCCGCGCACCTCGCCGAGCGGGTCGCGCGGATCCGCGGGTCGTTCGGCGACCTCCCGCTCTGGGCGGTCTCGGGCTGGAGCGGTCCGCGGCTGCTGGCGGAGTGGACGCTGACGGGCGGCCCCCGGGGGCTCTCGTTCCTCGCCGACGAGGCGGTCCCGGGCGGGCCGGGGCCCTCCGTCGAGATCCGCACGACCCTCGGCGATCCGCGGCACGACGTCGCGCTGCTCTGCTGCCGCGAGGAGGCGCCCGTCTCGTTCGTGCAGCCGGAGGCGCTGCCCGCTCCCACGCGGATCGCGGAGATCCCGGTCGACGGGGCTCCGGAGCCCTTCGAGGTCTGGGAGGGAGCCGGGGCCGTGCGCGCGGCCGCCTGGGTGCGGGGGCACGTCCTCACGCTGGAGTGCCGCGGAGTCGATCTGGACGCTCTCGCGCTGGACGAGGTGGACGACATCGAGCCGTTCGTGGCCGGCTGGCTGGAGTTCGTGGGCGCCTCGCGGCGTTGAGCGCCGACCCGCGCTCCCGCGCTGCTGGGAGAGCGCGGAGTCCCGCCCGGCGCGCCGGTGAAAGATGTGCGCCGATCCCGGACAGGAGGGAGCATGAGGCACATGCCAGCTCCCCTCGCGGGTCCCGACCGGTTCGCCGCGGTCGCCGCCGCGGTCGCCGATCCCGTCCGCCGCTACCTCTGGCGGCGCACCGACTCCGCCACCGCCGACGACGTGCTCGCCGCGACGCTCTCGGTGCTCTGGCGCCGCAGCGCCGACGTGCCCGAGGACGACCCGGTGCCGTGGGCGATCGGCGTCGCCCGGCTCCAGCTGCAGAACGCCCGGCGGATGCAGCGCCGCCAGGTCATGCTCGCCCAGCGGATCGCGGTCGTCGATCCGCCCCAGGTGCAGATCGACGAGGGCGAGGCGTCGGGCACTGAGGAGACCGTGCGCCTCGTGCTCGCCCGGATGCGCGAGCAGGACGCCGAGCTGCTGCGCCTCTGGGCGTGGGAGGAGCTCGACGTCCGCGGGATCGCCGCGGTCCTCGGAGTCACGGCGAACGCCGTCTCGATCCGCCTGCACCGCGCGCGGCGCCGCTTCGCCGAGCTCTACGACTCCACCGACCCGCACGCGCCCGAAGGGGGACTCCGATGACCGGAACCGACGACGAGGACGTCCGCCGCCTCCTCCGCACGGTCGACCCCGCGCGGAGCCTCCCCGCGCTCGACCGCGACGAGCTCGCCGAGCAGATCGCCGCCGCGACGGGTGAGGGCACGCGGACGGTGCACTCCCGCCGCCGGTCCCCCTGGCTGATCGTGGGAGTCGGCGCGCTGAGCGCCGGGGCCGCCGCCTCCCTCCTGCTGCCCTTCGCACTCGGCGTGGGCGGGGGCAGCACCTCGACGCTGATCCTGCCGAGCACGGGCGGGCCGATGGCCGCGTGCTCGCCGGTGACGGCCGCCGCGCTGGCCCCCGCTCAGCTCGCGTTCCGGGCCGAGGTCCGCTCGATCGACGGGAGCACCGTCACCCTGCACGTGCTCGAGCGCTACGCGGGCGAGGTCGGCGACGGCGTCACGGTCACCCAGGGCAGAGACACGGCGGTGGATGGGGCCCCGATCGTGTTCGAGACCGGGGTCGACTACCTGGTCGCGGCCGACGGCGACACGATCCTGACCTGCGGCCTCAGCGGCGAGAGCTCCCCCGAGCTCGCGGCGCTGTACCAGGAGGCGTTCTCGCGGCAGTAGGCGGAGGCGGGTAGCGGCCCGGGCGGGCGGTGGCAAGGGCCTCCCCGATCGGGGGGAGCGGCGCGCAGGCTGAGGCATGGGCCTCCCGGCCCTCCCCCTCCGGTCGCCCGGCGGCGCCCGCGGGCCCTCGGCGACACCGCCCCGCCCGCCCCGCAGGAGGCCCGCATGCCGGTGTTCCGGCTCCTCGAACCGCTCCATGCCGCCGGTGTCGCGCTCGCCGACCTCGCGAGCGATCGGCTCCGCCTCCACGGCGACGGCTCCGACGTCCGCATCACTGCGGTGACCGTCGCGCACACCGAGGCGGGCCCCGGCGCCCTCTTCGCCGCGCTCCCCGGAGGGAGGAGCCACGGGGCCCGGTTCGCGGCCGATGCTGCGGCGGCAGGAGCGGTCGCCGTGCTCACCGACGCGGGCGGGCTCGACGAGGCCCGCGCCTCCGGACTGCCCGTCCTCCTCAGCGACGACCCCCGCGCCGCCCTCGGCCCGGTCGCCGCGCAGGTGTACGGCACGAGGAGCGGACCGGTGCTCCTCGGCGTGACCGGCACCAACGGCAAGACCAGCACCGTGCACCTCCTCGACGCGGTGCTCCGGCAGCTGGGCGTCGTCTCGGGGCTGAGCTCCACCGCCGAGCGCCGCAGCGCCGACCACGTGGTCGCCAGCCGCCTCACCACGCCCGAGGCCTCCGAGCTGCACGCTCTCCTCGCCCGGATGGCGGAGGACGGCGTCGAGGCGGCGGCGATCGAGGTCAGCGCTCAGGCGCTCGTGCGCTCCCGGATGGAGGGGATCGTGCTCGACGTCGCCGGGTTCACCAACCTCAGCCACGACCACCTCGACGACTTCGGCGACCTGGACGAGTACCTCCGCGCCAAGCAGCGGCTGTTCACGCCCGAGCGGAGCCGCCGCGGCGTCGTGGTGGTCGACACGGAGGCGGGGCGCCGGGTCGCCCGCGAGGCCTCCGTCCCGGTCGTCACGCTCTCGGCCGGGGACGGTGCCGACTGGCGGATCGACGTGCTCGAGACCGCGGTCGACCGCACCCGCTTCCGGCTCACCGCCCGCGACGGCTGGTCGACGACCACCTCCGTCCCGCTCCTCGGCCGCCACATGGCCTCGAACGCGGCCCTCGCGCTGGTGATGCTGATCGAGGCGGGCCACGCGCGCGACCGGGTGGCCGCGGCGGTCGGCTCCGGGATCGACGTCACCGTGCCCGGGCGGACGCTGCTCGTGTCCGGCGCCGACGGGCCGCGGGTCTTCCTCGACTTCTCGCACACCCCCGACTCGGTCGCGCGCACCGTCGACGCCCTCCGCGAGGTGACGCCCGGCCGCGTGCTCGTCCTCCTCGGCGCCGACGGCGACCGCGACCCGAGCAAGCGCGCGCCGATGGCCCGGGCCGCCGCCGAGCGCGCCGACCTGGTGATCGTCACCGACCACCACCCGCGCTTCGAGGACCCGGCGCGGATCCGCCGCGCACTGGTCGACGGCGCGCGCCGCGTCGAGCGCTGCGAGGTGCTCGAGATCGCGGAGCCGGCCGACGCCGTCCGCGCCGCGCTGCACCGGGCCGGCCCGTCCGACTCCGTCCTCTGGGTCGGCCCCGGCGACACCGACTACCGCGTGGTCGGCGCCGACGACCTCCCCTACTCCCCCCGCGCCGACACGGCCCGCGCGCTGGCCGAGGCCGGCTGGAGCGTCGACCTGCTTGACTGACCGGGTGTTCTCGACCCTCCCGGTGCGCCGCGTGCAGGCCCGACCCGAGCACCCCGCCGACCTCTCGCGCTGGCCCGCGACGCTCGCGCCCGTGCGGCAGGTGCTGGCCGAGGGCTGGGATCTCGGCCAGGTGACGGTGATCACCGGCGAGAACGGCTCGGGCAAGTCGACGCTGCTCGAGGCGGTCGCCCTCGCCTACGGGCTGAACGCGGAGGGCGGATCCACGGGTGCGATGCACTCCTCCCGCGCCTCGGAGTCGGACCTGGCCGAGCACCTCCAGCTGGTCCGCGGGGCCGGGGCGTCCAAGCGCGGCTTCTTCCTCCGCGCCGAGACGATGCACGGCTTCTTCAGCTACCTGGAGGAGGTGGGGATCGACGGCGGGTACCACGAGCGGAGCCACGGCGAGTCGTTCCTCGACATCGTGGCGAACCGCTCCCGGATCAGCGGACTCTGGCTCCTCGACGAGCCCGAGTCGGCCCTCTCGGTGTCGGGCTGCCTCGCCCTGATCGGGCAGCTGCGCGACCTGGTCGCCGGCGGCTCGCAGGTCGTCCTCTCCACGCACTCGCCGATCCTCGCCGCCCTCCCCGGAGCCGACCTCTACGAGCTCGACGAGACGGGCCTCCGCCCCTGCCGCTACGACGACCTCGACCTGGTGCGGACCTGGCGCGGCTTCCTCGACCAGCCGGCCCGCTTCCTGCGGCGGCTGGAGTAGGTCGGAGGGCGCTCGGCCGCGCCGGAACGGGCCGTTCGTGTTCACCACGAAGGGAAGTACGTCGGCAGGCTGCCCCGTTCTCGCGCATCCCGAGCCGACCGGGCGAAAGTCTCCGCCGGCACGAGCACTGTCAGGCCGCGGAGGCCGCCGTCGGCCGGGCGACCCGGGGCGCCCAGCCCACCGCGATCGCGGCGCCGGCGAGCGCGAGCTGTCCGAGCGGCGGCAGGATCGCCGAGACCAGGGAGCCGTCGCCGCCGGACGTGACGAAGGTGTCGGCGACCGACATCCCGAAGCCGAACCCGGCGAAGAAGCGGAAGACGACGGCGCCGGCGACCAGGGCGAGCATGAGCACCGCGATCCGCCGCGGAGTCAGCGGCGACCTCCGGCCGACCAGGGCGCCGACCGTCACGACGATCGCGGCGGCCGTCCAGAACGCGGCCCACCCGGTGACCCAGATCGCGTGGGAGCCGAACTCGAAGCCGTCGCGCTCGGACATGGTCGCGTAGATCTCCGCCAGGGCCACGCCGGGGACCTTCGCCTGCGGATTCCATACCAGCAGATCCACCGCGCCCACCACCGTGACGCCCGCCACGAGCGCGAGGCCCGCGAGGGCGACGGGGAGGCGCTGAGCGCGGGTCGCCGTCCGCGGTGCGAGGGCGATGGTCCGCGAGCCGCCGAGGACGATCGCCCCGCAGACGAGTCCGGCGAGGGAGACGGGCAGGCCGACGAGGGCGAGGGGTCCGGGGAGGAGGAGGCCGGCCGCGGTGAGCACCGGGCCGACGACGGCCGCGACCAGGGAGATCCGCGCGAGCACCGTGCGGGCCGACGCCGCGGCGCCGAGGAGGTGGATCGCGCCGAGGACCGCGACCGCGACGGCGGCGACGAGCACCGCGGTCTGCGCGGCGCCGACCGCGGCCAGGGCGGTGTCGGAGGCGGCGCCCGGCTCGGGGACGATCCCGCCGCCGGTCAGCGCGATGCCGCTGAGCATCAGCGCGGCCGCGGCGAAGAGCGCGAGTCCGCGGCGGGCGAGGCGGCGCGGGAGCGTGCCCCGCGCTTCGCCGGTGTGCGCGGGCAGGTCGCGGTCGACGCTCGCGAGCAGGGCGAGCGCTCCGAGGACGACGCCGCGCCGGGGCAGTCCCAGCTCGGCGGCCCCGGCCAGGTCGGCCCGCCACTCCTCGAGGTAGCGCTCGCGGGCGAGCGGGGGCAGCAGCAGCGACAGGAGCCGCAGGAGCGCGCTCACGCGGTCGCCTCCGCCGCTCGCGGCGCCGACCGCGCGGTCGACCGCATCCGCTCGACGGCGGCCCGGGCTGCCGGGGCGCCCTCCGCGGTCAGCTCGTAGAGCCGGCGACGCGGGCCGCTCCGCTCGCTCGCGGCCTCCCACTCCGAGACCACCCAGCCCGCTCCCTCGAGCCGCTCCAGGATCGGGTAGACGCTGCCCGCCGGTCGCCCGGTGGCCTTGATCACGACCATGCCCCAGGTCGGGCCGTCGGCGTCGAGGAGGGTCCGGAGGACGTCCGCGGTGGCGGGCGTGAGGCGAGGGAGTGGCTGCACACGGATGACGCTACCTATGTAGAGATAGCGGGGTCAATCGGACCGCCTCCGTGCGTCCGGGCGATTCCACGCCACTCCTCGGCCTCGGTCGGGCCCTCAAACGTTCGACGACTGCGCCGCCCCCGTCCGAGGAGGACCGGCGTCGGTTCCGGCCCCGCCGCCCTGATCGGCGCCCTGATCCTCCGATGACCAGGGCGGGATCAGCTGACGCATCACCCTTCACGGGGGGACGTCGCCGAGCAGACGAGCACAGGCGCGTCCGCCTCCGCGATCCGGTCGTCGACCCCGCAGCAGCCGCGGACACTGCCGCTAGCCGGACCCCGCACGCAGAACGTCGGCCGAGAGCAGCCGCCTCCACCCTCGGGGGACGGCGGGCACTCTCGGCCGACGGTCTGCGCGCGAGCGCGGGGACTACTTGCGGAACATCCGCGCCGTGGTCTCGAAGAGGCCCTTCACGGGGCGCTGCTGCTCACCCTGCTGGGCGCCGAGGACGATGATGACGGCGGTCAGCACGGGGATGGCCCACTGGGTGACCTTCTGCACGCGGAGGGCCGTGGTCAGCTCCTGCGAGTTCTGCTCCGACGCCTCGGTCACGCCGGGGGCGCCCTCGTCGGCGTGCTTGGCCTGCGTCGCTCCGGCGACCGCGGCGATCACCGAGGCGGCACCGGCGAGCCCGGTCACGACGGTCTTGACGACGGTGTTCGTGCGGCTCTCCTGCTGGTTGGCCAGGCGGGTCTTGTTGGCGAGGACGAGTCCGATGCCGCCGACGCCGTGGGCGGCGATCGCGGCGAGCTGCACGGGGGTCCAGCGGGCCCAGCCGTTCGAGGAGAGGCGGAGGCGCTCCGCCGGGTCGGACGAGGTGGACGCGGCGCCGTTCAGGCCGACGGCGCCCATGAGCGAGCCGCCGAACCAGGCGGCGGCTCCGAGGTCGTGGAGACTGCGGACGAGGGTGTTGCGGGAGGGCATGTGGGCCTCTTCTCTGCCGGCGGCGGACGCCGGCGGTGGTCGGCTGGTGCGGACTCCTCCGACGCTACGCGCGCCCTGGAACCGCGCACGGGGCTTGACCTCTCCCCCTCCGACACGCTCCGCTGGAGGTCACCGACCGACCCGGACCGACCGACCCGAGGAGCCCCGCGATGCCCACCGACGACGAGAAGCGGACGACCCGCGACGAGTTCCACGACGCCGTGAACATGACCGCGAAGGAGCTCGAGGAGTGGCTCGGCACCGACGAGTCGAAGGAGGTCGGCCAGAAGCCGGAGGGCGGCGGCGAGTCCGTCGGCCACGAGAGCGGGCGCCGCATCGTCGAGCTGCTCGGCACGAAGCAGGCCGACCTGAGCGACGACGACTACGCCCACATGACGAAGGTCGTCGGCTACGTGCACCGGCACGCGAAGCAGCGTCCCTCGGGCGACGTCACCGAGACGAAGTGGCGCTACTCCCTGATGAACTGGGGCAACGACCCGCTGAAGGGCTGACCCGGTCCGAGAGCTGCGCTCAGCACATCCCGAAGAGGTTGCAGAGGGCGCCGCGGTCCTGGATCGACTCCATGCCGCCCGGCTTCTGCACCTTCGGCAGCTCGTAGGAGGCGGCGACCGTCTGCACGCCGGCGGACGAGGCGGCCTGCACGGGAGCGGCGGCAGGAGCAGCGGCGGGAGCGAGGACGGCTCCGAGGGCGAGTGCGGCGGCGGCGAGGATCGGGGCCATGGTCGTTCTCCTGTGATCGAGGGGTGCGATCGGCTCGACCGCTCCACCAGCATGGCGACGCCCCGTCGCACCGCTCCTGTACGAAAGACCAGTCCGCCCTTGTACGGAAGGCCGACGGGGCTCGGAGAAGGCTTCGGTACCCTGGTCCCGTGGTGGGGACGACGCGGTGGACGAACGACGTGCGGACGCTGCCCGGCGGCTGGATCACCCGGTCCCTCCTCCTCGGCTCCTTCACGCTCCTCGTCGTCATCGACCTGATGGGCGGCAGCGTCGACCTCACGTCGGTCCGCGGCTGGATCGAGCTGGCGCTCCCCTACCTGCCGCTCCTGGCGCTGCTCGCCGGCGCGATCCCCGCGGCGGTCTCGCTCTACCTCGTCTACGCCGTCGTCCTGATGCTCGGCGCCCCGCCGCTGCTGCTCGCGGCGCTGATCTTCCCGACCATCGTGGTGGTCGGCTTCGTCACCTTCCTCCTCCCCTGGCGCGCGGGGCTCGTCTTCGTGCTCGGCACCCTCGTCCTCCTGCCCGCGGTGCTGCTCGTCGACCGCGCCATGGGCACGGCCGTCTACGTCCTGGGCGCGTTCGTCCTCTTCGGCGGCACCGCCGGGCTGGGCCTGAACGCCTTCCGGGGCCGCAGCGAGCGGAGCGAGCGCCGGGCCGACCGCATCCAGGAGGAGCAGGCGCGGATCCGCAACGAGGAGCGGACCCGGCTCGCGCACGAGCTGCACGACATCGTCGCGCACGAGGTCACCATCATCGCCATGCAGGCCCGCCGCGCGACCTCGGTCGAGGACCCGGCCAAGACCGAGCGCATCCTCGAGAGCATCGGCGACGCGGCGCAGCAGGCGCTGCAGGATCTGCGGAGCCTCGTGACGCTCCTCCAGGACGAGGACGAGGCAGGCGCTCCCGCCCGCGGCGACTCCGACCTGCTCGGGACCCCGGAGGTCTCGGGCGCCACGACCACCGCTGTCGGCTTCGTCCACGACGTGCGGAACGTCGCCGACGCGATCGAGCGCGCGGGCTTCCGGGTCCGCCTCGACGTGGCGGGCTCCGTGGCGCAGGTGCCCGCGAGCCTCCGCCAGGTGCTGCGGCGCACGGTCCGGGAGCTGGGCACGAACGTGCTCAAGCACGGCGACACCGCCGGTGAGGTGCAGCTCCGGCTCGAGGTGTCGGGGGGCGAGGTGCAGCTGAGCTCCTCCAACGCGATCGCCTCCGCGGCTCCGATCGTCTCCTCGCACCTCGGGATCGAGGCGATGTCGGCCCGCTGCGCCGTCTTCGGCGGGCGGCTGGACGCGGGAGCCCGCGGCGGCCGCTGGACCACGACCATGACCATCCCCCTCGAGGGCCGGGCGTCCGGTGCGCTCGTCGCGGGGGCGACCGACGAAGGACGAGAGCGATGACCCGCGTGCTGCTGGTGGACGACGAATCGATGACCCGCGAGATCCTCCGCGACTACCTCTCGCAGGACCCGGCGATCGAGGTGGTGGGCGAGGCCTCCGACGGGAGGATCGCGGTGCAGCAGGCGGCGACGCTCCAGCCCGACCTGATCCTGATGGACATGCAGATGCCGGTCATGAACGGCGTCGCCGCGACCGAGCGGATCCACGCCGAGCACCCGGGCATCGCGATCCTCGGGCTCAGCACGTTCACCACGGACCGCTACGTCGTCGACCTGCTCCGCGCGGGCGCCTCCGGCTACCTGGTCAAGGACACGAAGCCGCGGGAGATCATTGCGGCGGTGCACGCGGTGCTCGCGGGCGAGTCCGTGCTCTCCGCCGAGGTCACGCGCCACGTGGTGAAGGGGCTCGAGGAGTCGGTGCCGGCGGAGACGGTGCCGGACCCCGATCTGCTCGAGGCGCTCACCGAGAAGGAGCTCGAGGTGATCCGCCTGCTCGCCCGCGGGATGAGCAACCGCGAGATGGCGCAGGAGCTGTTCGTCACCGAGTCGACCGTGAAGGCGCGGTTCGTGAAGGTGATGGAGAAGCTGGGCGTGCGCGACCGGGTGCAGATCCTGGTCTCGGCGATCGAGCACGGGCTCGTCGACCTGGGGACGCGTCCCGGCCGGAGCTGATCGAGCCCGCCGGATTCAGCCCCAGCCGACCACGTCGGCGACGGGCCGCAGGAGCCCCGCGACCGCCCGCTCGAGCGCACTCTCGTCGACCGCGGCGAGCGCCGACTCCGGATCGAGCACCAGGGCGCCGCCCCAGCCCATCACCTCGTACTCCACCAGGGTGCGCGCGAGCGTCTCGGGCGACCGCCAGGCGCGGAGGAGGTTCGCCCGCGCGAACGCGTGCGCGGCGCGTGCTCCCTCCCCGTGCGCGGCGCGGCCGTCGAGGACGGTGCGCAGCACGGTCTCGAGGGTCGGGATGCCCTGGCCGGCCGGGGAGACGACCTGCCAGGTGAGGGAGGGGCGGCTCGAGCGCAGGCCCCGCGCGACCTGGGCGACCGCATCGCCGCGGGCGGAGCGCAGTGCGGCGGGGACGAGCGGCTCGGCCCCCGCGGTGAGGCGGCACAGCGCCAGGAACGTCGCAGCGTGGCCGACTTCGCCGGACGGGTCCGCGCCGGTGACGATCGTGCTCTCGTAGCCCTGCTCGCGGGACTGGTGCAGAGCGCTCGGCAGCGGAGCCGCGGCGGGCACGGAGACGGGCCGGGACGTCTCGCGGACGGCGCGTTCGGGCCCGACCACGGCGAGCACCGGATCCCCGGCTCCCTGGGCGCGCTCGAGCGTCAGGGCGGTCCAGGCCGCGGCGCCCTCCGGAGGGAGCACCGCGGTGAGGCTCTGCGCCCCGGCCGTCGCCGTCCACGCGAGCGAGACCGCTCCGGGGGGAACGGCCGAGCGGAGGCGGGCAGCGCGGTCGGGCCCGTCGTCTCCGGCCGGGTCGCGCCAGCCGAGGGCGACGACGGCGAAGCGGGAGCGCTCGTCGACGACGGCGAGCGGGGGTGCGGCGGTCATGGGCTCCTCCTTCCGGGACGGGTGGAGGCGGCGGGAACGCCCAGTGCGGCGAAGGGCTGCTCGGCGAGGCGGGCCGCGGCGTCCGCGAGCAGCGGGCGCGGCGGCCGCGCGGCGAGGGAGTCGACGAGCTCGCCCGCGAAGCCGGGCGCACCGCGCAGCAGGGCATCCCGGGCGACGGTGCGGGCCAGACGCTCGTCGTCGTGCACCAGCCGCTCCGCACGCAGCACCGCGCGGTGCCGGGCGTGCTCGAGGGCGGAGTCGTCGCTCACCGCGAGGGCGCGGAGGCGGTGCCACGGATCGACGGGCACGGCGGTGTCGTCGACCAGCACGAAGAGGTCGTCGGCGACGGTGTCGCCCGGGCCGAAGAGTCCGGCGCTCGCGTCGAGTCCGGCCTGCGCAGCGAGCGCCTCAGCGGCGATCAGGTCGCCGAGCAGCTCGTCGGAGACGCGGGTCGACGGCGCGGCGGCGGTCGCGGCGAGCCGGCGGGCGGCGGGCTCGGCGCGGTACTCGGGGCGGGCCGTCCCAGGTGGGACGGCGACCGGTCCTGCCGCGCGATCGGGCGTCTCCGCGAGGACCGCGACCAGGCGGTCCAGGAGCCGGGCGGGGTCGTCGGCCGTGACGCCGACCAGCACGGAGCCGGCCGGGCGGTAGTGGCGCCTGTGCAGCGCGCGCAGGACGGGCTCGGTCGCGCGGCCCTCGAGGTCGAGGTCGCCGCTGCCGTCGTGCGCGTTCGGGGCGTCGGCCCAGTAGCGGGCGGTCAGGTGCGGCCACGGCAGCACGCCGCCCGGAGCGGGGGCGAGGCGCGCGGCCCGCTCAGAGGCGACCGCGCGGATCTGCTCCGCGATCTGCTCCGGCCGGAAGGCGGGGCGGAAGACCTGCTCGACGAGCCGCTCCGCGATCACGGCGGCCGACCCGGGAGAACCCGTCTCGAAGAACTCGGAGTAGTCGAGGTGCGTGTGACCGCCGAGGACGCCGCCGCTCTCGGCGACGCGGGTCTGCCGGACGAGACCGGCGACCCCCTCGCTGTCCTGGTAGACGAGGTGCTCGATCAGGTGCAGCATCCCCTCCTCGCCGTCGCGCTCGTGGCGCATGCCGGCGGGCACGGCGAGGGCGACCGAGTCGTTGCGGACCTCCGGCCGGTGCACGACGAGCGCGCGGGCGCCGGAGGGCAGGGCGGCGGACAGGGTCGGGACGTCGCGGGCGCTCATTCCGCCCGCTCCCCCAGCTGTGCGGCGGACAGGCGCAGCAGCAGCCGCGCCTGATCGCTGCTGGCGCCCCCGGAGCGGTGCCAGTCGACGGCGTGCTGGGCCAGCCGGAACGCGGTGCCGACGCGCAGCAGCTCGGCGTCGTGGTCCTCCTCGAGCGAGAGTCCGCGGCGGAGCGCGTCGAGGGCCGGGCGGAGCGCGGGGTGGAAGGCGTGCAGCTCTGCGAGCTCCCCGAGCACCCAGGCGGCGTCCCAGACCGGGTCGGCGAGCCCGACGTCCTCGCCCGTGAGCAGAGCGACGCGGGTCCCGTCGACGACGAGGTGGGCGAGGCCGGGGTGGCCGTGGACCACGACCGCGGCCGGCGAGGCGACGACCGCCTCCGCCCAGTCGGCGAGCTCGAGGAGACCGCCGGCGCCGAGCTCCTCGGCGGCGGGCGCCCAGCCACCGGCGAGCCAGCCGCGGGCGCGCTGCAGCGGACGCGGAGGGAGCGGCTCCCCGGCGGGCCGGGCGCCGTGGAGCGCGTCCAGCGCGCCCTTCCACTCGCGGCCGACGGAGACGAGCGCCTCCTCCGACAGCTCGTGGAGGAGCGCGGGCAGCAGGGCGCGGGCGGTGGTGCGGTAGCGGCGGATCGACGGGTCGGCGCCTCCCGGCACGATCCGGGGATCGGGCGCTGCGAGGCGGACGGGCACCGGCGAGAACGGCAGCGGCGCCTGCTCTCCGAGGCGGCGGGTCCAGACGGTGGTCCCGTCTGGTCCGGCCGAGAGCTCGGTGACGAGCAGCCCGGTGACGAGGGCCCGCGGAGGGGCAGTGGTGCTCACGCCGACCTCGCCTCCTCCGCGGCAGCCGGTGCCGTGCGCAGCGACTCCAGGTGGCGCAGCACCGCGGGGAACGCAGGCGGCACCCAGGCGAGCGCCGTGTCGCTGGACTCGCTCGGCCCGGGCACGGGGTCGATGACGGTGAAGTTGGCCGGCTCGCGCAGCAGCGCGAGGGTGGACTCGACGACCGGGTTGCCGAGCGCCCGCGGCGGGAGCGACGGAGCGATGCACACCGGCGCCTCCGTCGTGAGGGCCGCGAGCAGCGATGGGGAGTCGGTGATGCCGTGCGCGAGGCGCGAGGCGTAGTCGAGGGTGGCCGGGTAGATCAGGATGAGGTCGGCCCACTCGGCGAGGTCGACGTGGGCGACGACGATCTCGTCGTCCCAGCGGTCGTCCTGGATCCGGCCGCGCAGTCGCGACTCCAGGTTGTGCCGGGTGGTGAAGCGGTAGGCCGAGTCGCGGACGAGCACGCGGAACTCGGTCGCCGGAGCGGCGGCGCGCGCCCACTGGATCCAGTAGGGCATGACCTGGGTCATGGCGGAGCCGGTCAGGACGAGGGCCACCCGGGAGTAGCCGAAGCGGCCGAGCGAGAGGTCGGAGAGTGCGGCGCTCTGCGCACCGGGCGGGGTGGTCATGGCGGTCTCCTCAGAGGGCGGCGGGCGGGAGGGCGGATCGGGTCACGGCCGGCGGTGAGGACGGCGGCGGACGGGCGGACCGTGCCCGCGGAAAGGGCGGACGGGGATGGGCGGACGGCGCGAGCGGACGGCACGCGCCCGGGAGGGGCCGGGGCGACGCGGTCGAGGACCGGTCGCCCCGTGCCCGTCAGCACCCTGCGGTGAGGGTGACGCCGATGATGACGCCGGCGCAGAACGGGGTGGTGGCGGGCGCCTCGGAGGCGGCGTCGGTGCCGATCTCGTCGGCGGCGGTGAAGGTGTCGTGGGCGGTGGCGAGCTCGGCGAGGTCGGCGGACTGGACGGTCTGGGCGGTGATGGTCGACATGGTGTTCTCCTTGGATGAGTGGTGGCGGCGGATCCGCCGGGTCGTGCGGGGAGTGGTGCGGGTGGTCCGGCCGGAGGGCCGGGGAGCGGGTGCTGCGGGAGCACCCGGGCGGGAGGAGGGCCGGGTCAGCAGCCCGCGCCGAGGGTGGCGCCGACGATGATGCCGACGCACAGGGGCGTGGTGGCGGGCGCCTCGGTCGCGGCGTCCGAGCCGAGCTCGTCGACGGTGGCGAAGGTGTCGTGCGCTCCCGCGAGGGCGGTGAGGTCGGCGGACTGGGCGTCGGTGGAGATGGTGGTCATGATGTGTCCCTTTCGTGGAGTACCTCGGGCTGAGGTGGTGGTCCCCTCGGGATCGAGGGGAGGTTCGTGGGGCCCTAGCGGGCGGTGAGTCCCGGGCGGTCCGGGTCGATGCGCGCGGCGCGGGCGGCGTCGGCCCAGGCGTCGGCGGCGGGGATCGTCTCGGCCGAGGAGCGCAGGAGCGCTTCGGCGAGGACGCGGGAGCGGTGCTGGCCGAAGCTCAGTCCGCGGTAGGAGGAGCGCTCGTCGGCCGGGTCCTCGGCGTAGGCGAGGCCGTCGGCGAGCCTCTCGGCGAAGGCCGAGACGGCGGTGCGGGGCGAGGGCCGGGCATCGAGCAGCGGAGTGATCCTCCGGGCGACGTCGTCGGCGGAGTCGGCGGGCAGGTAGACGACGAGGGCGTCGGAGCGGGGGAAGGCCCGCGGGTCCGAGAGCGCCTTGGCCTGGTGGCGGGCTCCGGAGGCGGCGAGCGCCTCCAGGAGCGGGCCCCACAGGGCGAGCGCGTCCTCCGCCGAGTCGGCGACGAGCGAGAGGCGCACGACCCGGTCGGCGGGATCGAGTCCCATCGGGCCGAGGGCGAGGAGGTAGCCGGGAGTGGTGCGGGTGCGCCAGCTCGGCAGCCGGACGCCGGCGACGGCCCCGTCGGCGGAGCGGACGAGATCGACCTCGGGCACGAGGACCCGGACGCGGCCCAGCTCGACGACCCGGCGCTCCTCCCCCTGCACGGTGGCGGAGCCGAGCACCCCGGAGGGAGCGGGCTGCAGGACCGTGCGGTGCGGGATCGCGTCGATCAGCCGGGGGGCGAGGTCCTGGCCGTCGCCTCCGGCGGTCTCGCCGAGCAGCGGGTTCCGGAGGTGCAGGTGGGTGTAGACGGTGGCGGCGAGTCGGGCCCGCAGCTCGATCGGCCCGGTGGCCTCGATCACGGTCCCGTCGACCTCGGCCCGCAGCCGGGCTGCGTCGACGCTGATCACGGCCTCGTCGAGGACGGAGCGGGTGGTGAGGGCGGTCATCGCGGGCTCCTGTCGAATCCGAGGGCGGTGGAGTAGGCGGAGGGGGCGAGCAGGACGCGGCGGCCGATGCCGGCGGCGGCCCGCTCGATCCCGGGGAGGCGGGAGACCATCGAGGCCCGGGCGAGGGTGCGGTCGACGAGGTGCCAGCCCAGGTGGGCGGTGGCGCGGACGGCGAGGGCGTCGTCCGCGCCGGCGGTCTCGGCGGCGTAGGCGAGCCACATCCGCCGGATCCTCGGGACCAGTGCCGCCATCCGCTCCGCGATGCGGGCGTCCGCGGCCGCGGTGTCGAAGGCGAGGGGAGGAGCGGAGGCGCCCTCCCGGGTGGTCACGGTGTCGAGCACCGCGCGGTGGATCCACTCCCCCGCCAGCGTGCCGAGGTCGCGGGCCGGATCCCCGATCCCGAACTCCTCCCAGTCGAGCAGCTGGAGGCGCCCGTCGCGGAGGTGGAACTGGTCGAGGCGGAGGTCGCCGTGGATCGGGGCCGTGCGGTTGCCGCTCTCCCACTCGCGGAGATCCTCCGTGGCCGAGACGAGCTGCTCGTCGTGCTGCAGGTCGCCCCAGAAGGCGAGCTCGGCGAGGGTGAGGTCGACGTAGCGGGTGTGCGGGATGCCGACGCGCAGCATCTCGACGGGAGGGCTGGGGTGCGAGGTCGCGGTGAGGCCCGCCACCGGGCCGGCGTGCAGCCGGGCCAGGAGCCGGCCGGCCTGTTCGGGGAAGTCCGCGGGGACGCGCTCCTCCACGAGCAGGAGGGCCAGGCTGGTGCCGGGGCAGTGCTCGAACACCAGCAGGGAGTCGTCCTCGTCGGCCGCCAGCAGGCGGGGTCCGGCCGGGGCGTGCTCGGGGCTCCGGGCGGCGAAGCCGGCGAAGTCCCTGGAGCGGCGGAAGGCCGCGGGGCCCGCCGTCCGGGGCGAGACGTGCTTGACGAAGACGCGGGCGCCGTCGTCGAGGGTCATCGTCCACGACGCGTTCCGGCCGGCGAAGGCGGGGCGGTCGATCGCGGCGACGCGGTGGCGTCCGCCGCCGAGCAGCCGCTCGGTCGAGGCCGCCGCCCGGAGGGCCGCCGGATCCGCGGGGCGGTGCCCGGGGGTCGCGGGGCGGAGCCCGGGAGTCGCGAGGAGAGTCACGATCGTGTCCTTCGGTCGGTCGAGCGGATCAGAAGAGGTAGGTGACGACGAGGTAGGCGCCGCCCGCTCCCCCGACGAGGAGGGCGGTGTTGACGAGCAGCTTCTTGAGGGGCGAGGGGCGGGTCGAGGCGGTGCGCGAGGTGGTCATGGTGGTGTCCTTCCGAGGGGTGGTGGTGGTGGATATCGGGAGCCGGGCCTAGGAGGCGTCGGCGGCCTTGAGGGAGGCGCGGAGCGAGACGCGGGAGCCGGTGCGGAGCGCGTTGTTGCGGTAGACGCGGACGACCAGGCGGAACAGCAGCGGCACCGTGATCGCGGCGACGACGGCGGCGATCACCATCTCGGGGGTGCCGACCGAGTCGAGGCCGAAGCGCATCGGCATCAGGTAGGAGGAGAAGAGGGGGACGAAGGAGAGCGCGTGCACCCAGGCCTCGTCGAGGTTCGCCGGCACCACGTAGAGCGCGATGATCAGCAGCGCCATCTGCACGACGGAGAGCGGCATGGCGGCGGTGCCCAGGTCCTCCTGCCTCGACACGGTCGAGGCGAGCAGGGTGCTGAGGAGCGCGAAGAGCACGTAGCCCTGCAGGAACCAGACGAGGAACCAGACCAGGCTCGGGCCGAGCTCGATCTCGAGGACCGACCACCCGCCGACCACGCTGAACCCGCCGACGACGGCGCCGCCGATCACGAGCAGCTGGGCCAGGGTCACCAGGCCGACGCCGATCATCTTCCCGGCGAGCAGCGGGGCGACGCCGATCTTCGTCAGCAGGATCTCGACGATCCGGGACGACTTCTCCTCGACCACCCCCGAGGCCAGACTCGACGAGGAGTAGACCATCGCGGCGAGCAGGGCGCTGATCATCGCGGTCGCGAACAGGATCCGGGTGTCGAGGACCACGGTCCCCGCCTCCCTCGTCGCGTCGACCAGGAACCAGCCGCCGATCCCGGCGCCGAGGCCGGCGATCGCGGCCAGCGCGAGGGTCGCGGTGAGGATCGTGCGGTTCCCGGTGCGGGTCAGGATCTCGCGGCGGACGATCGTCGCGGCTCCCCGGGCCGGCGTCGGAGGAGCGGAGCTCTCGGCGGTCCGGGCGTGGGCGGCGCGGGGGTGCGTGGTGGTCATCGTCCTGCTCCTTGGATCTCGAGGCGGCGCTCGGCCGCAGGGGTGGAGGCGGCGGTGAGCCGCTCGGACAGCAGCTCGGTCAGCGAGCGCTGCGCGGTGCGGATGCTCCGGAGGCCGCCGTGGCGGGTGAGGGTCGCGAGCACCTGCTCGGGGACGTCCCGGCCGCTGCCCTCGATCGAGACGAGCAGCGACTCCGGCTCACCGGGGACCGGCTCGGCCGACAGTCCCGGTGTGACGCCGAGCTCGGCGACGAGCAGGTCGTCCAGGGGGCGGGAGAACTGCAGCTGCCAGCGGCTGCGGCCGTCGTCCTGCAGCTCGGCCACCGCTCCGCTCGCGGTCACACGGCCGGAGTCGAGCACGCAGACGGTGTCGCAGAGGCGCTCGACCAGGTCGAGCTGGTGGGAGGAGAAGAGCACGCCGACGCCGCGGGCGGACTGCTGCCGGATCAGGCCGGCCATCGTCTCCACGGCGACCGGGTCGAGCCCCGAGAAGGGCTCGTCCAGCACCAGGAGCGACGGATCGCCCACCAGGGACACGGCCAGCTGCACGCGCTGCTGGTTGCCGAGCGAGAGGTCCTGCACCAGCGTGTCGGCCCGCTCGGCCAGGCCCAGCGCGTCGATCACCTCCTCGGCGGTCTCACGGGCTCCCCGGGCGTCGTGCCCCTCGAGCAGAGCGAAGTGGATCACCTGCTCGCGGACCCGCATCTGCGGGTAGAGGCCGCGCTCCTCCGGCATGTAGCCGATCGAGCGGCGGTCCTCGGCGGTGATCGGCGCGCCGTCCCAGGTGATGGTCCCCGTGTCGGGGGTGAGCAGGCCCAGGATCAGCCGCATCGTCGTGGTCTTGCCGGCGCCGTTGCCGCCGATGAAGCCGACGATCTCGCCGCGGCCCACGGACAGGTCCACGTCGTGCAGGACCCGGTGGCCGCCGAATGCACGGCTCACGCCGCTGAGCTGAAGCCCTCGCATGTCATCTCCTCGAAGTCGTTTCTCTTGACTCCTCAGACGCTACGGACGCTCTCGCGACGGGCTCCTGTACTTCGGTACAGCGCCGAGGTGGCCGAAAGTGCAGGTCCCGCATCACCGGACGTGCAGGTCCCGAGGCGGCCGCGCGTGCAGGTCCGGGGGCGGCCCGGGTGCGGGCCGCCTGCGTCCCGAGCACGACGGACGCCCCCGTGCTCGTCCGGTCGGCGACCGGAGCGCACAGGGGCGTCCGTGGAGGAGGAGGGGCGGGGTCAGGCCGTCGCGCAGCTCCCGTCGACCTCGCCGATGACGCCGTCCGTCACCGACACGACCGCGCAGTTCGGGTAGCCCCGCTGCGGCCGGTGCGCGGGGTCGAGCGCGCGGAGGATGCTCCCGAGCACCGCTCCGTGCGTCACGACCAGCACGTCCCCGTGCTCGGCCGCCGGCACGAACCGCGCGATCGCGGCCTCCACGCGGGCGCGCACGGTGGCACCGCTGTCGGCCCGGCCGGAGGGGTCGTGGCGGTGGATCGCGTCGAGCACCGAGTCGAGACCGGCGTCGGTCATCCGCGGCCAGTCGGCGGAGGAGGGCACGTAGGAGTAGCCGTGGTCGGCGAACACCGGCTCCCAGAGCGAGGCGTTCGGCTGCCCCTCGAAGGCGCCGAAGTGCCACTCGCGGAGCTCGACCATCGGCTCGGCCTCGAGCGACGGGTGCTCGGCGAGCGCCGCCGCCGCCGTGGTGCGGGTGCGGGTGAGGTCGCTCGTGAACGCCGCGACGAGCGGCACGTCGCGCATCCGCTCGCCGAGGGCCGCCGCCTGGCGCTCGCCGCGCTCGGTCAGGGGCGAGTCGCACCAGCCCTGCAGCTGGCCGGCGACGTTGAAGAGGGTCTCGGCGTGGCGGACGAGGTGGATCGTGCCGCTCACGGGCGCGCGCTCGCGGTCGTCGTCGGGCGGGCGGGGGTGGTGCGGTGCATGCGGTTCTCCGGGGTCAGCGCGCTACTCCGGAGCGGCGCGCGCGATGTGGAGGGCCAGGAAGGCGACCTCCTCGTTGGGCAGGGCGGCCTGGTACTCGGCCGCCACGAAGGAGCGCACGCGCTCGGCGGAGGCGATCGCGCGCGGGTAGCGGGCGCTGAGGCTGGTGAAGAGGAAGTCGTCCTCGCTCTCGAGCAGGCCGCCCGAGAAGAAGCGCTCGGCGAAGTACTGCAGGTGCGCCACGAAGCGGGCGGAGCGGAGGTCGTCGCGGTCGAGCGCGGCTCCGCTGGAGTGCTGGATGATCGCGGTCACCGAGCGGATGAGCTGCACGATCCGGAGCGAGTCGATCCCGACCTTGCCGAGCTCCGCGTTGGCGAGGTGGAAGGCGACGTTCGCGGCCTCGTCGGCGGGCAGCTCCACGTCCAGGCGCTCGCGCATCCGCTCGACCGCCCGCTCCCCCACCGCGTACTGCACGGGGTAGACCGTCCGCATCTCCCAGGCCAGCCGGTTGGCGACCGAGAGCCCGCGCCGCTGCCGCTCCACCGCGAAGTGCAGGTGGTCGGTGAGCGCGAGGTACACGTGCGGGTCGAGCTTCAGCCCCTGCTTCTCCGCGTCGGCGACGACCGCGCGGGTGAGCTCGACGAACTCCGGCGGGATCTGCGCCAGGAGCTCGACGAGGTTGCGCTGATCCGAGTCGTCCAGCGCCACGAACACCTGGTCGACGCTCGAGGGCTCGATCGCCTCGCCGGCCTTCGCTCCGAAGCCGATCCCCCTGCCCAGGAGCACGCGCTCGACGCCGCGCTCGTCGACGACGAGGACGACGCTCGAGTTGAGCACCTTCTTGATGGTCTGCATGCGTGTCTCCGTCGACGGCCGCGTCAGGGCTGGGGTGGGGGTGGCGGGGCCTCTGCCCGGAGAGCCGGACGGCGCCTCCGGGCAGAGGAGGATCATCCCAGATCCGCGCCGTTGGAGGCGATGACCTTCTGGTACCAGAAGAACGAGTCCTTCCGGTAGCGCTCGGTGCTGCCGTGGCCGAGGTCGTCCATGTCGACGTAGACGAACCCGTAGCGCTTCGAGATCTGCGAGCTGGAGGCGCTGATCAGGTCGATCGGCGCCCAGCTCACGTAGCCGAGCAGCTCCACGCCCTCGTCCACCGCCTGGATCATCTGCTCGAAGTGCGCGCGGAAGTAGTCGATCCGGTACGGGTCGTGGACCCGGCCGTCCTCGGTCAGCTCGTCGCGCATCCCGAGCCCGTTCTCGACGATGAACAGCGGCTTGCCGTAGCGGTCGTAGAGGTCGATCAGCGAGATCCGCAGCCCGACGGGGTCGATCTGCCAGCCCCACTCGCTCGACTCGAGGAACGGGTTCTTGACGCCGAGGACCGTGTTGCCGGGTGTGCGCTCGGCGTCGGGGCGGACGGACTCCGTCATCGACATGTAGTAGCTGAACGAGATGAAGTCGACCGGGTGCTCGCGCAGCAGCTCGACGTCGCCCGCCTCGAACGGGATCTCGACCCCGCGGCTCTCGAGCGCCCGCAGCGCCAGGCGCGGGTAGGCGCCGCCCGCCTGGACGTCGGTGCAGAGGTAGAGCATCCGCTCCTTCGCCTGCGTCGCCGCGACGTCGTCGGGGTGGCAGGTGTTGGGGTAGGTGGTCAGCATCGTGAGCATGCAGCCCATCCGCGACTCGGGCCACAGCTCCTTCAGCGTCCTCGTGACCGAGGCGGAGGCGACGAACTGGTGGTGCAGCGCCGTGTAGCAGGCCTGCTCCACGCTGCCCTCGACGGTCTCCTCGATGATCCCGCCCGAGGTGAACGGGTGGCGGATGATGCCGTCGATCTCGTTGAAGGTCAGCCACATGTCGACGAGGTGGCCGAAGCGCTCGAAGCAGGTCCGGGCGAAGCGCTCGAACAGCCCGATCGTGCGGCGGTCGACCCAGCCGTTGTGCTTCAGCGCAAGCGCGAGCGGCGGGTCGTAGTGCGAGAGCGTGACCAGCGGCTCGATCCCGAGGCGCCGCATCTCGGTGAAGAGGGCGAGGTAGTAGGCGATGCCCTCCTCGAGCGGCTCCGCCTCCTCCCCCGTCGGGTAGAGGCGGGTCCAGGCGATCGAGACGCGGAGGGTGGTGAAGCCCATCTCGGCGAACAGCGCGAGGTCGCCGGGGTAGCGGTGGTAGAAGTCGATGCCGCGGCGCTTGGGGTAGTACTCGGTGTCGTCGTCGGCCATCGCCGCCGTGATGCTCTCCACCGTGTTGCGGTGGTGGATCGCGTACTCCTTCGGGTCCGCCTTCGGCTTGTAGGAGGCGACGTCGCTGACCGCCGGGCCGCGCCCGCCCTCGCGCCACGCGCCCTCGACCTGGTTGGCGGCGAGGGCGCCGCCCCATCGGAATCCGTCAGGAAGCGCCATCGGCGAGCTCCTTCTCTCTCTGCGTCACGGTCATGATCCGGTCGCCGGCGGTGATCCGCTCGGCGGCCTCGACGAGCACGGTGTACTCGGCGGAGTTGGTCACGAGCACCGGGGTCGTGGTGTCGTAGCCGGCCGCGGTGATCGCGGCCAGGTCGGCGGTGAGGAGCAGCTGCCCGGCCTCGACCCGGTCGCCGACCGCGACGTGCGCCTCGAACGGCGCGCCGTCCAGCTGCACCGTGTCGATGCCGACGTGGATGAGCACCTCGACGCCATCCGCGCGGCGCAGCCCCACGGCGTGGCGGGAGGAGAGCAGCGCGATGACCTCGCCCGCGAACGGCGCCCGGACGGCTCCGTCGGTGGGGCGGATCGCCAGCCCCTCGCCGAGCACGCCGGCCGAGAACACGGGGTCCGGCACCTCCGAGAGGGGGATGACGGAGCCGGTGAGCGGCGCCTGCAGCGCGAGCGGGCTCCCGGCGTCGGCCGCCACGTCGCCGAGCGCCTGGACGCTGGCGGAGGCGTCGTCGCGCCAGATGACGAAGGAGACGACGAACGAGACGGCGACCGAGATCAGCAGGCCGATCACGGCGTTGAGCAGGTTCCAGGGGTTCAGCCCGTCGATGAACATCGAGATGCTGGCGACGCCGGGGCTGACCAGCGCGAACGCGGCGACCTGCGTGGCGCCGATGTAGGCGCCTCCGACGACGCTGCCCGTGATGACGGAGACGAGGGCGCGCTTGTTCTGCAGCGTGACGCCGTAGAGCGCCGGCTCGGTGATCCCGAAGAGGGCCGAGAGGCCGCCCGAGAAGGCGGTGGCGCGGAGGGTCGCACTCTTGGTGCGCAGGGCGATCGCGAGGCTGGAGCCGGCCTCCGCCGCGTTGTGGGCGAGCGAGGAGGCGAGGTAGAAGGTGTCCTTGCCCGCGCTGGCCATCGTCGCGATGGTCGGCGGGATGAACGCCTTGTGCATGCCGACCGAGATGATCAGCGGGAGCACGCCGGCCAGCAGCGCGACGGCCACCCAGCCGAGCGCCCCGTAGAGGCCGATCATCGCGCCGGTGAGCATCGAGCCGAGCCAGTATCCGAGGGGGCCGAGCAGGAAGATCGTGGCCGGAGCGACGATCACCAGGCACATCAGCGGCACGTAGAACGTGCGGATCGGGCCCCACGAGTGCTTCGTGAAGAAGCGCTCGACGACCGAGAGCAGCAGCACGGCCAGGATCGCCGGGAACACCTGCGCGTTGTAGGCGATGACCGGCACCGGGATGCCGAAGAGCGCGACGCCGCCCTCCTGGTTGAGCAGCGTCGTGAACGCCGGGAAGACCAGGACGCCGACGAGCCCGAGCGCGAGCGGCCGGTTCACGTCGAGCTTCTTAGCGCTCGTGTACGCGACCAGCAGGGGCAGGAAGCCGAACACCGCGTCCGGGATGGCGGACAGCAGCTTGAAGTTGTCGCTCGCGGGGTCGAGCCAGCCCAGCGCCGAGGCGAGGACGAGGAACGACTTGAAGATGCCGGCGCCCGCGATGGCCGGGATGATCGGCGTGAAGACGCTGACCACGAAGTCCATGATCGTCGCGCCGAGGCGCTTGAGGGACCGCGGCTGCTTCGCCTGCTCTGCGGATGCGGTGGTGCCGCCGCGCAGCTTCTCGACCGCCGCGTACATCTCGCTGACGCCGCTGCCGACGATGACCTGCGTCTGCGGGCCGGTGACGACGCCGATCACGCCGGGCACCGCCTTCAGCGCCTCGACGTCGGCCTTCGCGTCGTCCGCCAGCGCGAACCGCAGACGGGTCGAGCAGTGCTGCAGCTTCGCCACGTTGGCGGCGCCGCCGACGTGCTCGAGGATCGCCTTCGCGCTCTCCTGGGTACTCATCGGTACTCCTCCGGGTGTGTGGGGACGCGCGCTTCCCTGCGCTGTGCTGCCCGGCCGTCCGTCGCCGTCCCCGCCCCCTCCGGCACCGTCATCGGTGCTCCGGCGGAGCGTCAGGAGGCGTCCGGGCACAAAAAAAGGACCCGACGACGCTCATTACGCGTTTCGTCGGATCCTGCCTGCACGACCAGTCACATGTCCGAGAGCGAACGTAACACGGGGGTGGGTGGGGCGTCAAAGA
>NZ_PSVO01000013.1:0-103680 GCF_002932325.1 Rathayibacter sp. AY1E2
CCGTCCCGCCCGACCCTCGCCCGGTCTCGATCCGCCGCTCCGCGGCTACTCGACCAGCATCTACGGGCGCTCGCCCGGTCTCGATACGCCGCCGCGCGGCTACTCGACCACCAGGAGGACACCGGCGGCCGCAGGCTCGCCCTCCGATCCGCCACCCTCTCGCCCGACCCTCCGAGGCGATCCGCGTGCGAGCGGATCGCCCTAGACGTACGCACGACGCTCTTGAGAACCCGGCCACCCTC
Source organism: Rathayibacter sp. AY1E2 (assembly GCF_002932325.1). Taxonomy (NCBI): domain Bacteria; kingdom Bacillati; phylum Actinomycetota; class Actinomycetes; order Micrococcales; family Microbacteriaceae; genus Rathayibacter; species Rathayibacter sp. AY1E2. The sequence goes on from NZ_PSVO01000013.1 coordinate 243, forward strand.
CCCAGCCGACCGCGCCGAGCCGGGCAGGGACCGGCTCGCCACAGACACCGCGAACCGGCGATCCGCGTGTCAGCGGATCGTCGTAGCCGGACGCACGACGCTCTCACCGACCCGGCCACCCTCCCCAGCCGACCGCGCCGAGCCGGGCAGGGACCGGCTCGGAATTCAATACAGACAGTTCGGCCCCAGCAGGCTCTTCAGCTCGCCGAAGAGGTCCGGGGTTATGCGCACGGGGAACGGCACCTCGAACACGCGGGCCGTGTCGCCCTTGATGAGCTTCAGGCGCACCTCGGTCTGGCCGGAGTGGCGGATGAGCACGTCGCTGAGCTGCGAGACCGTGTCGGTGGTCGCGCGCGACTCGGGCATCGAGACGGTGAGCGGTCCCGAGTCGCCGTCCTGGCTCATCTCGGGGGCGAACAGGCTGAACGCGTGCAGGTTCATCCCGTCGTCGCGCATGCTGACGCGGCCTCTGACGACGACGATGGAGTCGTTCGTGAGCGCCGGGGCGAACTCCTGGTACGCCTTCCCCATGAACATGCAGGTGATCTCGCCGCCGAAGTCCTCGACCTGGATCATCCCGTACTGGTTGCCGGAGGCCTTGGCCATGCGGTGCTGGACGCTCGTGACGAGGCCCGCGACGACCACGGTCTCGCCGTCGGCGATCGTCTCCGAGATCAGCAGGTCGGCGATCGTGGTGCTGTAGTGCTTGGCGAGCTCGGTCTCGAGTCCGGCGAGCGGATGGTCGGACACGTAGAGCCCGAGCATGTCGCGCTCGAAGGCGAGCTTGTCGCGCTTGGCCCATTCGGGCCGCTCGGGCACCTGGATCGCGGCCTGCGGCTCGTCCCAGAGGCTGTCGAAGTCGAAGCCGACCTGGCCGTTCGCCTCGTTGCGCTTCTCCCCCACCGCCGCCTCGACGGCGTCCTCGTGCACCTCGACCAGGGCGCGGCGGGTCGAGCCGAGCGAGTCGAAGGCGCCGGCCTTGATGAGCGACTCGATGGTGCGCTTGTTGGTCACCTGCAGCGGCACCTTGCGGAGGAAGTCGTGGAACGTCTCGAAGCGCCCCTTCTCCTCGCGGGCGGCCCGGATGCCCTCGACGACGTTCATGCCGACGTTGCGGACGGCGCCGAGGCCGAAGCGGATGTCGGTGCCGACGGCGGTGAAGAAGCCGATCGACTCGTTGACGTCCGGCGGGAGCACCTTGATCCCCATCCGCCGGCACTCGTTGAGGTAGGCGGCCATCTTGTCCTTGGAGTCGCCGACGCTGGTGAGCAGCGCGGCCATGTACTCCGCGGGGTAGTGCGCCTTGAGGTACGCCGTCCAGTAGGAGACGACGCCGTACGCCGCCGAGTGCGCCTTGTTGAAGGCGTAGTCGGAGAAGGGCAGCAGGATGTCCCAGAGGGTCTTGACGGCCTCCATCGAGTAGCCGTTGGCGATCATGCCGCCCGAGAAGCCCTCGAACTGCTTGTCCAGCTCGGACTTCTTCTTCTTGCCCATCGCGCGCCGCAGCAGGTCGGCCTGCGCGAGCGTGAAGCCCGCGAGCTTCTGCGCAATCGACATGACCTGCTCCTGGTACACGATCAGGCCGTAGGTCCCTCCGAGCACCTCCGAGAGCGGCTCCTCGAGCTCCGGATGGATCGGGGTGATCTCCTGCACGCCGTTCTTCCGCAGCGCGTAGTTGGTGTGGGAGTCGGCGCCCATCGGGCCCGGCCGGTAGAGCGCGAGGACTGCGGAGATGTCCTCGAAGTTGTCGGGCTTCATCAGTCGGAGAAGGCCGCGCATCGGGCCGCCGTCGAGCTGGAACACGCCGAGCGTGTCGCCGCGGGCGAGGAGGTCGTAGGCGGCCTGGTCGTCGAGCTCGAGGTCCTCGAGCACGAGGTCCTGTCCGCGGTTGGCGCGGATGTTGTCGAGGGCGTCGTCGATGATCGTGAGGTTCCGCAGCCCCAGGAAGTCCATCTTGATCAGCCCGAGCGACTCGCACGCGGGGTAGTCGAACTGCGTGACGATCTGGCCGTCCTGCTCCCGCTTCATGATCGGGATGATGTCCAGCAGCGGATCGCTGGACATGATGACGCCGGCCGCGTGCACGCCCCACTGGCGCTTGAGGTTCTCGAGCCCGAGCGCGGTGTCGAAGACCAGCTTGGCCTGCGGGTCCTCGGCGATGACGTTGCGCACGTCGAGCGCTTCCTTGTAGCGCGCGTGGGCGGGGTCGTTGATGCCGCTGAGCGGGATGTCCTTGCCCATGATCGCGGGCGGCATGGACTTCGTCAGCTTCTCGCCCATCCCGAACGGGAAGCCGAGGACGCGCGAGGCGTCCTTGAGAGCCTGCTTCGCCTTGATGGTGCCGTAGGTGACGATCTGCGCGACGCGCTCGTCGCCGTACTTCTCGGTGACGTAGCGGATGACCTCGCCGCGGCGACGGTCGTCGAAGTCGACGTCGAAGTCGGGCATGGAGACGCGGTCGGGGTTGAGGAAGCGCTCGAAGATCAGGCCGTGGCGCAGCGGATCGAGGTCGGTGATCTTCATCGCGTAGGCCGCCATCGAGCCGGCACCGGAGCCGCGGCCGGGACCGACGCGGATCCCGTTGCGCTTGGACCAGTTGATGAAGTCGGCGACGACGAGGAAGTAGCCGGGGAAGCCCATCTGCAGGATGACGCGGGTCTCGTAGTCCGCCCGGTCGCGCACCTCCTGGGAGATGCCGTCCGGGTAGCGCTCGCGCAGTCCGGCCTCGACCTCCTTCACGAACCAGGTGTCCTCCGTCTCGCCCTCCGGCACCGGGAAGCGGGGCATGTAGTTCGCCGAGGTGTCGAACTGGACGTCGCAGCGCTCCGCGATGAGGAGCGTGTTGTCGCAGGCCTCGGGGTGGTCGCGGAAGACCTGGCGCATCTCGCGCGGCGACTTGAGGTAGAACTCGTCCGCGTCGAACTTGAAGCGCTTGGGGTCGTCGAGGGTGGTTCCCGACTGCACGCAGAGCAGCGCCGCGTGCGAGGTCGCGTCGTGCGCGTGCGTGTAGTGCAGGTCGTTGGTGGCGACCAACGGGAGGTCGAGGTCCTTCGCGAGCCGGATGACGTCGCCGATCACCCGCCGCTCGATGTCGAGGCCGTGATCCATGATCTCGGCGAAGAAGTTCTCCTTGCCGAAGATGTCGCGGTAGTCGGCGGCCGCCTGGCGGGCCTCCTTGTACTGGCCGAGGCGCAGGCGCGTGTGGACCTCGCCGCTCGGGCAGCCCGTGGTGCCGATCAGGCCCTCGGAGTACTGCGAGAGGATCTCGCGGTCCATGCGCGGCTTGAAGTAGTAGCCCTCGATCGACGCGCGCGAGGAGAGGCGGAAGAGGTTGTGCATGCCCGTCGTGGTCGAGCTGAGCAGCGTCATGTGGGTGTACGCGCCGGAGCCGGACACGTCGTCCCCTCCGCCGTCGCCCCAGCGGATGCGGGTCTTGTCGGAGCGGTGCGTCCCCGGGGTGAGGTAGGCCTCGGTGCCGATGATCGGCTTGATCCCCGCCGCCGTCGCGGTGCGCCAGAAGTCGAAGGCGCCGAACACGTTCCCGTGGTCGGTCACGGCGATGGCCGGCATGCCCTCCTCGACCGCCGCGTCGATCAGCGGCTTCACCCGCGCTGCACCGTCGAGCATCGAGTACTCGCTGTGCACGTGGAGGTGGACGAAGGAATCGTTACTCGGCAAGGATGCGCCTCCGGCGGACTGCGGGCAGGGGAGGGATGGCCGGCGACCCGGGAGGGCCCGTGGACACGGCGGGAAGAAGTCTAACCGCGCCGGACGCGGGTCCGGCCGGGAGAGCGCGGATCACTCCCCGCGCAGCACCTCGAGGGCGTGCACCAGGTCGTCGGGGTAGGACGCCTCGAACTGCACCCACTCCCCCGAGCCCGGGTGGGTGAAGCCGAGCCGGACCGCGTCGAGCCACTGGCGGGTGAGGCCGAGCCGCTTCGAGAGGGTCGGATCGGCGCCGTACATGGCGTCGCCGACGCACGGGTGGCGCTGGGCGGCCATGTGCACGCGGATCTGGTGGGTGCGGCCGGTCTCGAGGTGGATCTCGAGGAGGGAGGCGAACGGGAAGGCCTCGATCGTCTCGTAGTGGGTCACCGAGGGCTTGCCGTCGGCGCGGACCGCGAACTTCCAGTCCGAGGACGGGTGGCGGCCGAGCGGGGCGTCGATCGTCCCGGCGAGCGGGTCGGGGTGGCCCTGCACGACCGCGTGGTAGACCTTCTCGACCGTGCGGTCGTGGAACGCGCGCTTCAGGTGCGTGTAGGCGCGCTCGGACTTCGCGACGACCATGAGGCCGCTCGTGCCGGCGTCGAGCCGGTGCACGATGCCCGCGCGCTCGGCCGCACCGGAGGTCGACACGGTGAAGCCCGCGGCGGCGAGGGCGCCGAGCACCGTCGGTCCCTCCCAGCCCACGGCGGGGTGCGCGGCCACTCCGACGGGCTTGTCGATCACCACGATGTCGTCGTCGTCGTGCACGATGCCGAGGCCGGGGACCGCCATCGGCACGATCCGCGGCTCCTCGCGCGGGCTCCACTCGACGCTCAGCCAGGTGCCTGCGTGCACGCGGTCGCTCTTGTCGAGGACCCGTCCGTCGGCGCTCACTCCGCCCGCCTCGGCGACCTCGGCCGCGAAGGTGCGCGAGAAGCCGAGCAGCTTCGCGACGGCCGCGTCCACGCGGAGGCCGTCGAGCCCGTCCGGGACCGGCAGCTCTCGGGACTGCGCCATCAGCGTCCGCCGGGGCGGTCGGCGTCGCGGGCCGCCTCCTCGACGGAGGAGGCCGCTGCGGGGGCGCCCGCTCCGGGGGCGGCGGGAGCGCCGTCCTCGGACGCGACCTGTTCGTCGCGGCCCGCGCGCTCGCGGGTGCCGTCGAGGCCGACGCCCCGCACGCTCAGGAGGACGAACAGCGCCATCGCCGTGCAGATCGCGATGTCGGCGACGTTGTAGATCGCCGGGAGCAGCCACGGCGTGAAGAGGAAGTCGACGACGTGTCCGAGCCCGAAGGAGGGCTCTCGGAACAGCCGGTCGAAGAGGTTGCCGAGGGTGCCGCCGAGCAGCAGGCCGAAGAAGACGCCCCACGCGGTGGAGCGGATCCGGCGCGAGAACCAGATCACGGCGACGACGACGCACGCCGCGATGATCGAGAAGATCCAGGTCGACCCGCTCGCGAGGGAGAAGGCGGCACCCGGGTTCTTCACGTAGTGCAGGATCAGGACGTCGCCGAGGACGTGGACGTCCTCGCCCAGGGTCAGGTTCGTCGTGACCAGGAACTTCGCGGTCTGATCGATCGCGAAGACCGCTAGCGCGACGAGGCCGAGGGTGACGAGCACCCTCGGCCTGACGTCCGCTGCGGCGGGACTACGCCCCAAAGCCCGACAGCGAGGACTCCGTCGACGCCGGCTGGGTGTCGAGGTCGCGGAGCTGGCCCTCGATGTAGCTCTTCAGCTTCTGGCGGTACTCGCGCTCGAAGGTGCGCAGCTCGTCGATGCGGTGCTCGACCGTCGCGCGCTCCTCCTCGAGCTTCGCGACCTGCTGGCGCTGCTTGGCCTCGGCCTCGGCGACGATGCGGGCGGCCGTGGCACGACCCTCGGCGACGAGCGCGTCGCGCTTCTCGGCACCCTCGCGCACGTGCTCCTCGTGGAGGCGGCGGGCGAGCTGCAGGAGTCCGCTGGAGCTCTCGGCCTCGTCGACCGGAGCCGACTGCGAGGAGCTGACGGGAGCGACGACCGGTGCGGGAGCCGGGGTGGGCTCGGGCTCGGGCTGCGGCTCCGGCTCGGGTGCCTCATCGACCACCGGGGCGGGAGCAGGAGTGCTCTCGCGCGGGGCGTCGGAGACTCGGGCGTCCGAGGGGCGGCTGTCGCCGGAGGAGAGGCGCTGACGAAGCTCCTCGTTCTCCTGGTTCAGGCGGCGGAGCTCCACGACGACCTCGTCGAGGAAGTCGTCGACCTCGTCCTGGTCGTATCCCTCACGGAACTTGGTCGGCTGGAACCGCTTGTTGACAACGTCTTCGGGAGTGAGCGCCATGGCTTTCCACCTTCGATTTCAAGTAGGTACACGTTTAACAACGCGCGACTAAAGCTAGCAACTTCAGGCGCACGGCGCAGTGCTGACACCGCGGGGAACGTCCGGACGTGCCAACGATACAGGGACGGTCAGGCGCGCTGGAGCCACGTGGCGATGTACATGCCCACGATGACGCAGAGCATGGTGAGGCTCCAGCCGAAATCGAGGGCGATCGGACCGATCGAGACCGGCTTGATCAGGCGTCGGAAGAAGCCGATCGGCGGGTCCGTGACGGTGTAGACGCCCTCCGCGGCGACGAGGCCGGCACCGCGGGGGCGCCAGTCGCGTCGGATCACGCGGACGAGGTCGAGCACGAACCGCGCCCACATCGCGAAGAAGTAGAGCAGCAGCACGAAGTACAGGACGCTCCCGAGGAGCGAGACGACGGAGGTCACCGGGGGCCAGGGCTCCCCGGGATCAGGACTTCGCGAAGAACGACGCGTCGGCGTCGCTCTCGGCGGAGGCGGAGTCGCCGGCGACGGTGATGTGCGACGGCGAGAGCAGGAAGACCTTGCTCGTCACGCGCTCGATGCGGCCGTAGAGGCCCTGCGAGAGTCCGCTCGCGAAGTCGATGAGGCGGCGGGCGTCCGCATCGCTCATCTGCGAGAGGTTGATGATCACGGGGATGCCGTCGCGGAAGTTCTCCGCGATGACCTGCGCGTCGCGGTACTGCTTCGGGTGGACGGTGAGGATCTCGTTCATCTCGGCGGGTGCCGTCGCCTTCGGGGTCTGGGGGGTGGGCTTGCGGAGCGGGGTGACCGTCGCGCGGGGCTGCTGCACCGGCTCGACGGGAGGGACGGGCTGCACCGGGGAGACCGGTGCTCGGTGGGCCGTCGCCGGGGCCGCCTCGACGGGCTCTGCGCGCTCGTACTCGACCTCTTCGTCGGCGAGTCCGAGGTAGACCATCGTCTTCTTCAGCGGGTTGGCCATGGGGTGTCCTCCGTGTCGTGTGTGCTCCCACAGGTGGGTCACCACGAGGTTAGGTGCGGGCGGGGCGTTCTCCGGTGATTGCCGATCCGATTCGCAGGTGTGTCGCACCCTCCGCGATCGCCTCGGCGAAGTCGTTCGACATGCCCGCCGAGATCGCCGCGGCGGAGGGCTCGACGGCGCGCACGCGGTCGGAGATGGACCGGAGCCGGGCGAACGCCGGACGGGGCTCCTCGTCCAGCGGGGCGACCGCCATCACGCCGCGCAGCGTGAGGCCGGGCGCCCCGGCGAGAGCCTCGGCGAGGGGCTCGACGTCGGCGGGCGACGCTCCCCCGCGGTCGGGATCCTCGGTGAGGTTGACCTGCAGGAACACGTCGAGCGGCTCCTCCCCCGCCTCCAGCAGCGGGACGAGCGCGAGCCGGTCGACGGAGTGGACCGCGTCGGCGTAGCGGCGCACCTGGCGCGCCTTCTTGCTCTGGAGCTGCCCGATGAAGTGCCAGCGCGCAGCGGTCCCCGCCAGCTCGGCCGACTTCTCCTGCGCCTCCTGGTGCCGGTTCTCGCCGAAGTCGACGACGCCCAGCTCGAGGAGGTCGCGGAGCAGCGACACGGGGTGGAACTTGGTCACCACGATGGTCGTGACCGAGGACGCCTCGCGACCGGCCGAGCGGGTCGCGTCGGCGACCCGCTCGGAGACCTCGGCCCAGCGCGCGGCCAGCTCCGGATCCGGCACGACTACTTGAGGAAGTCGGGGATGTCCAGGTCGCTGTCGTCGTCGTCGAAGGACGGGTCGGCGACAGGGGCCGGGGCGGCGACGGGGGTGCTCGACCAGATCGAGCCGGCCGCAGGGGCGGCTGCGGGCGCCGGGACGGGCTCGGCGGCCGACTCGCTCGCCGAGCTCTGCTGCTGGCGCGGCTGGGCGATCGCGGCCTGAGCGGTCCCGCCCGGCTCTCCGCCGTCGAAGCCCGCGGCGATGACGGTGACGCGCACCTCGTCGCCGAGCGTGTCGTCGATCACGGCACCGAAGATGATGTTCGCCTCGGCGTGCACCGCCTCCTGGACGAGGCGCGCCGCGTCGTTGATCTCGAAGATGCCGAGGTTCGAGCCGCCCTGGATCGAGAGGAGCACGCCGTGCGCGCCGTCGATGCTGGCCTCGAGCAGCGGTGAGGCGACGGCCAGCTCGGCCGCCTTGATCGCGCGATCGGCGCCGCGCGACGAGCCGATGCCCATCAGCGCCGAGCCCGCGCCCTGCATGACCGACTTCACGTCGGCGAAGTCGAGGTTGATCAGGCCGGGCGTGGTGATCAGGTCGGTGATGCCCTGGACGCCGGCGAGGAGCACCTGGTCGGCGGTCGCGAAGGCCTCGAGCATCGAGATGCCGCGGTCGCTGATCTCGAGCAGGCGGTCGTTCGGAACGACGATGAGCGTGTCGACCTCGTTCTTCAGCGTCGCGACGCCGGCCTCGGCCTGCGTCTGCCGACGGCGTCCCTCGAACCCGAAGGGCTTGGTCACGACGCCGATGGTGAGGGCGCCGATCGACTTGGCGATCCGCGCGACGACGGGCGCGCCGCCTGTGCCGGTGCCGCCGCCCTCGCCCGCGGTGACGAAGACCATGTCGGCCCCCGCGAGGACCTCCTCGATCTCCTCGGCGTGGTCCTCGGCGGCGCGGCGGCCGACCTCGGGGTCGGCGCCGGCGCCGAGTCCGCGGGTCAGCTCGCGGCCCACGTCGAGCTTGACGTCGGCGTCGCTGAGCAGGAGCGCCTGGGCGTCCGTGTTGATCGCGATGAATTCGACACCGCGCAGGCCGAGCTCGATCATGCGGTTGACGGCGTTGACGCCGCCACCGCCGATGCCGACGACCTTGATCACGGCGAGGTAGTTCTGGTTTGAAGTCACGTCTCCGGCCTCCGGGCTGAACCTTAAACCTGTAGTTGAGGCTTAAAGTTATGCTGAGTATGCATTTGGGGTTCGGCTCCGACGGTAGGCGGAGTCCGGTCGCGCTCCCAGCAGACACGCCCGCAACGCTCGAAAGAACGCGCGGATCCGCCGCCGGTCAGGGCCGGGGCGCCACGACGGCGGCCTGGGGCGAGGACACGTCGTAGGTGCCGACGACGGCGGGGTCGGTCGCGGCCATCAGCTTCTCGAGCACGACGGCTTTGAGCGCCGACTCGTCCGACCCGCCCCAGACGACTTCCGTGCCGTTCTGCAGGGTGAGCGAGACGTCGTCGCCGGTCGTGGCGGTGGCGGCCGTCACCTGCGGAGCGAGCGACGCGGGCAGGGAGCGCAGCACCCGCGCGGTCGCGCGGAAGCCGGCTCCCGAGGCGTCGCCGGACGCGGTGGTGAGGACCGGGTAGCCGGGCTGCGCCGAGTCCGCCGTCTCGATGACGACTCCGGCCGCGTCCACGAGCTCGAAGCGGCCCCCCGCCGCGATCACGCCGAGGGGCGTGCGCTCGACGATCGACACCACGAGGGTGCTCGGCGGCCGGGTCTGCACCGAGTAGCTCTGGATGAGCGGGGACGCGCCCAGCACGCGGCCGACCTCGTCCCGGTCCACGAGGGTGAGCGGGACGCCGAGCTGGTCGTCGAGCTCGCTCTGCAGGGCGGCGGCGTCGACGCGCTGGGTGCCCGAGATCTCGATCGTGCGCACGGCCATGAGCGGCGAGAAGGCCGCGACTCCGACGATCAGGGCGAGGGCGACGAGCGACCCGGCCACGACCAGGGCGATCAGGCGGCGCCGACGCGCGCGCTTCGTGAAGCGGCGGACCTCCCCCCGCTCGTAGCGCCTCCGCTCGCGGGCGGCCCGGGAGACGGCCCGGTTCTCGGCACCGGGCAGACGCAGGCCCGAGAGGGTGCGGCGGACCGCGCCTGCGCGCGACGGAGTGCGCTCGGCCGGCTCCGGGTCCACGCGGATCGCGGTGACGATCCGGATCGGCTCGGTGTCCGGCTCCGGCTCGCCGCCGCGCGCGGGGACGCTCCGACCGCGCGCCGGAGGGCGTCCGCCGTCGGGCCGCTTCACGGCCGCTCCCCCGCTTCGGGCGCGAGGACCGCGGTCATCGTGCGACCGGCGCGGCCTCGCTCGCGCCGAGCGACTCGAGCACCTGCGGGATGATCCGGTAGACGTCGCCGCAGCCGAGGGTGATGACGAAGTCGCCCTCGCGCGCGATGCCGGCCGTGAGGCGGGCCGCCTCCGCCCAGTCCGGGACGAACGAGACGTGCGACGGGTCGGCGAACTTCTCGCTGACCAGCGCTCCGGTCACTCCGGGCTCCGGATCCTCGCGCGCCCCGTAGACGTCGAGGACGATCGTCTCGTCGGCGTAGCGCTCGAGCGTCTCGGCGAACTCGCGGGCGAAGAGGCGGGTGCGGCTGTAGAGGTGCGGCTGGTGCACGGCGATGATGCGGCCCTCGCCGACCACGGTGCGCGCGGCGGAGAGGGCGGCGGCCACCTCGGTGGGGTGGTGGGCGTAGTCGTCGTAGACGCTGACTCCGCGGACCGCTCCGTGCAGCTCGAAGCGGCGCTCCGTGCCTCCGAACGCCGACACGGCCTCGAGCGAGGCGGCCGGATCGAAGCCCAGGCCCACCAGCACTGCGAACGCGCCGGCCGCGTTGATCGCGTTGTGCCGGCCGGGGATGCGGAGGCGGGCCGAGTAGCGCCTGCCCTCGTACTCGACCGAGAAGCCGACGGGGCCGACGAGGTCGAGGTCGACGACGCGGACGTCCGCCCCCTCGGCCTCGCCGAAGGTCAGCACCCGTCCGCCGTCCAGCCGCTCGGTGACGCGGACGGCGCCGGGGTCGTCGGAGGAGATGACGACGAGCTCGCTCGCGGAGGAGGCGAAGGTGACGAAGGCCTCCTCGAACGCCTCCAGTGATCCGTAGTGGTCGAGGTGGTCCGGGTCGACGTTCGTGATGAGGGCGACCGCGGTGTCGTACAGGAGGAAGCTGCCGTCCGACTCGTCGGCCTCGACGACGAAGACCTCGCCGGAGCCGGCGGCGGAGGAGGTGCCGAGGCTCTCGATGATGCCGCCGTTGACGAAGCTGGGGTCGGCGTCGACGCCGAGGAGGCCGGTGACGATCATCCCGGTCGACGTGGTCTTGCCGTGCGCTCCGGCGACCGCGACCAGGCGCTTGCCGCGCACCAGCCAGGCGAGGGCCTGCGAGCGGTGCAGCACGGGCAGGCCGCGCTCCTTCGCGAGCAGGTACTCCGGATTGTCAGGCCACAGGGCGGAGGTGACGACGACCGCCTCGGCGTCCCCGAGGTTCGCCGCGTCGTGGCCGATGGCGACCGGGACGCCGAGCTCCCGCAGCTGCTCGATGGGGTGGGACTCGCGGACGTCCGACCCGGTGACGCGGTGCCCGGCGTGGTGGAACAGCCGGGCGATCCCGCTCATCCCGGAGCCGCCGATGCCGATGAAGTGGACCGAGCCGAGCTCGTCGGGGACGGTGATGCCGAGGTCGGGCTTGATCACGGGGCTCTCGCTTTCGGGTGGGTCGCGGCGGGCGGGAGGGGCCTCCCGCGGTGCGCCGGATCAGTGTAGACGGTGGGCGGGAGTGCTCTCACGAGCCGCGCGGAGCGGGCTCAGCGCGGAGCGGAGAGGGTCGACTCGATCAGGTCGACGAGCCGCCCGGAGCCGTCGCGGACTCCCACGCGGGCGGCCCGGCGCGCCATCTCGTCGCGACGGGCGGTGTCGCCCAGGAGCGGTACGAGCTCCCGCTGGACCCAGCCGGGGAGGAAGGCGGCGTCCTCGACGAGGACCGCTCCCCCGGCGTCGACGACGCCGCGCGCGTTGTAGCGCTGCTCGCCGTTGCCGACCGGGTACGGGACGTAGACCGCGGGCAGGCCGAGGGCTGTCAGCTCGCTGACCGTCGCTGCCCCCGCGCGGGAGACGGCCACGTCCGCGGCGGACAGCGCGAGGTCCATCCGGTCGCAGTAGGCGAGGAGGTGGTAGCCGGCCACCCCCGGGTCCGTGATCTCGGCGCGGTCGCCCGTGATGTGGAGGACCTGGAAGCCGGTGGCGACGAGATCCCGGGCGGCGGCGTGCACCGTCGCGTTGATCCGTCGAGCGCCGAGGGAGCCGCCGGTGACCAGGAGGGTCTGCCGGGACGGGTCGAGGCCCAGCGCCGCCATCGCCTCGTCGCGGCGCGCGGCCCGGTCGAGCTCGGCGATCTCGCGGCGCAGCGGCATGCCGACCACCCGCGCGTGCGGCAGGGGCGTGCCCTCGAAGGCCACGCCGACCGAGCGGGTCGCGCGCGCGCCGAGGCGGTTGGCGAGCCCGGGGCGCGCGTTGGCCTCGTGGACGGTGAAGGGGACGCCGGCGCGGCGGGCCGCCAGGTAGGCGGGTGCTGCCGCGTACCCTCCGAAGCCGACCACCGCGTCGATCCGCCGGTCGCGGATCGTCCGGACGATGCCGGCGATGGTCGCGCGGAAGGCTCCGGGGAACCGCAGCGCCGCCGCGTTCGGGCGGCGCGGGAACGGCAGCCGCGGGATCACCGAGAGCTCGTAGCCGCGGAGGGGGACGAGGCGCGCCTCGAGCCCCTCGGCGGTGCCGAGCACGAGCACCTCGTCGCGCGGGTTCCGCCTGCGGATCTCGTCGGCCGTCGCGAGCAGCGGATTGACGTGGCCGGCGGTGCCGCCGCCGGCGAGCAGGTAGCGGGTCACTCCGCCGCCGCCTTCCTGCGGCGCAGCACGCCAGCGCCGGGCAGGGGCGCGGTCTGGGTGCGGGCGAAGGAGAGGACGACGCCGATGGCGAGGAGCGAGCTGAGCAGGGCGGTGCCTCCGGAGGAGATCAGCGGCAGCGGGACCCCCAGCACCGGGAGCACCCCCAGGACGACGCCGATGTTGACGAACGCTTGGCCGATCAGCCAGACCATGATCGCGCCGGTGCTGATCCGCACGAACGGATCGGAGGACGCGTGGATGACGCGGAAGAAGGCGACAGCGAGAACCACGAACAGCGCCAGGACGACGATCGCTCCGATCAGCCCGAGCTCTTCGCCGATGATGGCGAAGATGTAGTCGTTGTCCGCGGCGGGCAGCCAGGACCACTTGGCCTTGGAGTTGCCGAGGCCCACGCCGAAGATCCCGCCGGAGGCCATCGCCCAGGTCCCGTGCACCGGCTGCCAGCACGAGTTCTGGTACTCCTCGACGTTGGAGCAGTCGCCGAGGAAGGACATGATCCGGGTGAGGCGGTTGTCGCTGGAGACGGCGAACAGCACCGCTCCGATCGCGCCGACCACCACGATCGGCACGAGGACCTTCATCTGGACGTTCGCGTAGAAGAGCGCGGCGAGGACGATGCCCGCCATGATCACGACCGTGCCCAGGTCGCCTCCGATGAGGACCAGTCCGATCGCTGCGCCGCCGACGATCAGGACGGGGATGAGCGCGTCCTTCCAGTCCTTCGGCGACCGGTAGCGGCGGGCGAGCAGGAGCCCCAGCCAGAGGGCGAGCGCGAGCTTGATGATCTCGGAGGGCTGCATGCTGAAGGCGCCGAGGCGGATCCAGTTGCGGTTCCCGCCGACGGAGTCGCCGAGCGGCGTGAAGAGCACGAGGCACTGGAGGACGCAGCCGGCGATGAGCAGGATCGGCGTCACGCGCTTCCACACGCCGAGGGGCAGCCGCGAGACCACCAGCATCATCGGGATCCCGAGGAGGGCGAATCCGCCCTGGCGCAGGAAGCCGCCGAAGGAGTCGTCGCTCGACACGTAGGAGGTGACCGACGAGGAGGAGAGCACCATCGTCAGTCCGAACAGCACCAGGAAGAGCGTGGTGCCGAAGAGGAGGTAGAAGTTCGGCGAGTGGGACGCGAAGACCTTCGACAGGACGATCCGCGCGGAGCGGGCCCCGCTCCGGTCCTTCCCGCGCGGCTCAGTGCGCGAGCGGCCCGCGGGGCGGCTCGTCGTCGGAGCGGTCATCGGCTCCCCCTCCCAGGTGTGTCGCCACGGCGGCCGCGAAGGAGCGGCCCCGAGCCGCGTAGTCGAGGAACTGGTCCATCGAGGCCGCGGCAGGTGCGAGCAGGACGACGTCCCCCGAGCGGGCGAGCGTCGCGGCGGCCTCGACGGCCGCCTGCATCACCGCACCAGTGTCGTCCGGCACCGCCTCGCTCACGGGGAGGGCGGGCGCGTGTCGCCGGAATGCCGCGAGCAGCGCCGAGCGGTCGGCGCCGATCACCACGGCGCCCCGCAGGCGGCCGACGTGCGCGGCCACGAGGGCGTCCACGTCGACGCCCTTGAGCAGCCCGCCGACGACCCAGACGACCGACGGGTACGCGCGCAGCGAGGCGTCGGCGGCGTGCGGGTTCGTGGCCTTGGAGTCGTTCACCCAGGTCACCCCGTCGTGCTCGGCGACGACCTGGATGCGGTGGGCGTCGAGCTCGAAGGACGCCAGCGCGGTGCGGACGGCCGTGACCTCGATCCCGCACGCTCGGGAGAGCGCTGCCGCGGCGAGCACGTTCTGGACGATGTGCGGAGCGGCGAGGTTCCGTGCGGCGAGCTCGTCCACGGTGGTGATCTCGAGGGCACTGGTGCGGCGGTCCTCGAGGAAGGCGCGGTCGCAGAGGATGCCGTCGACGATCCCGAAGTCGCTCGGGCCGGGCACGCCGAGGCCGAACCCGATCGCCCGGGCGCCCTCCACCACCTCGGCGTCGAGCACCATCTGCTCGGTCGCCGCGTCGGCGCGGTTGTACACGCAGGCGACGCGGGTGCCGGCGTAGACCTTGCCCTTGGCCGCGCGGTAGGCGTCGAACGAGCCATGCCAGTCGAGGTGGTCGTCGGCGATGTTGAGGCACGCGCTCGCGATCGGCTCGATCGCGCCCAGGTAGTGCAGCTGGTAGCTCGAGAGCTCCACGACGAGGACGTCGAAGCCCTGCGGGTCGCGGACCGCGTCGAGCACGGGCACGCCGATGTTGCCGCAGGGGGCGGCGCGGAGGCCGCCGGCCACGAGCATCGTCGCCGTGAGCTGGACGGTCGTGGTCTTCCCGTTGGTGCCGGTGACGGCCACCCAGTCGGCCGGAGTGCCGTCGGCGCGCACGACCTTGTCGCGGACACGCCAGGCGAGCTCGACGTCGCCCCACACGGGGATCCCGGACTCCGCCGCCCACACGAGGATCGGGTGCGTCGGCCGGAAGCCGGGCGACACCACGACCAGCTCCGGTGCGAACGCGTGCAGCTCCTCCGGAGCGGAGTCGAGGCGGTCGGCCCGGTGCAGGCGGGCGCCGATCACCTCGAGCAGGCGCTCGCGCTCCTCATCGGCGCGGTCGGCGAGGACCAGCACCTCGGAGCCGAGCTCGGTCAGGGTGTCGGCCACCGAGAACCCGGTGACGCCCAGGCCCAGTACGGCGACGCGCAGGCCGCGCCAGTCCGAGTGCCAGCTGCGGAGGGAGTCGGGACGGGCGGGATCGGTCATGCCAGCGACAGCCATTCCAGGTAGAAGAGCCCGACTCCGGCGGCGACGAAGATGCCGGCGATAATCCAGAACCGGACCACGACCGTGATCTCGGCCCAGCCCTTGAGCTCGAAGTGGTGGTGGAGCGGGCTCATCAGGAAGATGCGCTTGCCCCGGGTCAGCTTGAAGTAGATCCGCTGGAGGATGACCGAGCCGGTCACGATGACGAACAGGCCGCCGATGAGGATGACCAGCAGCTCGGTGCGGGTGAGGATCGCCAGGGCCGCGAGCGCGCCGCCGAGGCCGAGCGAGCCGGTGTCGCCCATGAAGATCTGCGCCGGCGAGGTGTTCCACCAGAGGAAGCCCACCAGGGCACCGGAGACGGCCGCCGCGATGATGGCCAGGTCGAACGGGTCGCTCACCTGGTAGCACTTGTCGACGACCTCGGGGTTGAGGTGCTGGTCGAAGCACCACTGGTTCGACTGCCAGAACCCGATGATGACGTAGGAGCCGATCGCGAGGATCGAGGACCCGGTCGCGAGTCCGTCGAGCCCGTCGGCGACGTTCACGCCGTTCGACGTGCTGGTGACGATGATGCAGATCCACAGCACGAACAGGCCGATGCCGATCCAGCCGAGGGAGGCGAAGTCGAACGGCAGGTCGCGGATGAACGAGATCGAGGTCGACGCGGGGGTGAGCCCGTTGGAGTCGCGGACCATGATCGCGATCACCGCGAAGGCCGCGGCGACGATGACCTGGCCGGCGATCTTCGCCCAGCCGCCGAGGCCGAGGCTGCGCTGGTTGCGGGTCTTCAGGAAGTCGTCGACGAAGCCGACGAGTCCGAGCCCGACCATCATGAAGAGCACCAGCAGGGCCGACGGCGCGATCGCCCGGTTGCCGAACAGCATCCCGAGGAAGTAGCCGACCACGGTGCCGATGATGATGACGATGCCGCCCATCGTCGCCGTGCCGTGCTTGACGTGGTGCGACTTCGGTCCGTCCTCGCGGATGAACTGGCCCCACTGCAGGCGGTGGAAGAGGCGGATGAACAGGGGCGTCATCAGGAGCGTGAAGGCTCCCGAGAACGCGCCGGACAGGAGGAGTGCCCTCATCGGTGACGCTCCCCGAGACGGTCGGCGAGGAAGCGCAGCCCCGCGGAGTTGGACGACTTGACCAGCACGGTGTCGCCGGGTCGCAGGTAGTCCTCGAGGAGGTCGAACGCCTCGTCGGAGGTCTCCGCGAAGACGGACTCGCCGCTCCACGATCCCTCGCGCTCGGCCGCGACGTGGATCCGGCGGGCGCCTCGGCCCACCACCACGATCTGGGAGATGTTGAGGCGGACGGCCAGCAGGCCCACGCGCTCGTGCTCCTCGTCGGCCCACTCGCCGAGCTCGCTCATCTCTCCCAGGACGGCGACGGTGCGCCCCCCGGGCTTCGCGATCTGGGCGAGGGTGCGCAGGGCGGCCGCGGTGGAGTCGGGACTCGCGTTGTACGCGTCGTTGATGACGCGGACGTCCTCGCCGCCCAGGACCTCCATGCGGCCGCGCTCGGCGAGGGTGACGGTCGCGAGAGCCTCGACGATCGCGGGCAGCGCCACTCCGACAGAGAGCGCGGCGGCGGTCGCCGCGAGGGCGTTCATCACGTGGTGCTCGCCGAGGACGCGCAGCAGGAGCTCGGCGCGAGCGGCCTCGCGGCCCTCCCCCGCCGAGACCTCGATGGCGAAGCGGGTGCCGTCGGCGGTCGCGTCGATGTCGACGGCGCGGACGTCCGCGCTCTCGCCGCGGCCGAACCAGAGGACCCGGGCGGCGGTGCGGCCCGCCATCGAGGCGACCCGGCCGTCGTCGGCGTTCAGCACGGCGACGTCGTCGGCGGTGAGGTCGGCGACCATCTCCGTCTTGGCCTCGAGCGTGCGCTCGATCCCGCCGAACTCGCCGGCGTGCGCGAGGCCCACGGCGAGGACGACGCCGACGTCGGGCCTGGCCATCCGGACGAGGCGGCGGATCTCGCCGACCGCGCTCGCGCCCATCTCGGCGACGAGGAAGCGCGTCGACTCGGACACCTGGAGCATCGTGATCGGCGCGCCGACCTCGTTGTTGAAGGATCCGCGCGGAGCGACCGTCTCGCCGACCCGCTCGAGGACGGTGCGGAGGAGGTTCTTGGTCGTCGTCTTGCCGTTCGAGCCGGTGACGCCGATGACGGTGAGCCCGCCCTTCGCGCGGACGCGGCGGACGACCTCGGTCGCCAGTGCGCCGAGCGCCTCGACGGAGTCGTCGACGAGGACCTGCGGCACGTCGAGGTCGAGGGGGCGCTCCACGATGAGGAGCGCGCCACCGCGCTCGAGCGCGGCGGGAGCGAAGAGGTGGCCGTCGGTGTACTCGCCGCGCTTGGCGACGAAGATGCCGCCGGGCGCGATCTCGCGGGAGTCGGTCTCGGTCGCTCCGTCGATCACGGTGGCGGCCGTGGCGGACGAGCCGGCCAGGTGGAGGCGTCCGGAGACGGCCTCGGCGATCTCGGTGAGGGTGAGGGCGATCATCTACAGCCAGCCCGCCTCGCGCAGCGCGTGACGGACGTCGTCTCTGGCCGAATACGGCATGTGCACTCCTGCGATCTCCTGGTGGTCCTCGTGGCCGGGCCCGGCGTAGAGGATCGAGTCCCCTTCGCGCGCGAGGGCGACGGCGGCGCGCACGGCGGCGCGCGGGTCGGCGATCTCGTGGATCTCCCGGTCGGGCACGGCGGCCCGGGCGCCCTGGAGGAGCGCGGCGCGGATGGCGGCCGGATCCTCCCAGCGCGGGTGGAAGTCGGTGACGACCACGACGTCGGCGAGGCGGGCGGCGATGGCGCCCATGTCGCTCCGCTTGGTCGTGTCGCGGTCCCCGTCCGCCCCGAACACCATGAACAGGCGGCCGGGCGTGATGGTCCGCAGCGCCTCGAGCGCGTTCTGGAACGCGTCGGGGGTGTGGCCGTAGTCGACGTAGACGCGCGGTCCGCGCTCCCCCGAGACGAGCTCGGCGCGGCCCGGGATGTAGACGTCGAGACGGCTGTCCTCGAGCGCGTGCGCGACGGCGTCCAGGTCGAAGCCCGACTCCACCAGCATCACGATCGCCAGCGCCGCGTTGGACGCCATGTACCAGCCGATCAGCGAGACGGTGACGACGACGGAGCGGTTCTCGGGCCCCTCCAGGCGGAAGGTGGTGCTGTCGGGCGTCGCGTCCAGCACCGTCATCGACCAGTCGGCGGGCGTCGTCGGGGCGACTCCGACGACCGGCGAGCCGGCGAGCGTCGCGACGGGGATGCGGCTGCGCTCGGCGAGCTCGCGCCCCCAGGCGCTGTCGACCGTGACGACGCCGCGGCGTGCGCGCTCCGGCTCGAAGAGGTCGGCCTTGGCCTCGAAGTACTCGCGCAGATCGGAGTAGTCGTCGAGGTGGTCGTGGCTGAGGTTCGTGAAGCCGACGACGTCGAAGACGAGGCCGTCGATCCGGTGCCGCGTGAGCGCCTGCGCCGACACCTCGATGGAGACCGCGCGGACGGCGGACTCGCGCATCCGCGCGAGCAGGCCGTGCAGCTCGCTCGCCTCGGGAGTGGTCAGCGAGCTGACCACGGCGACGTCGCCGATCCGGCGCTCGGCGGTGGAGCTGAGGCCGGAGACGACTCCGAGCCGGCGCAGCAGCGCGTCGAGGATGTAGACGACGCTCGTCTTGCCGTTGGTCCCCGTCACGCCGAAGAGCGTCGGGACGTCCTCGCGGGTGCGGTGGATCCACGCGGCGACGTCGCCGAGGGCGGCCCGCGGGTCGGGGGTCACCAGCACGGGCAGGCCGCTGTCGGCGGCGAGCTCCGCTCCGGCCGGGTCGGTCAGCACGGCGACGGCTCCGGACGCCGCGGCGGCCGACGCGAAGGCCGCGCCATGGGCACGGCGTCCTGCGACACCGACGTAGAGGTCTCCGGACTCGACCTGGTTCGAGTCCAGCGTGACTCCGCTCACCTCGACGCCCTCGAGGCCGCGGACCGGGCCGAGGGAGAACTCGGCCACGAGCTGCGAGAGACTCCGCGGCACGGGGTGCTCGGGGCGGAGGGAGGACTGCGGGCGAGGGTCGTGCACTGCCCGCTCTTTCTCTCGTTCTGGTGCGTGGATCGTGGTCCGGCCGGGGCTCACCACGTCGTGGGGTACTCGACGGGCGGCACCGTGGACGGCTCCACCCGGTTGGTCTTGAGCACCTGGGTCATGACCTGCTGGAAGACGGGAGCCGTCGCCTGGGACGTGTTCATCTTAACCGGATCGGCGATGGTGACGGTCACGACGTACTCCGGGTCCTCCGCCGGCGCGAGCCCGGCGAGCGAGACGGTGTAGCTCTTCGAGTAGCCGCCCTTCCCGTCGGGCTGCTGCGCGGTACCGGTCTTGGTGGCGATGTTGTAGCCGTCGACATGGATGTCGTTCGCCAGCCAGCCCTCGTTGTAGTGGGTCTGCAGCATGTCGACGACCTGCTTCGCGGCCGAGCTCGACACCACCTGGGTGCCCGTCGCATCGGGGACGTCCACGACGGAGCCGTCGGCCGTGGTGCAGCCGTCGATCAGCTGCGACGGGAGCCGCACTCCGCCGTTGCCGAGTGTCTGGTAGATGCTCGCGACCTGCACCGCGGTCGCCGAGACGCCCTGGCCGAACATCGTCGTGTAGTTCGTCTGGTTGTCCCAGTCCTGGTAGTCGGCGAGCAGGCCGCCCTCCTCGCCGGGGAAGCCGCTCGTGGTGGGCGTGCCGAGACCGAACTTCTGCAGGTAGTCGTAGCGGGTCTGGGCCGACAGGCGGGAGCCGAGCATCGAGATGCCGACGTTCGACGAGTCCTTGAGGATGCCGGTCAGCGTGTAGTTCGTCGGGGTGTGCGCGAAGTCGTCGCTGAACGAGGCGCCGTCCTTCTCGAAGGAGTCCGGGACGACGACCTGGGTCGTCGGGCCCGCCTGGCCCTGGTCGATCAGCATCGCGGCCGTCATCGGCTTGAAGGTCGAGCCCGGCTCGAACGGCGCGCGGAAGGCGCGCGAGCTGCGGTCGGCGGAGGCGCTCGCCTCGACGTTGTTGGGGTCGACGGTCGGCGTCTCGGCCACGGCGAGCAGCTTGCCGGTCTTGACCTCCTGCACCACGACGATCCCGTAGCTGCCGCCGACCTCGGCGACGCGCTGCGAGAGGACCTGCTGGGAGTAGTACTGGAGGTCGGAGTCGATGGTGAGCTTCAGCGTCCCGCCGTCGACGGCCGGGGTCTCCGAGACGGTGCTGCCCGGGATCCGGACGTAGTCGGCGCTGCGCTCGTAGCTCTCGGACCCGTTCTGCCCCACGAGGCAGGTGTTCTCCGCGTACTCCATGCCCTCCTGGGCCGCTCCGTCCGCCCCGACGTAGCCGACGAGGTTGCCGGCCACCGCGCCGTTGGGGTAGCTGCGTCCCTGCTCTGTCTCGAAGTAGGTCCACGGGATGTCGAGCGCGACGAGCTTCTGGTAGGCCTCGAGGTCGAGCCCCTCCGAGAGGATCAGGTAGTTGGCCTTCGCGTCCTTCGCGAGCGCGGCGTCCACCGCTCCGGTGATCTGCTCGACCGACTGCCCGGTGATCGCTCCGATCTCGGAGGCGGCCTGCTGCACGCTGACCATGACCTTCTGGTCCTCGCCCAGCTCGCGCGGGAACTCGGCCACGTTCTTCGGCGAGGTCGTCAGCCGGTAGCGCGTGGTGGTGTCCGCGAGCACCGTCCCGGAGCGGTCCACGATGGGGCCGCGCTGACCGTAGGTGACGACGCTGTTCGACTGGTTCTGGGCGGCCGCATCGGTGAGCTCGTTCGCCCGCACGATCTGGATGTCCACCAGCTTACCGATGAAGAGTCCGACGACGGCGACGATGATGACGAACGTGACGGCCGTGCGGCGTCTGCTCGAGCGGTGGTGTCTCACTGCGGCGGTGTCCTTCTTGCTCCGGGCGGGCGGGCCGCCGTTCGTCGGGTCCGGATGGTCGTCGTGCGCCCCGCGGGGCGGGTGCCCGCGCGGAGGCGGACCGCGACGCCGTGCGTCAGTGCGTGATGGGCGCGGGCAGCTCGCCCTGCAACGGTACGGCCGCACCATCGACAGCCAGGGAGGACGCGCTCGCGCCGGGCTGGAGAGCCGGGACGAGGGCGTTGGGCACGAGCGGCGCGGAGGCGGTGCCCGCGACTTCGCTCGACGCGGCGGAGGAGGGGTCGCCCAGCACGGCGCCGTCCGAGAGGCGGAGGTAGACCGGCGCGGTGTTGGCGACCATGCCCAGGCCCTGAGCGGCGGTGGCGAGGTTCTGCGGCGAGCTCAGCGTGTCGACGGCGTCCTGCTTCTCCGCGTTGCTGCGGGTGAGCGACTTCTGCTCGGTCTGCAGCGCCGAGATCTGGTAGGCCCCCTGCGAGAGGCCGACGCTCACCAGGAGCTGGACGACGATGATCGCGAAGAGGCCGGCGACGGCGACGATCCCGTAGACGAGCTTCGGGCGCGACTGCGCCTGACCGGCCGGGACGGCCTCGATGCGGGGGCGGGGTGCCTCCTCCTCGGGGCGTGCTCGGCGGGCGGTGTCGATGACGGCGGGGTCGATGACGGCGGTGGCGCTCATGCGGTGCTCCTGATCCTCTCGGCCGCGCGCAGACGCACGGGTGTCGCTCGGGGGTTGCGGGCCTTCTCGTCGTCGGAGGCGAGCTCGGCTCCGCGGATGACGAGTCGGAACTCGGGTCGGTGCTCCGGCAGCTCCATCGGGAGGCCGGCCGGGGCGGTGGAGGAGGACGCGGCCTGGAGCGCGCGCTTGACGATCCGGTCCTCGAGCGACTGGTACGCCTCGACGACGATCCGCCCGCCCTCGTTGATCCGGCCCAGGGCGGCGGGGATCGCCCGCTCGAGGACGGACAGCTCCTGGTTGACCTCGATCCGCAGCGCCTGGAAGACGCGCTTGGCGGGGTGGCCGTTCCGCTGGATCGCGACCGGGGTCGCCGCCTGGATGATCTCGACGAGACGGCCGGAGCGCTCCAGCGGAGCCTCGCGGCGGGCCTCCACGATCTTCTTGGCGTAGCGCGCGGCGAGGCGCTCCTCGCCGTACTCGTGGAAGATGCGGCGCAGGGCGGTCTCGTCGTAGTCGGCGAGGATGCTCGCCGCCGTGAGCGGGGCGGTCGAGTCCATCCGCATGTCCAGCGGCGCGTCCTTGGAGTAGGAGAAGCCGCGCTCGGTCTCGTCGAGCTGGAGCGAGGAGACGCCGAGGTCGAAGAGCGCACCGTCGATCGTGTCGATGCCCAGCTCGTCGAGCACGTCGGGCAGCTCGTCGTAGACGGCGTGCACGAGGTCGATCCGGGAGCCGTGGGCGGAGAGCCGCTCCCCCGCGAGCTGCAGCGCCTCGGGGTCGCGGTCCAGGCCCACGAGGTGCAGGCCGGGGAAGCGCTCGAGCAGCGCGAGCGAGTGCCCGCCCATGCCGAGCGTCGCGTCGACGACGACCGCCCCGTCGCGCTCCAGCGCCGGAGCGAGGAGCTCGACGCAGCGCTCGAGCAGCACCGGGAGGTGCCGCTCCTCGGTCGGGCGCGGAGCGTCCTTCGGAGTGTTCTCTGCCATGGCGGTCCCGCCGTTCCCGTTCCTGTCGTCCGATCCCCATCCACCTCGCGTCCGGACACCGGGGAAGGTGCGTCCGGGCGCCGAGTGGCTGGGAGTCGCGCGACAGGACCTAGAACAGGCCGGGGATCACCTCCTCCTGGGTGTCGGAGAACACGGACTCCTGCTCCTGCAGGTAGGTCTCCCAGGCGCCCTGCGCCCAGATCTCGGCGCGGTTGCCCGCTCCGATGACGGTGAGGTCGCGGTCGAGGCCCGCGTACGCACGCAGCGGAGCCGGGAGAGTCACGCGGTTCTGCTTGTCCGGCGTCTCGGCGCTCGCGCCCGAGAGGAACACCCGGAGGAAGTCCCGCGCCTGCTTGCTGGTCACCGGCGCCTGCCGGATCTTCCCGTGCATCACCTCGAACTCGGCCTGGCTGAACACGTACAGGCACCGCTCCTGGCCGCGCGTGACGACGACTCCGGAGGAGAGCTCGTCGCGGAACTTGGCGGGGAGGATCACGCGGCCCTTCTCGTCGAGCTTGGGGGAATAGGTGCCGAGGAACACGGACTGCCCCCCACTTCTTCCGGCCAAGGATGGTGTGTCCTCCACAGTACTCCACTTCCCCCCACTCACAACCCCGGCGCGGCGCGGGGCTCGCCGGAGAGGCCCCGGTCATCCGCGTGTTTCCGCGGAATCACGACAGTGGGGCGAAGTGGAGGGGGAAGGCCGCGGGAGGGAGGTCGCGGGCACGAAAAAAGGGCCGATCCGTGAGGATCGACCCTGTGGTGGAGCGGAGGGGGGCTAGCCGCGCCCGTCTCCGCGGTTGTCCCACCTGTCGTTCAGACGGTCCATGAAGCCGGACCCCTGGCGGTTGCCCGAGCGGGGCTTCGACGGACGGCCGACGTCGGGCAGGCCGGGCTCGGAGGAGCCGCCGACTGCCGGGCGCATGGCCACGATGACGCCGCCGAGCATGAAGGCGAACCCGAGGATGCCGACGAGGGGCTGGCGCACGACCACTCCCGCGACGAGCACGGCGAGACCGAGGATGCCGAGCAGGATGCCGAGCACGAGGGCCCGGTAGTTGGTGCCGCCGCGCCCCTTGCCGACCGCCGCCACGAAATCGGCGTCGTTCTGGTAGAGGTTCCGCTCCATCTCATCGAGGAGCCGTTGCTCGTGTTCCGAAAGCGGCATCGTGACCCCTTCAGGGTGCGGCGTCGACCCTTTCGGGGATCGGCACCGGAATAGGCGGCGTCTGGGCTCGACCGGTCGGGCGGCGCTTCAGTGTAGACCGAGCCCGACGCAGGCACCAGGCACCTTCGGTGCATAGGCTGGTCGGGTGAACCACAGCTCTCGACTGGTCGATCGCGTCCAGCTCCGAATCGATGAATTCCTCACCGGGCGCACGCCAATTCTGCGCTCCATAGGAGAGGACGTCTCCGCCCTCGGCGACCTTTCGCGGGACTTTCTCAGCGGGGGCAAGCGGTTCCGTGCGCGCTTCTGCGAGGCGGGCTGGAACGCCGTGTCGAGCACCCCGAGCGAGGCCCATCCGAGCGGCTCCGATCCGATCGCGAGGGTGGGCGCCGGGCTGGAGCTGTTCCACGCCGCCGCCCTCGTCCACGACGACGTGATCGACAACTCCGACACCCGCCGCGGCGCTCCCGCGGCCCACCGGCGCTTCTCCTCCTTCCACGCCGACGGCGGCTGGACCGGCGACCGCGACGAGTTCGGCCGCTCCTCCGCGATCCTCCTCGGCGACCTCCTCCTGGTCTGGTCGGACGAGATCTTCGCCGCGGCGGAGTGGTCGCTCGGGGATCGAGTCGCAGCCGAGCGCGCGCGCGCGGAGTTCAACCTGATGCGCACCGAGGTCACGCTGGGCCAGTACCTCGACATCCTCGAGGAGAGCGCGTGGGTGCAGCACCCCGAGCACGAGCACCTGCAGCGGGCGGAGCGGGTGGTGGTCTACAAGAGCGCGAAGTACAGCATCGAGGCGCCGCTGGTGATCGGCGGCTCCCTCGCCGGCGGCGACGACGCTCAGCTGGACGCCCTGCGCCGCTTCGGGCTCCCGGTCGGGATCGCCTTCCAGCTGCGCGACGACGTCCTCGGAGTCTTCGGCGACCCGGCAGTGACGGGCAAGCCGGCCGGCGACGATCTGCGGGAGGGCAAGCGCACCGTGCTGCTCGGCCTCGCCCGCGGCGCGTGCTCGCCGGGCGAGCGGGCCGAGCTCGACGCGGTCGTGGGCCGGAACGACGCCGACGCGGCGTCCATCGCGCGGGCGCAGGAGATCATCGCGGGCAGCGGCGCCCTCGAGCGGCTCGAGGAGCGCATCGACCAGGAGGTGGCCGCGGCGATCGCGGTCCTCCCCGACGCGCCGCTCCGCACGGAGGGCGTGGCGGAGCTGCGCGAGCTGGCCGCCCAGGTCACGGTCCGCACCTCCTAGGAGCGGACCGGCGGGATCAGGCCAGGGCCTGGGCGACCCGCCGGACCTCGGCCTTGCGGCCGGCGCGGAGGGCGACGATCGGGCTCGTGCCCAGGCTCTCCTCGACCGTCAGCATCCAGTCGACCGCCTCGTCGTCGGTGAAGCCGGAGTCGGCGAGCAGGATCGCGGTGCCGCGGATCTCGCTCATCGGCTCCCCGTCGCGGAGGAAGAGGGCGGGGACCTTCAGCACGCCGTCGCGGCGGGTGCCGAGCAGGTGGCGCTCCTCGAGGAGGCGGCGGACCCGGCCGGCGCCGAGCCCGGTCAGCTCCACGAGGTCGGGGACGGTCAGCCACTCGAGCTCGGAATCGGTCGAGGTGGCGGGGGCAGCGGACGAGTCGGTCACGCGTCAAGACTGCCACGAGCCCGGAGGGCCGCCAACTGCGGGCGCCGCGGAGAAGGAGCCGAGCCCGTCCTGTGCCGCCCGGGCGTCGCTCACCGGTTCCCCCGGGGGTCTTGCCTAGACTCGTCGCGTGACCACCAGCCAGCTCGACCCTCTCCTCGGCCGTCTCGTCGACGGCCGGTACGAGGTGCGCTCGAGGATCGCCCGCGGCGGCATGGCGACGGTCTACCTCGCGCACGACCAGCGCCTCGAGCGCCGCGTGGCGATGAAGGTCATGCACGGCCACCTCTCCGACGACGCGACGTTCAAGAACCGCTTCGTCCAGGAGGCGCGCTCCGCCGCCCGTCTCGCCCACCCGAACGTGGTCAGCGTCTTCGACCAGGGCCAGGACTCGGACATGGCCTACCTGGTGATGGAGTACCTCCCCGGGATCACTCTGCGCGACCTGCTCAAGGAGCGCGGCCGGCTGACCGCCCAGCAGGTCGTCGACATCATGCACTCCGTGCTCTCGGGTCTCGCCGCCGCGCACCGCGCCGGGATCCTCCACCGCGACCTCAAGCCCGAGAACGTGCTCCTCGCCGACGACGGCCGGATCAAGATCGGCGACTTCGGCCTCGCGCGCGCCGCCTCCGCCAACACCGCCTCCGGCCAGGCCCTCCTCGGCACGATCGCCTACCTCTCCCCCGAGCTGGTCACGCGCGGCACCGCCGACACCCGCAGCGACATCTACGCCATCGGGATCATGATCTACGAGATGCTCACCGGAGAGCAGCCCTTCACGGGCGAGCAGCCGATGCAGATCGCGTACCAGCACGCCAACGACTCCGTCCCGTACCCCAGCGCGACGGTCGCCTCCGTCCCCACCTCGCTCGACGAGCTCGTCCTCTGGGCGACCGAGCGCGATCCGGACATGCGACCCCGCGACGCCGGTGTCATGCTCGCGCAGCTGCTCGAGGCCGAGCGGCTCATGGGCATCACACCGAGCGACCGCCGCGGCGACACGCAGGCGGTCACGCCCCTCCCGCTGCCCGTCGCCGATCCGGCGCCGGCGACGGCCGTCTTCGATCCGGCGGAGCCCGGGCAGACCTCGGTCTTCGACCCGGCGCCGGCCCCCGGAGCGGTGCTCGTGGTCGACGAGGACGACGACACCGTCGCCCGGCTCGCGAGCAGGCGCCGCGTCCGACGGCGCCGCGGCGTCCTGCTCACGGTGGTCGTGCTCCTCCTGGCGCTCATCGGCGGCGGGACGGCCTGGTGGTTCGGCGAGGGACCCGGCGCGATCGTGTCGATCCCGGACGTCGTCAGCCAGTCGCAGCAGGACGCGACGGCCCAGCTGCAGGCGCAGGGCTTCGAGGTGCAGCCGCAGGAGACGCCCGACCTCACCGTGCCCGCGGGGACGGTGGTGAGCTCCGATCCGCCCGGCGGGCAGGGGGTGCACAAGGGCTCCGTCATCACGCTGACCGTCTCGAGCGGGCCGCGCCAGCTGCCGGTCCCGTCGCTCGCCGGCCTCTCGGAGGCCGACGCTGCCGCCGCGGTGACGGGCGGCTCCTTCACCGTCGGCGACGTCTCGAAGATCTTCGACGCCGACGTCGACGCGGGTGTGGTCGTCTCCGCCTCGCTGCCTGACGGATCGGCGCTGCCCGAGACGATGTCCGAGACCAGCACCATCGCGATGGTGGTGAGCCTCGGACCGATCCCGAACGTCGTCGGCCTCTCGATCGACGACGCGACGGCGAAGGCGGAGGCGGCCGGTCTCGCCCTCGACCGCAGCGGCGAGGACTGGAGCGACACCGTGGCCGCGGGCGTCGTCCTCACGCAGGCGAACCCGGAGGCGCCCGCCGTGACCGGTGACACCGTCTCGGTCGTCGTGTCGAAGGGGCCCGAGCCCGTCGCCGTGCCGAACGTCGTGGGGATGAAGCGCGATGAGGCGAAGGCGGCCCTCGAGGCGGCGGACCTGTCGTGGAGCTACTCCCTGACGACGCTCGGCCCGCTGATCGACGCGGCGCCGAACGAGCTGACCAAGGTCACGAACCAGTCCAACAAGGCCGGCGATCTCGTGCAGCGCGGCACGACGATCCAGCTGTCGATCACCATCACGACCTGACGCCGCCGGTCGAGCCCTCAACGAGGACTCGACCGGCGGTCGGGGTCGGATCAGATCGCGCGGCCCCGGAGCTCCTCCGCCACGAGGAACGCAAGCTCGAGCGACTGCATGTGGTTGAGGCGCGGGTCGCAGACCGACTCGTACCGGGTGGCGAGCGTCGCCTCGTCGATGTGCTCCGAGCCGCCGAGGCACTCGGTGACGTCGTCGCCCGTGAGCTCGACGTGGATGCCGCCCGGGTGCGTCCCCGCGGCGCGGTGCGCCTCGAAGAAGCCCTTGACCTCGTCGACCACGTCGTCGAAGCGACGGGTCTTGTAGCCGGTCGGCGTCGTCAGCCCGTTGCCGTGCATCGGATCGGTCACCCACAGCGGCAGGGCGTCGCTCCGCTTGACGGCCTCGAGCAGCGGCGGGAGGGCGTCGCGGATCCTCCCGGCACCCATGCGGGTGATGAAGGTGAGGCGACCGGGCTCCCGCTCGGGGTCGAGCTTGTCGATCAGCTCGAGCATCGTCTCGGGCGTGGTCGACGGGCCGAGCTTCACGCCGATCGGGTTGCGCACCCGCGACAGGAAGTCGACGTGCGCGCCGTCGAGCTCGCGGGTGCGCTCGCCGATCCAGATGAAGTGGCTGGAGGTGTTGTACGGCGTGCCGGTCCGCGAGTCGATGCGCGTCATGGGGCGCTCGTAGTCCATCAGCAGGCCCTCGTGGCCGGTGTAGAACTCGGTGCGCTTCATGCCCTCGAAGTCGGCCCCGCACGCCACCATGAACTTGACCGCGCGGTCGATCTCGCGGGCCAGCTGCTCGTAGCGCTGGTTCTGCGGGTTCTCGGTGAAGCCCTTGTTCCAGTAGTGGACGAGGCGCAGGTCGGCGAATCCGCCCTGCGTGAAGGCGCGGATGAGGTTCAGCGTCGAGGCGGCGGTGTGGTAGCCCTGCACGATGCGGCGCGGGTCCGCGGCGCGCGACTCCGGGGTGAAGTCGTAGCCGTTGACGATGTCGCCGCGGTAGGCGGGCAGGGTCACGTCGCCGCGGGTCTCGAGGTCGCTCGAGCGCGGCTTCGCGAACTGGCCGGCCATCCGGCCCATCTTGATGACGGGCATGCTCGCGCCGTAGGTCAGGACGACGGCCATCTGCAGCACGGTCTTGACGCGGTTCCGGATCTGCTCGGCGGTCGCTCCGGCGAAGGTCTCGGCGCAGTCGCCGCCCTGCAGGAGGAACGCCTCGCCGCGGGCCGCGGCTCCGAGACGCTCGCGCAGCTGGTCCACCTCGCCGGCGAACACCAGCGGAGGGAGCGCGGCCACCTCGGCTGACGCCGCTCGCACGGCCTCCGCATCGGGCCACTGCGGCTGCTGCTTGATCTCGAGCTCGCGCCAATAGTCCAGGCCGGCGACCACGGAGGGGGCGGCGAGGACGTACGGTTCGTTCGGATCGATGACCACGAGGGTGTTCCCGGTTCTGACGGGCGCCAGCGGCGCGCGGAGGGCCGCCGTCCGGACGGACGGCAGCGGTTGACGAGCTTATCGCCTGGCAGGGCGCTCGGCCGGGAGGGGGCCCCGGGCGTCGAGCGGGCGCTCAGCGGGTGAGGGCCGCGCGCTTCTCCTTGACCGAGGTCGCGTAGACGTCGAGGTACTCCTGGCCGCTCAGGGCGAGGAGCTCGTACATGATCTCGTCGGTGATCGAGCGGAGGATGAACCGGTCGCCCTCCATGCCCTCGAAGCGGCTGAAGTCGAGCGGCTCCCCGAAGACGATGCCGATGCGGCCCAGCTTCGGCAGGCGCTTGCCGATGGGCATGATGCGCGCGGTGTCGATCATGGCGACCGGGATGACGGGCACGCGGGCCTCGAGGACCATGCGCGCGACACCGGTGCGGCCGCGGTACATGCGGCCGTCGGGGCTGCGCGTGCCCTCGGGATAGATGCCCAGGGCGTGGCCGCCCGCGAGGACGCGGAGGCCCGTGTTGAGCGAGGCCTCCGACGCCTTGCCACCGGAGCGGTCGATGGGCAGCATCCCCGTGGCGGTGAAGAACGTCCGCGTCGCCCAGCCCTTGAGGCCCTTGCCGGTGAAGTAGTCGCTCTTGGCGAGGAAGACCATGTTCCGCTCGATCACCAGCGGGAGGATCACGGAGTCGATGAAGGAGAGGTGGTTGCTCGCGAGGATCACGCCGCCGTTCTGCGGCACCTTGTCGGCACCGACCACCCACGGCCGGAAGATCGTCTTCAGGAGCGGGCCCGCGACGATGTGCTTCATGAACCAGTAGAACATCGGGCTCCTCGGCGGTGCGGCGGATCGGGTGCGGCGGGTGCCGCTAGAGGGAGCTCGCGTGCAGGCGCGCCAGGTCGGCGGCCCCCACGACTCCGGCGTCGTTGACGAGCTCCGCGATGCGGAACTCGGGCTCGGGGTGGTAGCCCCGGGCGGGGAGGTTGTCGAGGTAGGCCTGGCGGATGGGGTCCAGCAGGAGGTCGCCCGCCTGCGCCACTCCGCCGCCGATGACGAACATCTGCGGGTCGAGGACGGCGCTCAGGCTGGCCGCCGCCTCGCCCAGCCAGTGGCCGAGCTGTCGCAGCGCCGCGAGGGCGCCGAGGTCGCCGGCGGTGATCAGCTCGGAGATGAGGTGGCCGTTCAGCTCGCCGCCGTTGCGGGCGCGGGCGTCGGCGATGCCCTGGCCGATCCCGCCCGCGTCGGCCAGCTCGCCGGCGAAGCGCTGGAGCGCGCGGCCCGAGCCGTACTGCTCGATGCAGCCGCGGGCGCCGCAGCCGCAGGGCAGGCCTCCGGGGACGACCCGCATGTGCCCGATCTCGGCCGCTGCGCCGAAGCCGCCGCGCAGGAGCCGGTCGTTGATGACGATCGCGCCACCCACTCCGGTGCCGATGGTGAGCATCAGCATGTCGCTGACGAGGCGGCCCGAGCCGTAGCGGAACTCGGCCCAGCCGGCGGCGTTCGCATCGTTCTCGATGATGATCGGCAGGTCGATGCGGGCCGAGAGCTTCTCGCGGAAGGGCTCGTTGCGCCAGTTGATGTTCGGGGCGTAGTAGACGATCGACTGCGAGGCGTCGATGAAGCCGGCGGCGGCGACTCCGACCGCGGAGACGTCTCCCGGGAGCAGGCCGGAGCGCAGATGCTCGACCATCTCGACCACGACGTCGACGATCAGCTCGGGGTGCCCGGCAGGAGTGGGCCGACGGTCCTCGCGGAGGATCCCCCCGAACTCGTCGACCAGGGCTCCGGCGATCTTCGTGCCGCCGATGTCGATCCCGATCGCGTGCACGCGAACCGCCTTCCCGTCGCCACCGGCGCGGCAGCGTCGGCGGGCCGCCCTGAGCGGCGGCCAGGACGAGTGTAGTGACCGCGAGCGCTCCGATGCGGCTCAGCGGCGAGACCCGGCGACGCGTGTCGGCCCTCCTCGCGGAGCCACCACTGGATCGTTACCCTGAACGGATCCACAGCTTGCGCCGCGCCGGTACAGTGGAGACGACGTTCATTCAGGTACCGAAGGAGTTGCCGTGGACCAGTTCGATTCCCCCCTGGTGGTTCCGGCCGATCCCCAGGCCAACACGACCGCCCTCCTGCTGGACCGCGTCCGCGAGACGCCCGATCGCCCGCTCTTCGCGCTGCCCGACGGCGACGGCTGGCGCGATGTGACGGCGCAGGAGTTCCTCGACCAGGTCACGGCCCTCGCGAAGGGCTTCGTCGCCGCCGGCCTCGAGCCGGGCGAGAAGGTCGGGCTGATCTGCAAGACGCGCTACGAGTGGACGCTGATCGACTTCGCCGTCTGGTTCGCCGGCGGGATCCTCGTCCCGGTGTACGAGACCTCCTCCCCCGCGCAGGTGCAGTGGAACCTCGCCGACTCCGGCGCGCACGCCGTGATCGTCGAGACCCCCGAGCACTTCGCCCGCTTCGACGAGATCCGCGCCGACCTTCCCGAGGTCCGCCTCGCCTGGCAGATCGGGCTGGGCGATCTGGACAAGCTGGTCGCGCGCGGCATCGACGTGCCGGATGCCGAGATCGAGCGCCGCCGCTCGCTGGCGACCGGCACCGACATCGCGACGATCATCTACACCTCCGGCTCCACCGGCCGCCCCAAGGGCTGCATCATCCGGCACTCGAACTTCGTCGAGCTCAGCCGCAACTCGGCGGTCGCCCTGACGGAGCTGATCCACCAGCCCGGCGCGTCGACGCTGCTGTTCATCACCACCGCGCACGTGTTCGCCCGCTTCATCGCGATCCTCTGCGTGCACGGCGGGGTGAAGGTGGGGCACCAGGCCGACACCAGGCAGCTGCTCCCCTCGCTCGCGTCCTTCAAGCCGACGTTCCTCCTGGCCGTGCCGCGCGTGTTCGAGAAGGTCTACAACTCCGCCGAGCAGAAGGCCGAGGCCGGGGGGAAGGGGAAGATCTTCCGCCGCGCGGCCGACGTCGCCGTCGCTCACTCGATGGCGCTCGAGGCGGGTTCGGTGCCGCTCGCGCTGAAGCTGCAGTTCCTCCTCTTCGACCGGCTCGTCTACTCGAAGCTGCGCACCGCCATGGGCGGGAACGTCCGCTTCGCCGTGTCCGGCTCGGCGCCGCTGGGAGACCGGCTCGGGCACTTCTTCCACAGTCTCGGCATCAAGATCCTCGAGGGCTACGGCCTCACGGAGACGACGGCGCCCGCCACGGTCAACCGCACCGAGCGGTTCAAGATCGGCTCGGTGGGCCCGGCGATGCCCGGGGTCTCGATCCGGATCGCGGGCGACGGCGAGATCCAGGTGCGCGGCATCGACGTCTTCGGCGGCTACTGGAACAACGAGGCGGCGACGGCCGAGTCGTTCGACGGCGAGTGGTTCCGCACGGGCGACCTCGGAACCCTGGACGAGGACGGGTACCTGCGCGTCACCGGGCGGAAGAAGGAGATCATCGTCACCGCCGGCGGCAAGAACGTCGCTCCGGCGGCGCTGGAGGATCCGATCCGCGCGAACCCGCTGGTCGGCCAGGTCGTCGTCGTCGGCGATCAGCGCCCGTTCATCGCCGCTCTGGTCACGCTCGACTCCGAGATGCTGCCGACGTGGCTCGCCAACAACGGGCAGGACAAGGGCCTCTCACTCGAGGACGCGGCCGTGAACCCGGTCGTTCTGGCCGAGGTGCAGCGGGCCGTCGATGCGGCGAACGAGCGCGTGTCCCGCGCCGAGTCGATCCGGAAGTTCGTGATCCTCCCGACCGAGTTCACGGAGGCGAGCGGTCACCTGACTCCGAAGATGAGCATCAAGCGCAACGTCATCCTCGCCGACTTCGCCGACACCATCGCCGCCGTCTACTCCGCCGCCCCCGCCACCGAGGGCATCTCCCTCCGCTGACCCCGCGCTCTCCCCGCGTCACCAGCAGGCCGTCCCGATCGCAGCCGCCTCCGGGACAGCGCGCCCAGCTCTATCCCGTCGGCGGAACGCCCGACGCTCTCCTCGACGCGCCCCTGTCGCGGTGCCGACCGCGCCGGGGCAGGGACCAGATCCCCTCAACACAGCCGTATCCGGGAAAGCGCGTCCCAGCGGTTTCCCGTCGGCGGAACGCACGACGCTCCACAGAACGCGCCCACCCCGAAAAGCCGACCGCGCCGAGCCGGGCAAGGACCGGCTCCCCAAAACACAGCCGTATCCGGTGAAGCGCGTGCCAGCGCTTCACCGTCGGCGGAACGCACGACGCTCCATGGAACGCGCCCACCTCGAGCGGCCGACTGCGTGGAGCCGGGCAAGGACCGGCTCCCCACCAACACAGCCGTATCCGGGAAAGCGCGTCCCAGCGCTTTCCCGTCGGCGGAACGCACGACGCTCCCCAGAACGCGCCCACCTCGAAAAGCCGACCGCTCCGAGCCGGGCAGGGACCGCCCCCCTCGACACAGCCGTATCCGGAAAAGCGCGTCCCAGCGCTTTCCCGTCGGCGGAACGCACGACGCTCCCCAGAACGCGCCCGCCTCGAAAAGCCAACCGCGCCGAGCCGGGCAGGGACCGGCCCGGAATCGAACTCAGAACCAGTCGGATTCCCGGACGGCCTTCATGGCGGCGCGGCGGTCGTCCTTGGAGAGGCGGTCGAGGTAGAGGCGTCCGTCGAGGTGGTCGCATTCGTGCTGGAGGGCCTGGGCCATGAGGCCGTCGCCTTCGAGGACGATCTCGTTGCCGTCGAGGTCGGTGCCGCGGACCTTCGCGTGCGGGTAGCGGATCGCGGGGTACCAGAGGTTCGGGACGGAGAGGCAGCCCTCGTCGACCGGTCGCGGGTCTCCGCTGAGCTCGATGATCTCGGGGTTGAGGATGTACCCGATGACGCCGTCGACGTTGTAGCTGAAGGCGCGGAGGTTGACGCCGATCTGGGGGGCTGCGACGCCGGCGCGGCCGGGCGGTCGGACGCTGTCGACGAGGTCCTCGACGAGGCCGCGGACGCCGGCGTCGACCGTCTCGATGGTCGTGGACGGGGTCTTCAGCACCGGGTCCCCGAAGATGCGGATCTGGCGTTCGGTCATGTGGTGCGCTCCCTCAGGGCCTCCTCCGCGCTCAGGAGGGCGTTCTCGACGACTTCGCTCGCTGCGGGGTGCGGCCAGTACTGGCTGCGGGCGAGTCCGCGGATGCCGGTGCCGGCGCTGGCGGCCTGGACGAGCGGCTGAATGAGGATACTGGCCTGCGGCCCGATGATGTGCGCGCCGAGGAGGGTGCCGTCGAGTCCGACGACCAGGAGGCAGGCGCTGGAGTCGTCCTCGAGCGCCCAGCCGAAGGCGGTGGAGCCGTACTCCTGGGTGACGGTGACGACGTCCAGGCCCTGGTCCCGCGCTTCGGCCGCGGTGAGCCCGAAGTGGGCGATCTGCGGGTGGGCGAAGATCGCGCCGGGCACCGGCGAGAGGGTGTCGGAGAGCAGCTCGCCCGGGTGCAGGAGGTTGTGCGCCACGAGGCGCGCCTCGTGGTTGGCGACGTGCTTGAGCTGCCAGCGGGACGACACGTCACCGAGGGCGAAGAGGCCGGGCACGGGGCGTCCGCCGGAGAGGACGCGCTGCTCGGTGTCGACGCTGATCCGGCCGTCCTCGTGCAGATCGATCCCGACGGAGGCGGCGGCGACCGTGTCGCTGTTGGGGTCGCGGCCGAGCGCGACGAGCAGCAGGTCGGTCTCGACCGTCGTGCCGTCGCTGAGGGCGACGCGGAGCCCGTCAGGGCGGGCGTCGACGCTCTCGGCGCTCACTCCGGTGAGCACCGTGTACCGCTCGGCGGCGATCCCGGTGAACCGGCGCGAGACGTCCTCGTCGAGGGCGCGGAGGAGGCGGTCGCCGCGGACGGCGACGGTCACGGCCGTGCCGAAGGAGGAGAAGACGTGGGCGAACTCGACGGCCACGGCACCGCCGCCGAGGATCAGCATCCGCTCGGGGAGCTCGTCGAGCCGCATGACCGAGGACGAGTCCTGGATGCGGGGGTCCGGCTCGTACGCGGCGAGGAGCGGCCTGGGCCGCGAGCCGGCGGCCACGACCACCTGCCGAGCACTGATGCGGGCACCGCTGGCGCTGACGAGGACGTGCGGGCGGTCGCCGTCTCCGAGCGACTCGAAGCCGAAGCTCTCGCGGAGGACGGTCACGTTCGGGGAGCGCTGATCGCGGTACTCGAAACCGCCCTCGCTGATCGCGTCGATCCGGCCGAACACACGGTCGCGCACCTCGGCCCACTCGGGGCGGCGGAGGCGGGAGTGGACGCCGATCGGGCCGCCCTGGTCGACGTCGGTGACCACGTCGGCGACGTGGACGAACATCTTGGTCGGGATGCAGCCGGCGTTGAGGCAGGTGCCGCCGAACCACTCCCCGTCGTCGAGGATCGCGACCCGCAGGCCGTCGAACTCCGGACCGACGATCGAGTTGCCGGAGCCGGCCCCGACGACGATCAGGTCGAAGGCGTCGGTGGACGCGTCGGGCCCGTCGGTGCGGTCCTGGTGCGCGGCGGACGCCGCCCCGAAGCCCCGGGGCTCAGACACGTCGGACCGGCATGCCCTCGACCACGAGCGCGGCGAGCAGGCGTGCGGCGTCCTTCGTGCCCTCGCGCAGCTGCTCCCACTTCACCACGGAGCCGGCGGCGAGCACCGGGTCGTAGGGGATGCGGACGATGTCGCGGACGCGGGAGCGGAAGTGCGACTCGATCTCCTCCAGCTTCACCAGGCTCGTGCCCTGCGTCGCCGTGTTGAGCGCGACGACCGCGTTGCGCACCAGGGCGCCGTAGCCGTTCGCGTCCAGCCAGGTGAGGGTCTCGGAGGCCAGGCGGGCCTCGTCGACGCTGCCGCCCGAGACGATCACCACCGTGTCGGCGCGCTGCAGCGTGGGCCGCATCACCGAGTGCACGATGCCCGTGCCGCAGTCGGTGAGCATGATCGAGTAGAAGCGCTCGACCAGGTCGGCGACCACGTTGTAGTCGTCCTCGTCGAAGGCCTCGGAGAGCTGCGGGTCGGTGTCGGAGGCGAGGACGTCGAGGCGGGTCTCGTCGCGGGAGACCATCGTCGAGAACTCGGTGAATCCGGTCACGCCGGCCGCGCGGTTCACGACGTCGCGGACGGTCGCCCGCGTCTGCTTGGGGACGCGCTCGGCCAGGGTGCCGCGGTCGGGGTTCGCGTCGACCGCGATGATGCGGTCCTCGCGCGCGTCGGCGAGGGCCATGCCCAGGAGCGTCGTGACCGTGGTCTTGCCGACGCCGCCCTTGCGGGTCATGACCGGGACGAAGCGGGTGCCGCCCTCGAACTGCCGGCCGATCCGCTCGTCCATCGCCTTCCACGCCTTCACCTTCGCGGAGTCGCCGAGGTTGACCGTGTGGAAGGTCAGGCCGTAGAGGAAGCGGTGCCAGCCGCCCGTGGGAGCGGGACGGGTCTTGCGGTTGACCTCCAGGAGCCTGTCCGGGGTGAGCATCGACGCCGACTCTGGGACGGCGGCGCTCGGCGCGGACGGGGCGGGAGCGGCGCTCGAGGACTCGGCGCGGAGGCGGTCGCGGCGCGTGGGGACGGCGGCGGGCTCCCCCGCGGACTCGGACGCCGCGGGCTTCTCGGCGGACTCCGCTCGGGCGGGGATCCCCGCCGAGACCGGTCCGTTCGCGCCGGACGGGTGAGCGGGAGCCGGTGAGGGGGTCGGAGCAGGACTCGGCTCCGGGGGCGCGAGAGCGTGCGAGCGCGAGGGCGGCAGGCCGAGGCGGCCGACGTCGATCGCGTCCTCGTCCTCGACCGGAGCGGGGGCGGTGGAGCGGCGTCGCGGGCCGGGCGGAGTGATCCGCACGCCGTCGGGCAGGAGGGTCGGAGCGGTGTCGCTCGCTCGCGGGGAGTACTGACCCGATTCCCGAGCCGCGTCCATGGCGGTCCGCGGCGTGGGACCGGTGCCGGTGTCGGGCTGTTCGTCGTTGCGCTCATCCATGCGAACGAGCCTCCTTCCGCTCAGGACGAGTGTACCGGCGGGCCCGGATCGCGCCGGGCGGCTTGGTCGGAGCGCGCTCCGACTGCTAGTGCTGCCCGCTTCCGGGGGCGGCGCGGACGGCGCGTGCAGCGAACGGTTAGGTTCTGCCGCCCGGAGGAACGTAAAGTAGTCAGCCATGCATGTACTCAGCGTGAGCTCCCTCAAGGGCGGCGTCGGCAAGACCACGGTGACGCTCGGCCTTGCATCCGCGGCGTTCTCGAAGGGCCTGCGAACGCTGGTCGTCGACCTCGATCCCCAGTCCGACGTGTCGACCGGAATGGACATCAACGTCGCCGGCCACCTCAACATCGCCGACGTCCTGACGTCGCCGAAGGAGAAGATCGTCCGCTCGGCGATCGCCCCCTCCGGCTGGACCAAGGAGCACCACGGCACGATCGACGTGCTGATCGGCAGCCCCTCCGCAATCAACTTCGACGGGCCGCACCCCAGCATCCGCGACATCTGGAAGCTCGAGGAGGCCCTCGCTAGCGTCGAGGCCGACTACGACCTCGTGCTGATCGACTGCGCCCCCTCGCTCAACGCCCTGACCCGCACTGCCTGGGCCGCGAGCGACCGCGTCGCCGTCGTCACGGAGCCGGGCCTGTTCTCGGTAGCCGCCGCCGACCGGGCGCTCCGGGCGATCGAGGAGATCCGCCGCGGACTCAGCCCGCGCCTCCAGCCGCTAGGCATCATCGTCAACCGCGCCCGCGTCCAGTCGCTGGAGCACCAGTTCCGGATCAAGGAGCTGCGCGACATGTTCGGGCCGCTCGTCCTCAGCCCGCAGCTCCCGGAGCGCACCTCCCTCCAGCAGGCGCAGGGCGCGGCGAAGCCCGTCCACGTCTGGCCCGGGGAGAGCGCCCAGGAGATGGCGCACAACTTCGACCTGCTGCTCGACCGCGTCATCCGCACCGGACGCATCGGCGAGCAGGTCCCGGCCGCGACCTAGGGCCGGCGGGTCCGCCGGACTTCTCCGGCTCGAGGTCTCGGGACGCGGGCGATGCTCGTTGCTCGAGGAGTGCCAGGGACGGCGCCGGTAGACGCTCGGCGTCGGAGTTCAGCGCGGACTCTCGATGCGCGGGCGGAGCCCGCCACTCGATCAGCACGGTCAGACTCGGGTGGCACCCGTTGCTCGCACAGCACGGCTGCAGGCGGGTCCGCTCCTGATCGGCTGAGCGTGCGGAGGGGACCCGGGAGTCCCCGGGGCCGCGGCCGACCCGCGAGCGGTGGGCGGTCAGCCGACGCGGCGGGAGGCGCGGCGCTGGGCGAGCTCGTCGCCAGGGTCGACCGACTGGTGGTCGAGCTCGACGAGGCTCGACTCGACCTCGCGGAGGACCTTGCCGACGGCGATGCCGAAGACGCCCTGGCCGCGGCTGAGCAGGTCGATGACCTCGTCGTCCGAGGTGCAGAGGTAGACGCTCGCGCCGTCGCTCATCAGGGTCGTCTGCGCGAGGTCGTCGACCCCGGACTCGCGGAGCTGGTTGACCGCCGTGCGGATCTGCTGGAGCGAGATCCCGGTGTCGAGCAGGCGCTTGACCAGCTTCAGCACGAGGATGTCGCGGAAGCCGTAGAGGCGCTGCGTTCCGGAGCCGGACGCGCCGCGCACGGTGGGCTCGACGAGCTCGGTCCGCGCCCAGTAGTCGAGCTGCCGGTAGGTGATCCCCGCGGCGCGCGCCGCGACGGCCCCGCGGTAGCCCGCGTCGGCGTCGAGCTCGGGCAGTCCGTCGGTGAACAGGACGAGGTCGCGCTGGCCGCTGACGTCGCGGCTGACTTCTCTCATCCCTGTGCCTCTCGGATCCGGACGCCGGATCCTCCGAACGCGCTCCCTACCGTACCGACCGGCGCAGGCCGAGTAAACGACATCGGCCTCGGCGCCGCGGCGTGTCGCACGGGCCGCCCGACGGCCGGCGGCGCGGCCCTCACGAGCGGGCGATCCGCGAGAGGGCGCTGCGCACCATCGCCCCGCGGATCGTGCCCAGCTGGGTCGCGAGCCCCACCGCGTTCTCGGCAGCGCCGGCGGAGCCGGACGCCTCTCCGCGGCGGGCGCTGGAGGCGACGACGCTCTCGATGAGCGACATCTCGCGCTCGACGGCGACGCGGAGCGGTCGGAGATGGCGGGGCTCGATACCGGATCGGCCGAGGTCGACGAGCGCCTTGAGCGTCGTCACGGCCTCGTCCCCGAACACGTCCCCGCCCCGCACGAGCCCGGCGGCGATGGCCTCCTGGACGAGAGCGGGCGTGGCACCGGACTCGGCCGCGAGGCCCTCGCGGGTCAACCGCGTGGCGGGGCCGAGGAGCGAGGCGCTCGGACCCCCGACACCGGCCGGCAGGGCGGGCTCGCGTCCGGCGTCGATGTCGTCGAGGTATCCGCGGATGACCTTGAGGGGGAGGTAGTGGTCGCGCTGCAGAGCGAGGATCATCCGGAGCCGCTCGACGTCGGAGCCCGAGAACTTGCGGTAGCCGGAGTCGGTGCGGGCCGGCGAGACGAGCCCCTGCTCCTCGAGGAAACGCAGCTTGGACGGGGTGACGTCCGGGAACTCAGTGGTCAGCCTGGCCAGCACCTGCCCGATGCTCAGCAGAGCGGCGGAGCCGGTGGGGAGGGCGCGCGCGGAGGAGCGGCCCACGGCTCACGCGTCCGGAGCGGCGACGAGGTCGGCGCGGGACGCGTAGAAGGTGAGTCGGAACTTGCCGACCTGCACCTCGGAGCCGTCGGTGAGGATCGCGGACTCGATCCGGACCCCGTCGAAGTAGGTGCCGTTCAGGGAGCCGAGGTCGTGGACCTCGAACGCCGTGCCGCGGCGGACGAACTCGGCGTGCCGGCGCGAGACCGTGACGTCGTCGAGGAAGATGCCCGCGTCGGGGTGACGGCCGACCGTCGTGGAGTCGGTGTCGAGGAGGAAGCGGGCGCCAGTGTTCGGTCCGCGGCGCACGACCAGCAGCGCGGATCCCGAGGGCAGAGCGCCGACGGCCTCGGCCTCCTCGCGCGACGCGCGGTTGTCGAGAGCGGCGAGCTGGGCGCCGATGTCGTCGGTGAACGTCAGAGTCGTCTCCGTCGACGGCTCACCGGGAACGGAATTGTGCTGGGCGGATGATGCTCCACCGACGGGCTCGACCAAGACGTACCTCCTATCAGGTCAGCGTATCCGAATCGTGACCCTCGTCGGACCCCTGAGCACCTGTGCGGACCCCCAGGACGAGGTCCCGTGTCTGGACGGCGTAGACGATCCCGGCCCACCAGTAGAGGAACGCGCCCCACAGCGCGAAGGCCCAGGCGATGGGGAGCGAGGCGGCCGCGAGGGCCGGGAACGCCTGCCCCAGCATGATCAGCGGGAGCGCGTAGAAGAGGCAGAAGGTCGCGAATTTCCCCAGGTGGTGCACGGGAAGCGCTCCGTAGCCGTTGTTCGCCAGGACGACCGCCAGGACCACGAGCATCAGGTCGCGGGCGAGCAGCACGGCGACCAGCCACCAGGGCACCAGTCCGCGGGCCGCGAGGCCCAGGACGGTGGCGAAGATGTAGAGGCGGTCGGCGGCCGGATCGAGGACGCGGCCGAGGCGCGTCATCTGGTCGAAGCGGCGCGCGATCCAGCCGTCGAGGTAGTCGGTGAGGCTCGAGACGACGAGGGTCAGGAGCGCGAGCGCGTCCTCGCCGAGGACCACGAGCACGAGGAACACCGGCACCAGCGCGAGACGCACCATGCTGAGGACGTTCGGGACCGTCCAGATCCGGTCCTCACCGGTGCGCGCCATGCGCCCAGCCTAGGCGGGGCGCACGGCGGCATGGTCAGCGCTTGTCGCGCCAGACCCGCTCGAACGGCAGGCGCCAGGCGTGCGGCGCGATCAGCTGGTGGATCGCGTTCGGCCCCCAGGAGCCGGGCGCGTAGAGACGGACGGGCGGCGGATCCTGCAGGAGCGGCGCGGAGACCTCCCAGAGCCGCTCGATGCCCTCCGCGGTGGTGAACAGCGTGTGGTCTCCGCGCATCGCGTCGAGGATCAGGCGCTCGTAGGCCTCGAGCGCGTCGCCCGCGCGGTCGGTCTCCTGGAGCGCGAACTGCATGCTCAGCTTGTCGAGCCGCATGCCGGGACCGGGGCGCTTCCCGTAGAACGAGAGCGAGACCTTCGAGGCGTCCGCCAGGTCGAAGGTGAGGTGGTCCGGGCCGTGGGCACCGACTCCGGAGCCCTGCGGGAACATGCTCTTCGGGGGCTCGCGGAACGCGATCGAGATGATGCGCTGGCCCTCGGCCATCCGCTTGCCGGTGCGGAGGTAGAACGGCACTCCCGCCCAGCGCCAGTTGTCGATCTCGCACTTCAGCGCGACGAAGGTGTCGGTCTCGGAGTCGGCGGCGACGCCCGGCTCGTCGCGGTAGCCGATGTACTGGCCGCGCACCACGTTCTCGGGGTTCAGCGGACGCATCGAGCGGAAGACCTTGTTCTTCTCCTCGCTGATGGCCTGGGGCTCCAGCGCGGTCGGCGGCTCCATCGCCATGAACGCCAGCACCTGGAAGAGGTGGGTGACGACCATGTCCTTGTACGCGCCGGTGGACTCGTAGAACTCGGCGCGACGGTCGAGCGTGAGGCGCTCGGGGATGTCGATCTGGACGTGATCGATGAAGTTGCGGTTCCAGATGGGCTCGAAGAGGCCGTTGGCGAAGCGGAAGGCGAGGATGTTCTGCGCCGGCTCCTTGCCGAGGAAGTGGTCGATCCGGAAGATCTGCTCCTCGCTGAAGGTCTCGTGGAGCTCCGCGTTGAGGACGACCGCGCTCTCGAGGTCGACGCCGAACGGCTTCTCCATGATGATCCGCGAGCGCTCGACCAGCCCGGCCTCGGCGAGCATCCGCACGACGGAGAGAGCTGCCCTGGGCGGGACGCTGAGGTAGTGCAGCCGGCTCACGTCCGGGCCGAGGACCGCCTCGGCGTCGGTCACGGCGGCGGCCAGCGCGGCCGGACCGGCGGACTGCGGGACGTAGCGGAGCTTGGACGCGAACTCGTCCCACTGCGCCGGCGTCAGGGAGCGGCTCCCGAACTCGTCGTAGGCCAGCTTCGCGAAGGCGCGGAACGAGGCGTCGTCGTGCTCCTCGAGCGAGGTGCCGACGATCTGCAGGTCCGGTGCGAGGGAGGAGAGCGCGAGGTGGGCCATCCCCGGGATGAGCTTGCGCCGGGCCAGGTCGCCGACGGCGCCGAACAGCACGACGACATGGGGTGCCGCCTGCTCGGTCTGGACGGCGGGAGCGGGGGGTGCGGTTGTCACGGTCACCCCTCGATCATTCCAGTTCGGATCGTGACGCAGGCGTCATGTGCTCGATACGCACCGCCGCTAAGGTCTCTCCCGTGCCTCCGTTCTCCGACGCGTCCGCCGCGACCGCAGCACCCGCCTCCGCCACCGCCCCCTCCTCCGCCGACGGGACGACCGCGCCTCCACTCGACGAGAGGATCCGCGCCGACGTCCACCTGCTGGGCGAGCTGCTCGGCCAGGTGCTCCGCGAGTCGGGCGAGCCCTCCCTCTACGAGGACGTGGAGCGCCTGCGCGCGCTCACGATCAGCGCCTACGACAGCGGCGACGCCGCCGGGACCGCGGAGGCGGAGGAGTTCGTCGCCTCGCTCACGCTCGAGCGCGCCGAGGAGGTCGCCCGGGCGTTCACCTGCTACTTCCACCTCGTCAACGTGGCGGAGGAGTTCCACCGCGTCCGCGTGCTGCGCCGGCGCGAGGCCGACGCCGGCGCGCAGTCGCCCGAGGACTCGATCCTCGCCTCGATGCGCCGGCTGACCGGGGAGCTCGGGGAGGACGAGGCGTTCGCGCGCCTGTCCCGACTGGAGTTCCGCCCGGTCCTCACGGCGCACCCGACCGAGGCGCGCCGCCGCGCAGTGGCCTCGACCATCCGCCGCATCAGCGACCTGCTCGAGCAGCGCGACGACCCGCGCATGGGCGGCGTCGTGCTGGTGGAGATCCGCCGCAGGCTGCTGGCCGAGGTCGACACGCTGTGGCGCACCGCTCCGCTGCGCGAGTCCAAGCCCACTCCCCTCGACGAGGTGCGCACCGCGATGAGCGTCTTCGACGAGTCGCTGTTCTCGGTGCTCCCCCGCGTCTACCGCCGCCTCGACGACGCTCTGCTCGGCGAGGGCTCGGGCACCCGGGCACCGGTCGCGCCGGCCTTCGTCCGCCTGGGCACCTGGATCGGCGGCGACCGCGACGGCAATCCCTTCGTCACCGCCGAGACGACCCTCGCTGCCGTGGACATCGCCTCCGAGCACGTCCTCATGGGCCTCGAGCGGGTCGCCCGCCGCGTGGGCCGCGCGCTGACCCTCGACGCGTCGACCACTCCCCCGTCGGCCGCCGTCGAGGCGCTCTGGGCCTCCTGCGTCGAGCGGGCTCCCGAGCTCGCCGCCGACATCGCCGAGCGCTCGCCCAACGAGGCGCACCGCCGCGTCCTGCTCTTCGCGGCCGAGCGCCTGGCGGCGACCCGCTCCGAGGGGCCGCTGGCCTACTCCGCCGCCGCCGAGCTGCTGGCCGAGCTGCGCACCCTCCAGGAGTCCCTGGTCGAGGCCGAGGACGTCCGCGCCGCCTACGGCGACCTCCAGGACTTCGTCTGGCAGCTCGAGACCTTCGGCTTCCACCTCGCCGAGATCGAGGTGCGCCAGCACTCGAAGGTGCACCGCGAGACGATCGCCGCGATCCGCGCCGGCGAGGAGCTCGACGAGCGCGGCCTCGAGGTCCTGTCGGTGTTCCGGGCGATCGCGAAGGTCCAGGAGCGCTTCGGCACCGACGCGGCGAGGCGCTACATCGTCTCCTTCACGCAGTCGGCCGACGACCTGCGGACGGTCTTCGAACTGGCCGAGGCGGCGACCGACGGCGTGCCGCCGATCATCGACGCGGTCCCGCTCTTCGAGACCTTCGCCGACCTCGACGCCTCGACCGACATCCTCGCCGAGATGATCCGCCTCCCCCAGGTGCAGGCGCGCCTCGCGGCCACCGGCAACCGGCTCGAGGTGATGCTCGGCTACTCCGACTCGTCGAAGGACGTCGGACCGGTCTCGGCGACGCTCGCGCTCTACGACGCGCAGGCGCGCATCGCGCAGTGGGCGGCCGACGAGGGCATCGTGCTCACGCTGTTCCACGGGCGCGGCGGAGCGCTCGGCCGCGGCGGCGGGCCGGCCAACCGGGCCGTCCTCGCGCAGCCGCCCGGATCGGTGGACGGCCGCTTCAAGCTGACGGAGCAGGGCGAGGTCATCTTCGCCCGCTACGGCAACCCGGACATCGCCACCCGGCACATCGAGCAGGTGGCGGGAGCGACGCTGCTCGCCTCCTCCCCCGCGGTCGGCGAGCGCAACGCGGGCGCCGCGGAGCGCTTCGCCGAGGTGGCGGCGACGATGGACCGCGAGTCGCGCCGCCGCTTCTTCGAGCTCGTGAAGGCCGACGGCTT
This sequence comes from Rathayibacter sp. AY1E2, assembly GCF_002932325.1. Taxonomy (NCBI): domain Bacteria; kingdom Bacillati; phylum Actinomycetota; class Actinomycetes; order Micrococcales; family Microbacteriaceae; genus Rathayibacter; species Rathayibacter sp. AY1E2. Next base: position 44,888 of record NZ_PSVO01000013.1, read on the forward strand.
CGCGCCGTGGTTCGCCCGGGTCACCCCGCAGGAGGAGGTGGGCCTGCTCGCCCTCGGCTCGCGTCCGGCCCGCCGCGGCCTCTCCGTCGAGTCGCTCGAGGACCTGCGAGCGATCCCGTGGGTCTTCGCCTGGACCCAGGCCCGCGTCAACCTGACCGGCTGGTTCGGGCTGGGCAGCGCACTCGAGGCCGTCGGCGACCTCGACCTGCTCCGCGAGGCCTACGCCTCGTGGCCGCTGTTCACGACGATGGTCGACAACGTCGAGATGTCGCTCGCGAAGACCGACGAGGGCATCGCCCGCCGGTACCTCGCCCTCGACTCCCGCGACGACCTCGCCGGACTCGTGCTCGACGAGATGGCGCTCACCCGCCGGTGGGTGCTCTCGATCACCGGCGAGGAGAGCCTGCTCACGGGCCACCGCGTGCTCGGCCGTGCCGTGCGCCTGCGCACCCCGTACGTCAACGCGCTCTCGCTCCTGCAGCTGCGCGCACTGAAGGCGCTCCGCACCGACCCGGGCGGATCCGGGACGGAGCAGAACCAGCGCCTGCTCCTGCTCGCGGTCAACGGAGTCGCGGCGGGTCTGCAGAACACCGGCTGATCCCGGCTCGGAACGACGGAACCCCCGGCGGCCTCACGGCTGCCGGGGGTTCTCGTGCGTCTGCGGGCGCCTCCCGCCTGCGGAGCGGATCGAAGCGCCGCGCGGATCAGGCCTGCGGAGCGGCGCCGGCCTCCTGAGCGGCCTTCGCCTCCTCGTACTGGCGGCGCACCTCGACCATGTCGAGGCCGCGGACCTGCTCGATCAGGTTGTCGAGCGCGGGGGCGGGCAGGGCGCCGGGCTGAGCCATCAGCGGGATCCCGTCGCGGTACACCACGAGGGTGGGGATGGAGGAGATGCCGTAGCTCGCGGCGAGCTGCTGCTGGTCCTCCGTGTCGACCTTCGCGAAGGTGATGTCGGCGTTCTTCTCGCTCGTGGCCTCGAAGACCGGAGCGAACTGCTTGCACGGGCCGCACCAGTCGGCCCAGAAGTCGATGAGGACGATGCCGTCGGCGATCGTCTGGTCGTGGGAGTCGAGGGTCATCGCAGTCGTAGCCATGGGGGATGCAACCGGGTGCCCCCGCGGCCTATTCCCGGGCGGGATCGAGGAGGTCGAGCAGCGAGCGCGGACCGACCACGGCGGCCCCGAGCGCCTCGACGCGGGCGGCCAGTCCACGGTCGGCCGTCACGACGACCGCGGTCTCGAGCGCGCCGACCAGCTCGACGATCGCGTCGTCGCCCGAGCCGTCGGCCGAGTGGACCGTCAGCCGCTCCGTGAGAGCGCCCGCCTCCGGACGGGCGGCGCGCGCCACTCCCTCGAGCACCACGGCGATGCGCGGCCAGACCGTGTCGGCGTCGATCCCCAGGAGACGGCCGGGAACGCCGGCCTCCGCGAGGCGGGCCAGGGAGGCGAGGAGGCGCTCCGCGGCGCCGGCGCGGTCGCGCCACCAGCCGTCGGGGCGTGAGCCGACCACGTTGGCGGCGTCCACGACGAGCACCGGGATCGAGGAGCCGAGCGCGCGCAGACCCGGCCAGGCCGCTCCGAAGCCCGGGTGCAGCGGCAGGGAGGCGACGTCCTCGGGGGCGACCCAGCGCAGCTCGGTGCTCTCGGCGTCGCTGATGCGGGGAGTGAAGTGCTCGCGGGACTCGGCCAGGACGGTGGAGTAGCTCCACGGGCCGATCACGACGACGCTGGAGAGCACGGGCAGGATCAGGTCGGCGGGGACGCCCGCCTCCTCCTCCGACTCCCGGAGGGCCGCCTCGAAGGCCGTCTCCTCGGGGTGACGGGCGCCGCCGGGCAGCCCCCAGGTGTCCCCGAAGTGGCTCCAGCTGACGCGGTGCTGGAGCAGGACGCGTCCCGACGGATCGCGCAGGAGGAGGCCGGCGGCGCCGAAGCGCCCCCAGAAGCGGCGTCCGTCGCCGATCTCGACCCAGCCGTCGCCGAGCGACGCGTCGAAGGGGTGGCGCGGGAGCACGGCGTCCGCGCCGGGGTCCTCGCTGGTCATGCCCTCCAGCCTCCCACACCGCGCCCGCCGCGCCCGACCCCGACGGGCTGGCAGAATCGGACGATGCGCCGCTCGAGACCCCTCCGCCTCGCGACGCTCGCCTGGCTCGCGCTGATCGCCCTGATCACGCTGACGCCCGCGCCCTACCCCGCCGGGGAGCCCAACGCGCTGATCCGCGGGATCATCGCGTTCCTCGCCTCCACGCCGCTCACCGGCTGGTTCGACTTCGACGTGGCGGAGTTCACCGCGAACGTGCTGCTCTTCGTGCCGCTCGGTGCGCTGATCGCCGCGCAGCTGCCGGCGGGGCGCCGCCTGTGGGCCGCCGCCATCGGGCTCGCCGTATCGGCGGCCGTCGAGACCGCGCAGCTGCTGTGGCTGCCGACCCGCGTCTCCGACGTGCAGGACCTGGTCTCGAACGGCAGCGGCTCCCTGATCGGCGCCCTGCTGACGATCGCGCTGCTCCGCTTCTCCCCCCGCCGCCGCTCCCGGAAGGACCGCACCGCCCATGCCCGCTGAGACCCTCGTCGTCCTCGACCGACCCTCCCTCGACGCCGAGGCCCACTCGCCGGGAGGACCCGCGCACCGCATCGATCCGAGCGGGCGCGGCGATCTGGACGTCACCGACCTCGGCTTCACCCGCGGCGACGGCGTGTTCGAGACGATCAACCTGGTCGACGGACGGCTGCAGGCGCTCGACGCGCACCTGGACCGCTTCGAGCGCTCGGCCCGGATGCTCGACCTGCCCCGGCCGGACCGGGCCGCCTGGCTCGAGGCGATCGGAGCGGCGGTGGCCGCGCACCCGCCCGTCGCCGAGGCGATGGTGAAGACGATCCTGACCCGCGGCGTCGAGGGCGGCGGGCGGCCCACCGGCGTCGTCTTCGTGCAGACCAGCCCGGACTTCGGCCCGGCCCGCCGCGACGGCGTGCGCGTGGTGCTCCTGGACCGCGGGCTGCGCTCGGACGTGCAGTCGACGTCCCCCTGGCTGCTCGCCGGCGCGAAGACGCTCTCGTACGCGGTGAACCGTGCGGCCGCGCGGGAGGCCGCCCGGCGCGGTGCCGACGACGCCCTGTTCGTGTCGAGCGACGGCTACCTGCTCGAGGGGCCGACCTCGAACCTCGTGCTGCTGACGGGCGGGGAGCTCGTGACTCCTCCGCCGAGCCTCGGGCTGCTGCCCGGCACCACGCAGGCCGACCTGTTCGCGCTCGCGCCGGGCCTCGGCCTCGGGACGGCGGTGCGTCCGCTGCGCGCGGGCGATCTGGAGGCGGCGGACGCGGCGTGGCTGGTCTCGAGCGCGCGCAACGCCGCTCCCGTCCGTGCCGTCGACGGGACCGACCGCCGCGTCGACGCCGACCTCTCGGCCCGGATCAACGCCGCGCTGCTCGACCGCTGAGCGTCCGATCCTCCTCCGTGGGACGCCCCGCGCCGAGCGCGGACGGCGTCCCGGAGGGGAGGGCTCAGGAGAGGCCGTCGACGTCCGCGGGGCCGCGGCTGATCAGTCCGCCGCGGACGTGCTCGACGGTGGGGTCGAGCTGGACCGGATCGCGCTCGTCCGCCGCCTCGTCGTTGATCACGGCCGACACGATGCCGCGCCAGTCGGTGCCCTCGGCCACGGCCTCCTCGGAGCCGACGCGGCGTGTGACGAACACGGCCTCCGACTCCTCGCCCGCGTGCGAGATGACGGCGAGGACGCCGACGGTGCGACCGCCCGGGTGCTCGATCCGCCACTCCTCGTGCCCGGACGGGACGAGCGAGAACTCCAGGCCCGCGTGCGGGAAGCCGGTGGGGCGCAGCTCGGACGGGGATCCGCTCTGCGGAGGCGCGCCGCGGGTGGGGACCCCGGTACCCTCGCCGCTCGTCGTGCTCATGCCGACGTCGCCGCGGGTTCCGCCGGCTCCGGAGCTGTCGTTCGCCGCGACCATGCGGTCGTCGCCGCTCCGCAGCGCGTCGTCCGCTCCGGTGTAGATGCTGTCGTCTCGGTTCATGGGAACCTCCTTGTCGGCGGCCAGTGTAGGACCGCGGGGTGGGTGGCGAGCGGGCGCCGTTCGTAGACTGGGGGGATGCAGATCCCGGTGACCGGTGCCGTGCGGGTGGACGCGTGGCTCTGGGCGGTGCGCATCTACAAGACGCGCTCCGCCGCGACGACCGCGGCTCGGGCCGGCCACATCCGCGTCAACGGCGAGCGGGCCAAGGCGGCGCAGACCGTGCGGGTGGGCGATGAGGTCCGCGCCCGGATCGGCGGCTTCGACCGGGAGCTGATCGTCCGCGGACTCGTGGTCAAGCGGGTCGGTGCGCCGGTGGCCGCCGAGTGCATGGAGGACCGGACGCCCCCGCCGCCACCCCGGGAGTACGCGCCGGGCGTGATCGTCCGTGACCGCGGAGCGGGCCGCCCGACGAAGCGCGACCGGCGCGACATCGAGCGCCTCCGCGGATTCTGACCGCGCGACCCGCCAGCGGCCTCAGGGGGCGAGTGCGCGTAGGCGCTCCAGGAGCCCCTCCGCCGCCTCGTCGAGGAACCGCTGCTGCAGCTCGTCGCCGACCTGGACGAGGGCGATGTCGGTGAACCCCGCCTCGATGTAGGGCACGAAGCTCTGGGCGAGCTCGTCGAGGTCGGGGCCGCAGGCGATCTGCTCGGCGACGTCCTCCGGGCGCACGAACTGGCTCGCTCCGGCGAAGCCGGCGGGGGTCGGCAGATCGGAGTTGACCGCCCAGCCGCCGGCGAACCAGCGGAACTGCTCGTGGGCCAGCGACACTCCCTGCTCCTTGTCCGGCGCCCAGCAGATCGGGATCTGGCCGATCGTGCGCGAGGGGGCGGCGTCCGCACCGCGGACCGCGGTCCACTGCGAGATCAGCTCGGCGTCGGGCTCGGTCGTGATGAGGTGGTCGCCGATCGGCGCGAAGCGGGCGATCGACTTCTCCCCCGAGACCGCCAGGCCGATCTCGACCGGCTTGTCCGGCAGGTCCCAGATGCGGGCGGAGTCGACGCGGAAGTACTCGCCCTCCCAGGTCACCAGCTCGCCGGTGTGCAGCTCGCGGATGAGGTGGACGGCCTCCTCGAGCATGTCCTGGCGCACGGCGACCGAGGGCCAGCCCTCGCCGACGACGTGCTCGTTGAGGTTCTCGCCCGAGCCGAGGCCGAGCGTGAAGCGGTCGTCGGAGAGGATCGCGAGCGTCGCAGCCTTCTGCGCCACTACGGCCGGGTGGTAGCGGATGGTCGGCGCGGTGACGTAGGTCGTGAGATCGATGGTCGACGTGGCCTGCGCGACCGCACCGAGCATCGTCCAGGCGTAGGAGGCGTGCCCCTGCTCGGTCAGCCACGGCGAGTAGTGGTCGCTCGAGACCGCGAACTCGAAGCCGAGCCTCTCGGCGTCGACCGCGTAGCCCACCAGCTGCTTGGGTCCGCTCTGCTCGGTCATCAGGGTGTATCCGAATCGCACCATGGTCCGTCCTCGTTCCGCTCGTCGTGGGATGCCCGGGGGCACGTCCCATGGTGGGCGGGGGGCCGGATGCGCGCTAACCCCTTGCCCCGGTCGCGAGCGGCGGCTAGCGCGGTGTCAGACGAAGCGGATGCGGTTCTGCACGCGGGTGCGGACCTCGAACGACTCGCCGTACCCGCCGAGCCGCGGGTCGTCCGTGCCGGAGCGCAGCAGCTGCGGCAGCAGCGAGCGGCGGATGACGACGGTGCCCTGGTGCCGGCCGCGCTCGACCTGCTCGAACGGCTGCTCCAGCGCGTCGTCCGACACGACCACGACGCTCGTCGAGAAGCGGACGCCCAGCTCGCGGCCGAGACGGCGCGCGGCCTTCGCGAGCGAGGCGATCGGCTTCTCGTCCTCGGCGATCCCGGGGCCCTCGAGCTCGCCCTTCCTCAGACGGACCGGGTCGCCCCAGTCGGCGGAGGTCAGCGCGAGCAGGCCGGCCGGCCCGAGCACGAGGTGGTCGATCTTGAGCCCGCCGTCGCCGACCGCGACGTCGTTCCAGATCGTGTAGGCGATGCCGAGCGCGCCGACGAGCGCGGCCGTCGCCTCCTCGGCCTGAGCCTTCGCGAGCCAGGAGCGGACCTCGCGAGGAGCGGAGCGGACGATCGCCGGGTCGAAGGGGTCCTCGGTATCGACGCCGCGGCCGAGCCACTCGCGCACCAGGCGCAGGTAGTACTCGCGCGCCGCGCCTCCCGGGTGACCGTAGGAGCGGGCGCGCACGGCCGAGGCGGTCTGCGGGCGCGGTGAGCCGGTGTACGGCGACTGCGGGGAGGACCTCCCGGGGGCGGGAGCGCCTCGGTCGTAGTCGCCGCGGGCGGAGGCGCTGCCGATCCGCTCCCAGGCGAGCTGCACCGCGTGGAACGACGCGGCGTCGCCTCCCGTGTCCGGATGGGTCTCGCGGAGGCGGAGCCGGTACGCCCGGCGGAGCTCGTCGTCGGACGCGGTGGCGGCGACGCCCAGCACCTCGTAGGGGGTGCGGGCGGCGTGGCTGTCGGGCATGTGCTTCCGGGAGGGTCGGGGCGGGGGGTTCTGAGTGTATCGACGCGGGCCGGACGCCCGGTGGGAGCGCGCACCGCGTCGGCTCGGAACGCGCCGAGCGCCCGGCGGAGAACGGGCGCCCGGCGGGGATCAGTGCGCGAGCAGCTCGCGCACCCGCGGGATGACCTGCGTGCCGTAGAGCTCGATGTTGCGCATGATCGCCGGGTGCGGCAGCGTCCCGGCGCTGTACTTGAGGTCGAAGCGGTCGATGCCCAGGGCCTCGACCGTTCGCGCGATCTTCCGGGCGACCGTCTCGGGCGAGCCGAGGTGGATGGCGCCGTCGGGGCCGGCCTCCTCCTCGAAGCGCTCGCGGGTCATCGGGGACCAGCCGCGCTCGCGGCCGATGGCGTCCATCATCGCCTTGTGGTGCGGGAAGTACAGCTCGCGCGCCTCCTCGTCGGTGTCGGCGACGAAGCCGGGCGAGTGCACGGCGACCGGGAGGCGGGGCTGCTCGAGCTGGTCGAGCGCGCGGCCGAAGAGGTCGACATAGGGGCGGAAGCGGGCCGGCGAGCCGCCGATGATCGCCAGGACGAGCGGGAAGCCGTACCGGGCGGCGCGGACGACCGACTCGGGGCTGCCGCCGACGCCGATCCAGGTGCGGAGGGTGCCGTTGTCGAGGGTCGGGTAGACGCTCTGCTCGGTGAGCGCGGGGCGGGTCGTGCCCTGCCAGGTGACCGGGCCGCCCTGGATCAAGGCGTGGAAGAGGTCGAGCTTCTCCTCGAAGAGGACCTCGTACTGCGCGAGGTCGTAGCCGAAGAGCGGGAAGGACTCGGTGAAGGAGCCGCGGCCGAGGATGACCTCGGCCCGGCCGCCGGAGAGTCCGTCGAGGGTGGCGAAGCGCTGGTAGACGCGCACCGGGTCGTCCGAGGAGAGGACCGTCACGGCGGAGCCGAGGTGGATGCGCTCGGTGCGGGCCGCGATGGCGGCGAGCACGACGTCCGGTGCGCTCACGGCGAAGTCGGCGCGGTGGTGCTCGCCGATCCCGAAGAAGTCGATGCCGACCCGGTCGGCCAGGACTCCCTCCTCGACCACGTCGCGGAGGACCTGGCCGTGCGGCAGCGGGGCGCCGTCGGGGCCGGCGGTGACGTCGCCGAACGTGTCGACGCCGAACTTGACTTCATGCATACTCATGGACTTCTGCAACCTCCGGGGGTCGACGGCTATTCCTGCGGGCGGGGTCCGACGTCCCCGGGCAGGAGCGCGTCGGAAGAGACGATCCCCGCCTCGAGCGCCGGCTCGCGGTAGGCGCGCCCGAGCGAGGCGACGGTGTCGTGCGCGTTCAGGCCGCTCGGGTTCGGCAGCACCCAGAGCGGCGCGCCCGCCACGTCCTCCTCCTGCCTGCCCTGCACCGCCCTGCGGCGTCCGAACGCGATCCGGTAGGCGGTGATGCCGACGACCGCGACGGCCCGGGGCCGCACCCGCTCCACGGTGGCGACCAGCCGCTGAGCGCCCTCGCGCAGCTCCTCCGCGGTCAGCTCGTCGGCACGGGCGGTCGCCCGGGAGGCGAGATTGGTGATGCCGACGCCGCGGGAGACGAGCTCCGCGCGGTCCGCGGCGCTCATCCCCTCGGACACGCGCGGCGCGCGCTCGAGGATCCCGGCCGCGACGAGCGCCGGGTAGAAGCGGTTGCCGGGGTGGGCGAAGTGCGCGCCGGTGGCGGCGGTCCACAGTCCCGGGTTGATGCCGACGAAGAGGAGCCGGACGTCGTCGCCCAGCAGGTCCTCGACGGTGCGGTCCTGGAACGCTGCGAGCTCGGCGCGGGTGAACGGCATGCGACCATCCTGCCGCGGCGCAAGTCCTCTCGGCACGGGGTCGCCGGTGCCAGCATGGAGGCATGACGAACGCATCCCAGGACCATCCGATCCAGCACGGCAGCGACGACGCGCAGCTCGACGAGAAGCTGCGCGGCCTGCTGCTGCAGGTCGCCGGCGACGCCGAGCTGCGACCGGAGGAGGACGTCGAGACCCTGCTGCGCCAGCGCCTGCGCGACACGCGGATCTCGATCTCGGACGAGGCGATCCCGGGGCTCGCCAAGCGCATCCCCGGACTCATGCAGCGCGGGGGCGGCGACGTGAACCCCGGGGCGCACTAGCCCCGAGGGACGGGCGCGGGCCGAGCGGCCGCTCGGGCCGCGCCGGCTCGCGCTACTCGGGGACCGCCGGGCCCTTGCGGTGGTGGTCGAACACCAGGCTCGTGCGCGTCGAGGCCACCGCCGGGTTCGCCGAGAGGTTCGAGACCACGAAGTCCCGCACGTCGCTGGAGTCGCGGACCGCGACGTGGATGATGAAGTCCTCCGAGCCGCCGAGGAAGAACACCTGCACCACCTCGGGCAGCGCGCGGATCTCCTCCGCGAAGCGCGTGATCGCCTGGCGCTGGCCGACGCGGATGCTGACGCTGATCAGCGCCTGCAGGGTCAGGCCGAGCGCCGCCGGGTCGAGCTCGGCGGTGAAGCCGGTGATGACGCCGCGCTCGACGAGGCCCCGGACGCGTGCGACGCAGGTCGACGGGGCGATGCCGGCGCGCTCGGCGAGCCGGCTGTTGGGCGTCCGCGCGTCGGCGCGGAGGAGGCGCACCAGGGTCCGATCGACCGGATCCAGGTCGTCGAGGTCGTGCAGATCCTTCGGTGGCATGCGCCCGCTCCCCCACTCCGCCGACGAACCTTCGGCCCGTGCGGTGACTTCCGACCGATCCTGCGGAGTTCCTCCGCTCCGGGCACGATCTTCGCACGATGGGGGCAGAGCCGGTGCAGGATCGGCGCCCACCGCCCGCCCCGCGGGCCGCAGCGAAGGAGCCGCCGTGCGCGTCGGGATCCCCACCGAGATCAAGAACAACGAGAACCGGGTCGCCGCCACTCCGGCCGGCGTCCACGAGCTGGTGCGCCGCGGCCACGAGGTCCTCGTCGAGGCCGGCGCGGGCCTGGGCTCGCGCGTGTCGGACGACGACTTCCGCCGCGCCGGCGCCCTCGTCGTCGACGGGCCCGACGAGGTCTGGGGCGAGTCCGAGCTGGTCCTCAAGGTCAAGGAGCCGATCGAGGCCGAGTACCCGCGGATGCGCCGCGACCAGGTGCTCTTCACCTACCTCCACCTCGCCGCCTCCCGCCCGTGCACCGATGCGCTGCTCGCGGCGGGGACGACCTCCATCGCCTACGAGACGGTCCAGCTGGACGACCGGCGGCTGCCGCTGCTCTCGCCGATGAGCGAGGTCGCCGGGCGCCTGTCGATCACGGTCGGCGCCTACCACCTCATGAGCGCCGTCGGCGGACGGGGCACGCTGCTCGGCGGGGTCCCCGGCACTCCGAAGGCGAAGGTCGTCGTGATCGGCGGCGGCACGGCCGGCGAGCACGCCGCGGCCAACGCCCTCGGCATGGGGGCCGACGTCACGATCGTCGACCTCTCGCTCCCCCGCCTCGCGCAGCTCGAGAACCGCTTCCAGGGCGCGATCCAGACCCGCGCCTCCTCGGCCTACGAGATCGCCGCGCAGCTGGCCGACGCCGACCTCGTGATCGGATCCGTCCTCATCCCTGGCGCCAAGGCGCCCAAGCTGGTGACCGACGAGATGGTCGCCACGATGAAGCCGGGCTCGGTGCTGGTCGACATCGCGATCGACCAGGGCGGCTGCTTCGAGGGCTCGCGTCCGACCACGCACGACGACCCGGTGTTCCCCGTGCACCGGAGCGTCTACTACTGCGTCGCGAACATGCCCGGCGCCGTCCCCGAGACCTCGACCCGCGCGCTCACCAACGCGACGCTCCCCTACGCGCTCGCGCTGGCCGACCGCGGGTGGCGGGCCGCCCTGGCCGCCGACCCGGCGCTCGCCCGCGGCCTGAGCACCCACGACGGCCGGGTGACGAACACCGCCGTCGCCGCGGCCTTCGACCTCCCGGCCGTGCCGGTGGAGTCGCTGCTGCTCTAGGCGCCCGCGGGCGCGAGGCCGAGCCCCCCGAGGATCTCGGCGATCTCCTCCTCCGGAGCGCCGCCCACGTCGACCGTGACGTGGAGCTCGTCGTCGCCGAGGGGCTCGAGCGCCTCGAACTGCGAGTCGAGCAGCGTGGTCGGCATGAAGTGGCCGACCCGCGAGGCGAGCCGCCCGGCGATACGGTCCCTCGATCCCGCGAGGTGCGCGAAGACGAGGTCGTCGCGGCGCAGGACGTCGCGGTAGCGGCGGCGCAGGGCAGAGCAGGTCACGACGACCGAGCCGCCCGCGGCGATCCGCTGGTCCACCACGCGGGCGATCTCGGCCAGCCAGGGCGCCCGGTCCTCGTCGGTCAGCGGGATGCCGGCGTGCATCTTGTCGACGTTCGCCTGCGGGTGCAGGTCGTCCCCCTCGAGGAACTCCCAGCCCAGTCGGCGCGCCAGGAGCGACGCGACGGTCGACTTGCCGCTGCCGGAGACGCCCATGACGACGACGGCGCGGACGGGGACGGTGGGAAGAGCGGTCATCAGATACCTCCTACGAAGAGACCGATCAGGAGGACCCCGGCGAGCCCGGTCACCGAGACCAGGCACTCCATCACGGTCCAGGTCTTGAGCGTCTGGCCGATGCTGAGCCCGAGGTACTCCTTCACCAGCCAGAACCCGGCGTCGTTGACGTGCGACAGGAACACCGAGCCGGCGCCGATCGCGAGCACCATGAGGGCGACCATCGGCCCGTCCATGGTCTCGGTCAGCGGCTGGAGGATCCCTGCGGCGGTCACGGTGGCGACGGTCGCGGAGCCGGTGGCGACGCGGATCACGACGGCCACGAGCCAGGCGAGCAGCAGCGCCGAGGCGCCGCTCCCCTCCGCGAGCTGGGCGACCACCCCGCCGATCCCGGTGTCGACGAGGACCTGCTTGAAACCGCCGCCCGCGCCGACGATGAGCAGGATGCCCGCGATCGGCGGCAGCGAGCTCGAGAGCGAGGCCTGCAGCTCGGTGCGGTTCATCCGGCCGCCGCGTCCGAGCAGGACCAGACCGGCCAGGAGCGCGATCCCCAGCGCGATGGTCGGTGTGCCGAGGAAGTCGAGGGCGCCCTTCCAGGCGTCCGTGGATCCGGGGGCCGCGATGTCGGCGATCGCCTTGCCCAGCATCAGCAAGACCGGCAGCAGGATGCTCGCGACGGCGGCGGCGAAGCCCGGGCGGTGCTCGCGCGTCTCGCCCGCGCCCTCGCCGAAGAGCGGCGGCGTCTCCACCGGCGCCCAGCGGGCGGCGACCCGGCCGAAGAGCGGGCCGGCGACGACGACGGTGGGAATCGCGACCAGGACGCCGAACGCGAGGGTCACGCCGAGGTTCGCGCCGAGCGCGTCGATCGCGACCAGCGGTCCGGGGTGGGGCGGGACGAGGCCGTGCATCACCGAGAGGCCGGCGAGCGTCGGGATCGCCACCTTCATCAGCGGCAGACCGCTCCGGCGGGCGACCAGGATCACGACCGGGATCAGCAGCACGAGCCCGACCTCGAAGAACATCGGCAGCCCGATCAGCGCGCCGACGAAGCCCATCATCCAGGGCAGCGCGCGAGTGCTCGAGCGGGCGATGAGGGTGTCCACGATGCGGTCCGCGCCGCCCGAGTCGGCGAGGAGCTTGCCGTACATCGCGCCGAGGCCGATGAGGATGCCGACGCCGCCCATGGTGTTGCCGAACCCCAGCGCGAAGCTGGCGACCGCGTCCGCCGCCGCCAGCCCCGCGATCAGGCCCGTCGTCAGCGCTCCGATCAGCAGGGAGACGAAGGGGTGCAGCTTCAGCCAGGTGATCAGCACGACGATCACGGCGATGCCGACGACGGCGGCGAGGATCAGCTGCCCCTGCCCGGCGGTGGTGGCGGGGGCGTCCCCGGCGGCGGCGCGGAGGGCGGGGAGGAGGGTCGGTGTCATGAGCATCCTTGGTCGAGCCGACGGCCAGCGGCCGGCTTTTGTCCGACATAACCTGCGTGTGTCCCGATCATGCCCGAAGATCGGCCGGGGCGCGACTCCGGCGATGGCAGGATGACCGCATGCCCGCGCCGACGCCCTCGCTGCACCACTCGGTGCTGGACGAGCTCGGTTCGCAGATCGTGCGCGGCGAGCTCGCGCCGGGCACCACCTTCAGCGCCGACGAGCGTGCGGAGCGGCGCGGGGTCTCCCGCTCGGTGATGCGGGAGGCGGTGCGCGTCCTCGAGACGCTCGGGCTCGTGACGTCCCGCCGCCGCGCGGGGACGCGGGTCCAGCCTCCGGAGTGCTGGAACGCCCTGGACACGCGGGTCGTCGCATGGGGACTGGACGGCCCGGACCGGCGGCGCCAGCTGCACCAGCTCAGCGAGCTCCGACTCGGGGTGGAGCCGCTCGCCGCCCGGCTCGCAGCGGCGAACGCGAGCGAGGAGCAACGGCGGGCGCTCACGGAGGCGGGCGACGCCCTCTCCACCCACTCCCGCGCAGCCGACCAGTCCGCCTACCTCGCCGCCGACACCGCCTTCCACCGCTCCCTCCTGGCCGCGTCCGGCAACCGGATGCTCGCGCAGCTGGGCGATCTGGTCGCCGAGGTCCTCGCCGGCCGCACCCGCAATGCGCTCATGCCGCGCGAGGCCGACTCCACCGCGGTGCGGCTGCACCGGGCGGTGGCCGCCGCCGTCGCCTCGGGCGACGCGGACGCTGCGGAGGCCGCGATGCGGGCGATCGTCGAGGAGTCGGACCGGGCGGTGCAGGAGAGCTGACGGGGTTGCACGCCCGCAGCGCCGCGCGCACAGTGGAGCGCATGGTCGAGGGATACACGTCCGCGCAGGTGCGGGCCGCCGAGGCTCCGCACCTGGCCCGGCGGGAGCCGCTGATGCAGCGCGCCGCCGACGGCCTCGCCCGCGAGCTGCGTCTCGTGCTCGCCGGGCGCTCCGCCCGCTCCCGTCCGGCCTCGGTGCTCGTCCTGGTCGGTCCGGGCGACAACGGCGGTGACGCGCTCTACGCGGCCGCCGAGCTCTCCTCCTCCGGAACCGACGTCGTCCTCGTCCTCACGGCCGAGCGGGTGCACCGCCGGGGCCTCGCCGTGGCGCTCGACGAGGGCTGCGGGCAGGTGCCGGCCGACGACGCGCCCGGCCTCGCCGCGGCGGTGGCGCGGGCGGACGTCCTGGTCGACGGGATCCTCGGCATCGGAGCGACGGAGCCCGCGCTGCGGGGGCGGCCGCGCGTCGTCGTCGAGGCGGTGCTCGACGCGCTGGAGCGGCGGGCCGAGCGCCCGGTGGTCGTCGCGGTCGACCTGCCGAGCGGCATCCATCCCGACGACGGGTCGGTCCCCGATCCCACCGTGCTGCGCGCCGACGTGACGGTCGCCTTCGGCGCGATCAAGGCCGGTCTGCTGCTGCCTCCGGGCGACTCCTACGCGGGCCGTCTGCGCCTGGTCGACATCGGCCTCGGCCCGGACCTGGCCGGAGCGGAGCCCGCGGTCCGCGAGTGAGCGAGCGGCTCAGGAGAGAGCGAGGAGGTGCGCCTTCTCGGGGTGCTGCTCGAACCACTGCCCGACGTACCAGCACATCGGCACGACGCTCCGCCCGCCGGCGGCCTCGATGTCGTCGACGGCGAAGGAGACCAGCTCCCCTGCGAGCCCGCGGCCTCGGAAGGGCGGGGTCGTGAAGGAGCGGACGAGGGAGACGCTGCCGGGCGCCTCGCGGTAGTCGAGGACGCCCACCAGGGCGCCGTCGAGGTGGAGCTCGTAGCGCGACGCGTCGTCCGCCCGGCGGAAGTCCTTGGCCATGCCTCCAGAGTAGGACGGCCCGGACGGATCAGGCCTCGTCGCCGAGCATCTCGCCGTCGACGTAGAGCCAGCGACCGTCCTCGCGCAGGAAGCGGCTGCGCTCGTGCACGAGGCCTGGGCCGGCGGGCGAGCGGTAGGAGGCGCGGAACTCGACCAGGCCCTCCTCGTCGCCCTCCCCGCCGAACGAGGTGTCGACGATCTGGAGCCGGCGCCACTGGAGGTCGGGATCGAGGTCGATGCGGCGCGGCCGGGTCGAGGGGTGCCAGCTCGCGAGCAGGTAGGGGGCGCTGCCGAGGACGTTCGCGCTGTAGCGGCTGCGCATCAGGCGCTCCGCCGTCGGCGAGGGCTCCTCGCCGAGGTGGGCGGGGCGGCAGCAGTCGGCGTAGTGGCGGCGGCTTCCGCAGGGGCAGGAGTCGGCGGGATGCATCCGGCCAGTGTGGCAGGCGATGCGGCGCCCCCGGCCCGGCGAGGCTCCGGCGAGCGCCGTGACTCCCCGGACCGTCCAGGTGTGCATCCCCTCCATATCCGCTCCGCCGCCTTGAGGGTGCCGCCGGATCCCGGCAACGTGGCCCCCTCATCGACCACGGACGGAAGGAACGACCCGATGCTCACGCTCACCGACAACGCCAGCACCGTCGTCAAGACCATCACCGGGCAGACCGAGACCCCCGTCGAGGGAGGCCTGCGCATCAGCGGCACCGATCTCGACGCCCGCAACTTCGCTGTCGCGGTCGCCGCGGCCCCCGAGACGACGGACGCCGTCGTGGAGCAGGACGGAGCGCGCGTGTTCCTCGACGTCGCCGCCTCCGTCGCTCTCGGCGACAAGGTCCTCGACGCGCAGGTGGACGAGGGCGGCTCCATCAGCTTCGGGATCGCTCCCCAGGACTGACCCCGTCGACATCGGAGGCCGCCCCCACCGCAGTGCGGGAGGGCGGCCTCCGTCGTCCCAGGATCAGGAGAGGATGTCGCGGGTGGTGAAGCGGCCGATCGCGAGCGACCCGAACACGGCGACGTAGGCGAGCTGGAGCAGCGCGTTCTCGCCGAAGGAGCTCCACGCGATCGGGTCGCGCAGGAGGTCGGCGAAGTCGAACCACCGGTCGGTCAGCAGGAACGGGTGGAGGGCGTCCAGCTGCGAGAGCGAGCCGACGATCTGCGCCGCGATGGAGACGACGACGGTGGCCGCCATGGCGCCGACCGGCACATCGGTCAGCGTCGAGATGAAGAGGCCGATCGCCGAGAGCCCGACCAGCGAGAGCGCCGCGTACACGGCGATCGCCAGGGCCCGGCCGATCGCGTCGCCGAGCGGGACGGTGCTGCCGGAGAGCAGCGTCACCGGTCCCGCCGGGAAGAGTGCCAGGCCGATCAGGATCCCGACCACCATGACGGTGAGTGCTGCGGCGAGGCAGAAGGCGAGGGAGGCGGCGAACTTCACCGCGAGCAGCCGCACGCGGCCGACGGGGCTGACCAGCAGGTAGCGCAGCGTCCCGAGCGAGGCCTCGCCCGCGATCGCGTCGCCGGAGACGACCCCGACCGTGAGCGGGAGGAACAGCGGGACGGCGACCGTGATGGCCGCGAAGCCGGTGAAGAGGCCGTTGCCGGCGATCGCGCCCACGAAAGAGGGCCCGCCTCCGTCCCCGCCCGAGAGCCGCACTGCGACGGCGAGCAGGATCGGGATGGCGGCCAGGGCCGCGAGCAGCGCCCAGGTGCGGCGCCGGCGGAAGAGCAGGGCGAGCTCGGAGGCGAGCAGGGACCCGATCCCTGCGCGGCGGACGGTCGCGTCAGCGCTCGACATCGAAGCCCTCCCCGGTCAGCTCGACGAAGCGCTCCTCGAGCGAGGGGCGGCGGACGGCGAACCCGCGGACGCGGACGTCGGCCCGCACGAGGTCGGCGACCAGCGTCTCGGCCTCGAGCCCGGGCGGCAGTGCGGCGACGACCAGCGGCGGATCGGCGGGGTGCGGGCCCGGCGCGGTGCGCGGCTCCAGACCCCGGGTGTGCAGGGCCACGATCGCGCGCTCGCGGTCGGGCGTCAGCAGCTCGACCGAGGCGGCGTCCCCGCGCAGCTCGTCGAGCCCGCCCTGGGCGACGAGGCGCCCGGTGCGCATGACGGCGGCGTGGGTGCAGAGCTGCTCGATCTCGGCGAGGAGGTGGCTGGAGACGAGGACGGTCGTGCCGTCCTGGTTCAGTCCGCGCACGAGAGCGCGGACCTCGCGGGTGCCCTGCGGATCGAGGCCGTTCGTGGGCTCGTCCAGCACGATCAGGTCGCGCGGCGAGAGCAGGGCGACCGCGATGCCGAGCCGCTGCTTCATGCCCAGGGAGTAGGAGCCGACCTTCTTGCGCGCCGCGGCCGAGAGACCGACGCGGGCGAGGGCCTCCTTCGCACGGGTGTCGCGGGTGCGGGACGAGGTGCCCGCCTCCGCGGCGTCGAAGCGCCGGAGGTTGGCCACTCCGGAGAGGAACGGGTAGAAGCCCGGCCCCTCGACCAGCGCCCCCACCCGGGGCAGGACCTCGGCCGCGCGCCGGGGCATGGCCTGCCCGAGGACGGTGATGCTGCCCGCGGTCGGCGCGGCGAGGGCGAGCAGCATCCGGATCGTCGTGGTCTTGCCCGAGCCGTTCGGGCCGAGGAAGCCGAAGACGGCGCCGCGGGGAACGGCGAGGTCGAGACCGGAGACCGCTTCCTGGCGCCCGAAGCGCTTGGTGAGGCCCCGCGTCTCGACTGCGAGCTCGCCCGCCGTCACCGAGCGGAGGCCGCGTCGCGGAGCGTCTCGGCCGGGACCGCTCCGGCGAGGACGCGTCCGTCGTCGGTGACGAGGACGGTCAGCAGGGCGGAGGAGAGGATGCGGCCGCCGTCGACCGGCGTGGTGACCGCGTCGAGCGAGGAGAGCGCGTCGGCGTCACCGGCGGGCAGCTCGACGACGCTCGTCCAGCCGGAGCCCGTGGTGACGACGTCGGAGTGCTCGGCCGTGCCCGCGGCGGGCGCGTCGGAGGCGTCCGCCGCGTCGTCGACCGGAGCGGCCTGCTCCGTCACCTCGGCGCCGGCCGGGGGCGTGAAGGAGAAGAGGGACGCGTCGGGCGTCGAGAAGTCGATTTTCGTGTACGCGACGCTGAACGCGGGCGCGGTGCCCCCGCGGGCGGTCATGGCCACTCCGAGCGGGAGGCCCGTCTCGCCGTCGACCGAGACGGTCACGGAGCCCACGAGGGTGCCGCCGTCGCGGGGCGTGAGCACGAGCTCGTACGCGTCGCGCCCGGCGACGCTGACGTCCGAGCCGACCGCGACCGTGGTCGTCGGGTCGATCGCGGCGAGCAGCCGCTCGGCGGCGGACGACGGCGTCACGACCTGATCGCCCGGCGAGGCCTCGGGGGCTCCGCCCGCGGGAGGCACGAGGTGGGTGGCGGTGTTCGCACTCGAGTCGTAGATCCAGACTCCGTCGGTCGTCGAGGCGACGACGTCGCGCTCGGCCAGCCGGTCGAGCACCTGGAGGCGCGCGCCCTTCTCGGCGTCGACGTACACGCGCGCCTGGTGCGAGCCCGTGGCGAGCTCGACGAGGGAGTCGGCGGGGTCGGCGGACGCCGAGCCGGCCGAGCCGCCGAGCGCCGAGAGGTCGGGCAGGCCGAGGTCCGAGGTCTGCCGGATCTCGCCGGAGAACGCCGTGGTGTCGCTCTCGGCGACGAAGGCGAGGAGGTCGGCGGCGGACTTCTCGGGGAGGTCTCCCGCGGCGCTCGCCGAGAGGGGGAGGGCGACGGCCGCGGCGACGACGACCGCGGGGACGACGGCGACGGGCGTCCAGCGCTTCCAGTCAATGCTCATGCCGGGAACGCTACGCCTCGAACCTCCGCGGCGGGCCCGGGACGTGCCGGTCCACAGCCTTCCGGAAGGGGGTGCGGTCGGAGACCGCGGCCGGGATGATCAGGGCATGGACCTCCCGTTCGCGCTCCCCCTCGCCCCGATGCTCGCCAAGGCCGTTCCGGCGGTGCCGGAGCAGACCGCCGTCGCGGGCGGATACTCCTACGAGCCGAAGTGGGACGGGTTCCGCGCGATCGTCTCGGTCTCCGGCGGGGAGTGCGAGATCGGGAGCCGCGGCTCCAAGCCGCTGACCCGGTACTTCCCCGAGCTCGTCGAGGCCTTCCTCCGGCTGCTCCCCGACGGCTGCGTGGTCGACGGCGAGATCGTCCTGGCGACCGGCGAGCCGGGAGCGCAGCGGCTCGACTGGGACCTGCTCTCGCAGCGCATCCATCCGGCCGCGAGCCGCGTGAGGATGCTGGCGGAGACCACCCCGGCGATGCTCGTCGCCTTCGACCTGCTCGCCGTGGACGGGCGCAGCATGCTCGAGGAGCCGTACTCGGCGCGGCGGGAGGCGCTCGCCGCGGTGATGGCCGGCGTCCCGCATCCGCTGCACCTCGGCCGCGCCACCGACGACGAGGCCCTGGCGCGCGACTGGCTGGAGCGCTTCGAGGGCGCAGGACTGGACGGCGTCGTGGCGAAGCCCCTGGCCGCGCCCTACTCCCCCGGGAAGCGCGCCGTGCTCAAGGTCAAGCACCACCGCACGGCCGACGTGATCGTGATCGGGTACCGCGAGCACGCCTCCAAGCCGGGCGTGGGCTCGATCCTGCTCGGCCTGCACGGCGACGACGGAGAGGTCCGCCAGGTCGGCGGGGCCTCGGCCTTCAGCGACGAGCGTCGCGTGCAGCTGCTGGAGGAGCTCGCACCCGCGGTCGAGCGCGACGCGGGGGGAGCGCCGGTGCGCGGCGAGGGCGAGCGGAGCCGGTTCTCGAGCGGCCGCGACACCTCCTTCGTGCGCCTGCGTCCCGAGCTCGTGCTCGAGGTCCGCTACGACCAGCGCGAGGGCGACCGCTTCCGGCACACCGTGCAGTTCGAGCGCTGGCGCCCGGACCGCGACGCCGCCTCCTGCACCATGGAGCAGCTGGAGCAGCCGACCGCGTACGACCTCGGCGACGTCCTCGGCTAGGCCTTCTTCGCGCGGCTGGGCTGCACGCGGGGCGGCTCGCCCGGCATCTTGGGGAAGTCGGGCGGGAACGGCAGCTCGCCGAGGCCGGCGGCGACATCGCGCTCCCACCAGCCGAGCAGGGCGTCGAGGCGGCCAGGGGCGTCGTGCATCCGGGCCCACGGATCACCGCGCTCGGCGAGGCGCGCCGGGACCGTGCGGATCGTGAAGGCCCGCGGGTCGACGCCGTCGAGCTCGTCCCAGTCCAGCGGAGTGGAGACGGGAGCGTGCGCGAGCGGCCGCGGGCTGTAGGCACCGGCGATCGTCCGGTCGCGGTTGGCCTGGTTGAAGTCGACGAAGATCCGCTCGCCGCGCTCCTCCTTCCACCACGCCGTCGTGACCTGCTCGGGCATCCGCCGCTCCAGCTCGCGCGCCGCGGCGATCACCGCGTGGCGGACGTCGAGGAACTCGTGCTCGGCGACGATCGGCGCGAAGACGTGCAGGCCGCGGTTGCCGGACGTCTTCACGAACGGGTCGAGGCCGGCCTCCCGCAGGACCTCCCGCAGCGCGTGCGCGGCGACGACCGCGTCGGCGACGTCGGTGCCGGGCTGCGGGTCGAGGTCGATCCGGAGCTGGTCGGGCAGGTCGGGCGCATCGGCGCGGGACGCCCACGGGTGGAAGACGACGGTGTTCATCTGCGCCGCCCAGACGGCGGCCGCGGGCTCGTCGATCACGAGCTGCGGATGCACCCGCCCGCTCGGGTACGTCACCGGGACGGACCGGACGTACTCGGGCGCGCCCTTGGGCGGGTTCTTCGAGAAGAACTGCTCGCCCTCGATCCCGGAGGAGAAGCGCTGCAGCGAGACGGGCCGGCCGCCGTTCGCCGCGACGAACGGCTCACCGACGGCGATCAGGTACTCCGCGACCTCGCGCTTGGTGATGCCCGGCTCCGGGAAGAGCACTCGCTCGGGGCTCGAGATCCGCACCTCCCGGTCGCCGTGCGGTCCGGGGACGGTGAGGACGACGGCGTCGCTGCTGGGCATCTGCTGAGGCTAGCCCGCGGCGCCGCCCGGCGACAGGGGTCCGCCGGGGCGCCGCCGCAGCCGGATCGGGCCCTTCGCCCGCGAGGGGTCGACGACCTGTCCGCCCTGCACGATGTCGATCTCGCCCCGGTCGACCAGGCGGCGCGCGGCCCGGCGCACGGGCTCCATCAGCGGCCGCCACTCCTCGCCGCCGACCCGGCGCGCGACCTCGGACGGGCACGCCGTCGACGACGCCGCTCGCGCGAGCAGGACAGTGCGGATCTCCTCCTCGAGCCGCGCCTCCTCCGGTCCGACTCCGCGACGGCGGCAGGCGTCCGAGCAGTAGCGGACGTCCTCCCAGTCCCGTGCCCACTTCGCGCGCCACTCGATCTCGCGACCGCAGGAGGCGCAGGTCTTGCTCTCGGGGTGCGCGGTGGACGTGCGCTGACGGTGGGCCATGCCCTCGAGTCTGCGCGCAGACCGCGGCCGCGGCGACGGGTTGCGCTGAGGGCGAGCGACGGGCGCGCGGAGGCCGGCGCCGACGACGGGCACCCGATCCGGCGTGATCGGGAACAGGGAGCGGCGGATCGGCGTTCCCCGAGGTGGCGGCGTCATACTCCGCAATGGGGCGGCCCTCCCCCGGCCTGTGCGCCAGTCTGGAGGAGCCGTGCTGCGGCGCGACGGCGGGCCACCACCCCGTGCCGCACCCTCGACCGATCAGGAGTCTCCGATGAGCCGCGAGAACCTCGCCACCACCCCGGACCGCGAGCCGGAGCACCGCGCCTTCGCCGGACTCTCCCCGGAGGACTTCAAGCTCGCGTTCCGCAACCACGCCGCCGGAGTCGCGCTGATCACCGCCGACCCGGGCACCGGCCCGGTCGCCCTGACCGCGACCTCCGTCTTCTCGGTGAGCGCCGAGCCGCCGCTGTTCGTCTTCTCGCTCTCGTCCGCCTCGTCCAGCTCTCCGGCCATCCAGGCGTCCGAGACGCTGGTCGTGCACCTGCTCGGGGCGGAGCAGCTCGACCTGGCGCGTCTGGGCTCGACCAGCGGCATCGACCGCTTCGCCGACACGTCGCTCTGGTCGCGGCTGCCCACCGGCGAGCCGTTCTTCCCGGGCGCCGCCGCCTGGATCCGCGGCACGGTGATCAACCGCATGGAGGCGGGATCGTCCACGATCGTCGCCGTGCACGCCCTCGAGGCCCACGTGCCCGAGGACTCCGAGACCACGGCGCCGCTCGTCTACCACAACCGCACCTGGCACCACCTCGGCGAGCACTCGCGCCTGAGCTGAGCTCCGCGGGCGCTCCGGAGCAGGCGGTTCAGGCCTCCGGGCCGGTCGCCACCGTCCGGCCCGGCGTGCTCGACCACTGCGACCAGGAGCCCGGGTAGAGCGCCGGCGCGAAGCCCGCGAGCGTGAGCGCGACGACGTCGACCGCGGCCGAGACGCCGCTGCCGCAGTACACGCCGACGGGGGCGTCCTCCCGCACGCCGAGCGCCTCGAATCCGGCGCGCAGGTCGGAGGCGGGCCGGAACCGCCCCTCGGAGTCGAGCGCCGCGGACGCGGGAGCGTTCCGAGCGCCGGGGATGTGGCCCGCCCGCGGGTCGATCGGCTCGACCTCGCCGCGGTACCGCTCAGGGGCGCGGGCGTCGAGCAGGACGCCCGCCGAGGGCAGCGCCGCCGCCTCGTCGATGTCCAGCACCGGGAGCCGACCGTAGGCCAGCTCGACGTCGCCCCGCTCGCGCGGGACGTCGCCCGTCTCGAGCTCCCGCCCCGAGCGGATCCAGCCGGCGAGCGACCCGTCGAGCAGGCGGACGTCCTCCACTCCCGTCGCCCGCAGCAGCCACCAGGCCCGCGCGGCCGGGACGCTCTGCGCGTCGTCGTACACGACGACGGACCGGCCCCGGCGGAGCCCCCAGCCGCGCGCCGCCTCCTGCAGCACCTCGATCGGAGGCAGCGGGTGGCGCCCCTCCTCCGGCTCGCCGTGGGCGGCCAGCTCGTGATCGAGGTCGACGTGCACCGCGCCGGGCAGGTGGCCCGCGAGGTACTCCGGTCGGCCGTCGGGCCGGTCGAGGCGCCAGCGCACGTCGAGGACGAGCGGCGGCTCGGTGGAGGCCATGAGCTCGGCGAGCTCGTCGGGGGTGACCAGCAGGCTCTCGCGGCTGGAGGGGGTCGTCGGGGTCATGGCGTCCTTCCGATCCGCGTCGTCGGCGGAGTCCTGCCCCAGCATGCCGCGTCGCCCGGCGGCGCGGGAGCTCGGGCGGCAGCGGAGCATCAGTGCGCAAGGCGCCTTGTCGATGGTCGTCTGCCGGAGAGCCTCTCGCGCAGGCGGGTCGTCTTCGCCACTCGATACCCGCGAGCGTGGCCCGGAGGCCTGCAGGGGACCGCTCGGGCCTGAGAGCGGAGGGCGAGGCTCTCGACGTCGGAGGACCGCCGAAGGCCCGCCCCTCCGGCAGGGGCGGACCTTCGCTGCCTTCAGTTGGACTCGCAGGCGAACCCGTCTTCGTCCCTGTCGAGCCCTGCGACATCGCCGTAGTACGGGTAGTACAGGTCGAAGTACCGCTGAGCTGAGGCCTGGTCCGGGAAGTCGTCGCAGTTCACAGCGTCGCCGGGATAAGCAGGTCGTCCCGGGCCGGGCGCCGGTGCCGCGGCCTGCGCGCTCGCCCAGAGTGCGCGGCCCTGCGGCGAGTAGATCACCAGATTGCCGTCGTTCTGCATGACCATCCGGGAGCCCGGGCTGCCCGCCGTGCCGGACTGCCAGCGCGCTCCGCCGGAGCCCGCGTAGACCACGGCGTTGCCGTCGGACTGCATCTCGAGCCGGTTGCCGCCTCCGGACGTGCCGGCCGCCCAGCGGGCCGAGCCGCGCGAGTACACGACGAGGTTGCCGTCGCCCTGCATGACCGCCTCGCTCCCTCCGTCGGAGGAGCGCAGCAGCTGTCCGGACGCGAGCCGGCTCCCGGAGGAGAGGGTGTCCCGGACGGCGGGCGCGGGCGGCGCCGGAGGGGTGTCGCTCGCCCACAGCGCGCGGCCCGAGGCGGAGTAGACGACCAGGTTGCCGTCGTTCTGCATCTGCAGGCGGGATCCCGGGTTGCCCGCCGTACCCGAGGCCCACAGGGGTCGGCCCGAGGCGGAGGTGACCACGGCGTTGCCGTCCGACTGCATCGAGAGCGTCTCGCCCTCGCCCTGGGTGCCGGCGCCCCAGCGGACGTCCCCCCGCGAGTAGACCGCGAGATTGCCGTCTCCCTGCAGGGAGGCGCGCGACCGGCCGTCCGGCGAGGTGAGCTGCTGTCCCCGGCTGAGCCGCGAGCCGGAGGAGAGGACGTCGCGGATCTCAGGCGCGCGCGAGGTCGAGCTCGCCCAGAGCGGCCGTCCGGAGGCGGCGGTGATCACCAGGTTGCCGTCGTTCTGCATCCGCATCCGCGCGCCCGGGTTCCCGGGCGTTCCCGCCTGCCAGCGCACGCCGGACCCGGGGGCCGAGACCACCGCGTTCCCGTCGGTCTGCATCGCGAGGCGGTTGCCCGCTCCGGAGGTGACGGAGCTCCAGCGCGGCGATCCGTCCACGTAGACGACGAGATTGCCGTCGCTCTGCATCGCGGCGCGCGAGCGGCCGTCGGAGGCGGTCAGCTGCTGTTCCGGAGAGAGCTCGCGCCCGCTGTCGAGGACGTCGGCGATCGGCTCCGGCTCGGGCTCCTGCTCGTCGGCCGAGGACCAGGCCGTGTCCCCGTTCGGGCGGACGAGCACGAGCTGCCCGTCGTCCTGGATGAGGGCGAGCGCGCCGGTCTCCCCCGCGGTCCCGGACGCCCAGACGGGCGTGCCGGAGCCGGTCACGACGACGAGGTTGCCGTCCTCCTGCATCCGCACCGTGGTCGCTCCGGTGCCCTGGGTCCTGGTGCTCCAGACGGGGCGGCGCCCGGCGTCGTAGATCACGGCGTTGCCGTCCGCCTGCATCTCGAAGCTCGCGGAGTCTCCGTTCGAGAAGATGCGCTCGCCCGCGTCGAGCGAGTCGCCGCCGAGGAGGGCGTTCGTGTAGGTCTGCGATCCGCGCGCCTCGGCGGGCGGAGTCTCCCCCGGGACGAAGGCGGTCGGAGTCTCGGCGACGGCCTGCGTCGCGAGGGCGGACGGCGCCAGAGCGGCGGAACCGCCCGCGGCGAGCAGGCAGGCGAGGGCCATCGCCGCGAGGCGATAAGGAGGTCGTGGCACGGAGAGCCCTTTCGGAGGCGGCGGCGGCGGCGGAAGCCGGGGTCGAGCGGAGCCTGGCACGCGCTCGCCACGGCCGTCCATCCGGGCCGCGCGGAACTACTCAGCCGGAGCGGGCGATCCGCGCCGGCTGCGCGGGCGCCGCCTCCGGACCACGGAGCCTCCGGCCGGCTCGCGCGCCCCGGTCGGGGTTGTCGGCGATCGACGCGGATCGACGGAGGACGTGCTCCCACGGCCGGAGCGCACCCCGCGCGGGCGCCCCGGGAGGCGGCTCGGACCTCCCGCGGCACGGAGGAGGTCCCCGTTCCTCCTAAAATCGGAGGCATGTCGAAAGTGTTGAGCAGTCTGCCCGTGGGCGAGCGTGTCGGAATCGCATTCTCGGGAGGCCTCGACACATCCGTCGCCGTCGCCTGGATGCGCGAGAAGGGCGCGGTGCCCTGCACGTACACGGCCGACATCGGCCAGTACGACGAGCCCGACATCGAGAGCGTCCCGTCCCGCGCGGCCCAGTACGGCGCCGAGATCTCGCGCCTCGTCGACGCGAAGAGCGCGCTGGTCGAGGAGGGGCTCGTCGCCCTGCAGTGCGGCGCCTTCCACATCCGCTCCGGCGGCAAGACCTACTTCAACACCACCCCCCTCGGCCGCGCCGTGACCGGAACCCTCCTCGTCCGCGCCATGCGCGAGGACGGCGTCGACATCTGGGGCGACGGCTCGACCTACAAGGGCAACGACATCGAGCGGTTCTACCGCTACGGCCTGCTCGCCAACCCCCGCCTGCGCATCTACAAGCCCTGGCTCGACGTGCAGTTCGTCAACGAGCTCGGCGGCCGCACCGAGATGTCGGAGTGGCTGGTCGCCCGCGGCTTCCCCTACCGCGACGCCACCGAGAAGGCCTACTCGACCGACGCCAACATCTGGGGCGCCACACACGAGGCCAAGCGCCTCGAGGAGCTCTCCAGCGGCCTCGAGCTCGTCGAGCCGATCATGGGTGTCGCGTCGTGGCGCGACGAGGTCGAGATCGCCTCCGAGGTCGTCTCGGTGCGCTTCGAGGCCGGCCGCCCCATCGCGCTGAACGGCGTCGAGTTCTCGGACGCCGTCGCGCTCGTGCTCGAGGCGAACGCGATCGGCGGACGCCACGGGCTCGGCGTCTCGGACCAGATCGAGAACCGGATCATCGAGGCCAAGAGCCGCGGCATCTACGAGGCCCCCGGCATGGCGCTGCTGCACATCGCCTACGAGCGCCTGCTGAACGCGATCCACAACGAGGACACCGTCGCCCAGTACCACTCGGAGGGCCGCCGTCTCGGCCGCCTGATGTACGAGGGCCGCTGGCTCGACCCGCAGTCGCTGATGCTGCGCGAGTCCATCCAGCGCTGGGTCGGCTCGGCCGTCTCCGGGGAGGTCACCCTGCGCCTGCGCCGCGGCGACGACTACACGATCCTCGACACGACCGGCCCCGCGCTGAGCTACCACCCCGACAAGCTCTCGATGGAGCGGGTCGGCGACGCCGCCTTCGGCCCCGAGGACCGCATCGGGCAGCTCACGATGCGCAACCTCGACATCGCCGACTCCCGCTCGCGGCTCGAGCAGTACGCGGCCGCCGGCCTCGTCGGCGGTCCGACCGCCGAGCTCGTCGGCGAGCTCGAGATCGGCGAGGCCGACGCGATCACCGAGGGCGGCGGGTCCGCAGCGGCCGATGCGCTCGGACGCGCCACCGACCTGGCCTCGGAGGGTGCGGCGTTCGACGCCGGAACCGACTGACCCCGCCCTTCCGACGCCCCCGCGCGCATCCGTCCCACCGGGACGCGACGCGCACGGGGGCGTCGTGCTGTGCGGGCCGACCCGGCGCGCCGGGTGCGAGGGCGGGCCCGGCGCGAGAGCGGTGCTCCGGCGTTCGTCGCGACGGCCGTCAGGGCGCGGAGGATCGGACGAGCGCGAGCGCGGCGTCCACGGTGGCGAGCGACTGCGCCGGATCGACGCGGGCCAGCACGAGCGCGGCCACCAGGAGCGACACGAGGACGTCCGCCTGAGCCGACGCCCACGCCTGCGCGTCGGGCCAGCGGGCCAGCGCTCCGGTGCGCAGTGCGCCCAGCAGCTCGGCCCGGTAGTCGGCGATCACCTCGCGCACGGCGTCGTCGCGCGCGATCGGCGCGCCCGCGGCGTTGAGCAGCAGGCAGCCGCTCCTCGCGGAGAGCGTGCGGGAGTCGGCGAGCGCCGCCCGCAGCCCGGTGAAGTACTCCTCGAGCGCCGTCGGCGACGCCCCTCCCGGATCGACGAGCGGGGCGAGCCGGGGCCGCACCACCTCGTCGAGGTAGCTCTGCACGGCAGCGTCGAAGAGCCCGCGCTTGCTGCCGAAGGCGTGGTAGAGGCTGGAGCGGCGCAGTCCGGTCGCGGACTCCAGGTCCGGGAGGGACGCCTCCTCGAAGCCGCTCTCCCAGAAGACGGCGCGGGCGGCGCGGACGACCTGCTCGGTGTCGAAGCCCTGCGTGCGACCCACGGTGCTCCTCCTGAGGGGTGACAGCTGCGGCGCCGCACTGGCGCGGACCGCTCGCTCCAGTATATTGTGGACTGGTCGTTACACAATCGGTGCGGAGCCCTCCGCACCACGACCATCGCCTGGAGGCCCGCCGTGATCGTTCTCGGACTGGTGCTCGCCGCTCTCGCCGCGGCGCTGCACGTCTACATCTTCGTGCTCGAGTCGGTCCTCTGGACGACCTCGCGCGCCCGATCGACGTTCGGCACGACCGCCGGCGAGGCGGAGGCGACGAAGGAGATGGCCTACAACCAGGGCTTCTACAACCTCTTCCTCGCCGTCGTCACCGTGGCGGGCATCGTCGCCGTCGCGATCGGCGCCACCGCCGTCGGCGCGGCCCTCGTCTTCGCCGGCGCCGGATCGATGGTCGCCGCAGCACTCGTCCTGCTCCTCTCCGCTCCGACCAAGCGCCGCGCCGCGCTGACCCAGATGACCCCGGGTCTGCTCGCGGTGGTCGCGCTCGCCGTCGGCCTCTCACTCTGATCCCCTCCGCTCCACCACCACGAAAGGTCCTATGAGCACCGTCACCAGCACCCAGATCCAGCTCGTCCGCCGCCCCGACGGCTGGCCCGTCCCCGAGGACTTCCGGACCGCGACCGTCGAGTACGGCGACCCGGCCGCGGGCGAGATCCGCGTCGAGAACGCCTTCCTCTCGGTCGACCCCTACATGCGCGGCCGCATGAACGACGTGAAGAGCTACACCCCGCCCTTCGCCCTCGGCGAGACCATGACCGGCGGTGCCGTCGGCCGGGTGACCGTCTCCGACGACCCCGCGTTCCCCGTCGGCAGCGCGGTCCTGCACCAGCTCGGCTGGCGCGACGTCGTGCAGGCCGAGTCGTCGCAGTTCCGCGTCGTCCCCGAGATCCCCGGAGTGCCGCTCTCGCTCCGCCTCGGCATCCTCGGGATGACCGGACTCACCGCGTACGTCGGGCTCACCGCCATCGCGGGCATGAAGGAGGGCGACACCGTCTTCGTCTCGGGCGCCGCGGGAGCCGTCGGCTCGGCCGCCGGTCAGATCGCGCGCCTCCTCGGAGCCGAGCGGGTCGTCGGATCCGCGGGCTCGGCTGAGAAGGTCGCCCTGCTGACCGAGAAGTACGGCTACGACGCCGCCTTCGACTACCACTCCGGCCCGGTCCGCGAGCAGCTGGCCGAGGCCGCGCCCGACGGGATCGACGTGTACTTCGACAACGTCGGCGGCGACCACCTCGAAGCGGCCCTCGACGCCTTCCGCGACGGCGGCCGCGCGGCGCTCTGCGGAGCGATCGCCGGCTACAACAGCACCGAGAAGACGCCCGGCCCCGACAACATGGCGAACATCATCACCCGCGGTCTCACGCTGCGCGGATTCACGCTGTCCGGCTACCTCGACCACGCGCCGGAGTTCAACCGGCTGATGGCCGGCTGGTTCGCCGACGGAGAGATCGCCTACGACGAGACCGTCGTCGACGGCATCGACCACGCCGTGGACGCGTTCCTCTCGATGATGCGCGGCGGCAACACCGGGAAGATGGTCGTCCGCGTCTAGCGCCGACCCCGGTACGGCGGGCGCGGGGAGGGGCACCTCCGGACGCCCGCCGCATCCGTCCTCCGCCTCCCCGTCCGGGATCTCCGAGCATGCTCGCGCATCCACGGGGCCGTTCGGTCCGGGCGGTGGCAGACTGCGGACATGAGCACGTTCTCGCACCGGACCGGCGCCTCCGCGCTGGCAGCAGCAGCACTCGTCCTCGTCCTCTCCGGCTGCGCGGGCAGCGGCGGAGCCCCGTCCGCGCGGACGCCGCTCCCGACGCCGACCGCGACCGCGACCCCGACGTCTTCGCCGACTCCCGCTCCGACGCCGACTCCCACCGTGACCGTGACGGTCACGGCGACCCCCGAGCCCTCGTCGACCGGTTCTCCCGCCGCGGATCCGGCGGCGGCGCGCTGCACGGGCTCCGACCTGACGATGGAGTACCGCCCCGACCCCGACGCGTCGGGTGCCGGGAACAGCGCCTTCGACCTCGTGCTCACCAGCACCTCCTCCTCCGACTGCGCTCTCGCGGGAATCCCCGGCGTCTACGCGACCGACGCCGACGGGAACCGGATCAGCGCGGTCGCCGACGCGTCCGGCCCGAACCCCGACGCTCCCGTGATCCTCGTCCCGGGCGCCCGGGCGGACGTCCGGGTCGCCTGGCACTCCCCCGGCGCCTACGGCTGCGCGGTCGGGACCTCCGCGTTCCTCGTCGCCGAGGTCCTCGACGCCCCGGACGGCGCGGTCCGCGCCCCCGCCGAGCTCCAGGTGTGCACCGACGGCACCGTGATGATGGACGCGTCCGCCTACACGCTGCTCTGAGCCCTCGCCGAGCGCGCACACCTCCCGCGCGGCCCGCTCACCGGGCGCGACCCCTTGACCGGGCGCGGCGCAGCCGGGACCCTCGCACTACACGTCCCCACCCCACCCCGGAGGTCACCATGAAGGTCGGCTCACTCGTTCTCCGTCTCGCCGTCGGCGGGCTCTTCGTCGGACACGGTCTGCAGAAGCTGCGGGGCTCGTTCGACGGCCCCGGCCTCGACGGCACCGAGCAGATGATGTCGAGCCTGGAGATGCACCCGGCCCGGCGCAACGCCGTCGCCGCAGCGGTGACCGAGACGGCCGGAGGCGCCGCTCTCGCCCTCGGCGCCGCGACTCCGCTCGCCGCCGCCGGACTCGTCGCCACGATGGTCACCGCCGTGCGCAAGGTGCACTGGAGCAACGGCCTGTGGAACGCGGGCGGCGGGTGGGAGTACAACGCCGTCCTCGTCGCGGCGACGGCCGCGATCGTCGCGGACGGCCCCGGCGCGCTCTCGTTCGACGCCCTGATCGGCAAGCGCAAGTGGGGAGCCGGCTGGGCGCTGTTCGCCCTGATCGGCGGAGCGGCTGCGTCGACCGCCCTGATCGAGGCCGGGCGACGCGCCGCGCCGGTCGGAGCGGGCACCTCCGGCTCCGACGACGGCGGGTCGGACGACGACGGCGCCGACTCGACCGCCTCGTAGCCCCGCTCCGCCGCACTGTGCGGGCGCGGTAGCGTCGGAGGCGTGACCGAGACACGCGCCTCCGACCCCGACCGCCCCGAGACCGACGCGCTCGCCCTCTGGCTCGCGGCGGTCGAGCGACTAGACGCTCAGGACGACCCGGACGGCGTCGTCGAGCGGATGCGCGTCCTCGCAGCCCGCTACCCGGGACACGACGGAATCGCCGCTTTCGAGCTGGGCGGCGCCCTCGACAGCGCGGGACACGAGGCGGAGGCGGCGGTCGAGTACGAGCGCGCCCTCGCAGCCGGCCTGGATGACGAGCGGCGGGCGCGGTTGACGATCCAGTACGCCTCGACACTCCGGAACCTCGGCCGCACCGATGAGGCGATCGACCTCCTCGCCGGCGCCGCCGCGCACCCCGCGGTGGGCTCCGCGCGGGAGGTGTTCCTCGCGCTCGCCCTGCACAGCGCCGGGCGCGTCGACGAGGCCCTGCGGATCGCGCTGGAGGCGCTGGCTCCGGGGCTCCCCCGATACCAGCGCTCCGTCCGCGCCTACGCCGCCGCCCTCACCGACCCCGAGCAGTAGCGCGGACGGCTCCTCCGCCCGGAGGCTCGGCGCGGCGAGCGCCGAACCTCCATGGGCGCCGACTCAGTCCTCGAGCAGGATCGCGTCGATCTGCCCCATCGCCTGGCGGAGTCCCTCCTCCATGCCCATCTGGACCATCTGCTCGAGCTGCTCGACCGACTCGAAACGGCTGCTGAGGACCATCCGCGTGCGCCCCGGCTCGATCTCGTCGAGGGTGACCGTGGCCCGGGTGATCCCCAGCGCGTCGACCGGGTCGCCGCGCTCGTCGGCGAAGCCGTCCTCGAACTCGAACCGCGTCGGCTCCTCCGCCCGGGTCACGCGCCACCAGCCGCGCGCCTGCTCGCCGTCCGGTCCCGTCATGACGTAGGCGCTCCGTCCGCCCTCGACCGGCTCGTGCCGCTCGAAGGTCGCCGGCCAGGTCGGCGGCCCCCACCAGCGCTCGAGGCGGCGCGGATCCGTCCAGAGGAGCCAGACGCGCTCGATCCCCGCGTCGAACTCGGCGGTCACGGTCAGGGTCAGTTCCTCGATGTCCTTCACGGACTGCAGCACGCTCATCGCGCCTCTCCCTCCAGCAGATCCCGCGCGCCGGTCGGCTCGCGGGTGTCACTCCTCGTCGAGGAGGTCCGACATGCGGTCGATCCTCCCCGCCCACAGCTGCTCGTAGGCGTCGAGCAGGCGCGACGCCCGCCGCACTGCGGCGACCTCGCCCTGCACCAGCTGCTCCCGCCCCCTCCTCCGCTTGCGGACGAGTGCCGCCCGCTCGAGGACGGCCACGTGCTTCTGCACCGCCGCGAACGACATCTCGTAGCGCGCCGCGAGTGCGGAGACGGACTGCTCGCCGACCATCACCCGGGCGACGATGTCGCGGCGGGTGCTGTCGGCCAGCGCCCGGAAGAGCAGGTCGATGTCGGCGTCCATTCGTACAACCATGTGGTTGCACATTAGGGCCGTCCCCTCCCCCGCGCAAGAGCATCCGTCTCCGGGCGAGCGCACCGGCCCGCGCCCGACCTCAGGCGCTCGCGGCATCGAGGGCCTCGGCAGCGGCCGCGAGCACCCAGTCCGGCAGGGGGCGGGCCGCGAACAGCGAGGCGTAGAGCCGGGCCATCGAGTCGTCGGGGTCGAGCCGCAGCGCCTCGTCGAGGTGGAGCCC
This sequence comes from Rathayibacter sp. AY1E2, assembly GCF_002932325.1. Taxonomy (NCBI): domain Bacteria; kingdom Bacillati; phylum Actinomycetota; class Actinomycetes; order Micrococcales; family Microbacteriaceae; genus Rathayibacter; species Rathayibacter sp. AY1E2. The sequence goes on from NZ_PSVO01000013.1 coordinate 76,540, forward strand.
CGCGAGGCTCGAGACTCCCCTCGCCCACCAGCACCACGCGAGAACGGTGAGCACGGAGGAGCGCGCCTCCTCCGGCGCCAGCGCGGCGGCGCGGGCGAGGAGCCCGGTCGCCCGCGCCAGACGGCCGCGCTCCGGAGCACGCCCGCTGCCGAGCAGCAGGGCCGACAGCTCGAGGTCGTGGTCGTCGTCCGTTCCGGCGCGGGCGTCGCCCACCGCGCCGGGCGGCACTCCCACTCCTGCCTGCGGGCTCCGCGCGATCTGCACGGTCACCCGGTCGCGGAGGGGCGGCGACTGCAGGGTCCGCACGATCAGTCCTTCGCGGCGGACGTCCCGCGGTCCGCTGAGCCAGCGCTCGACGAGCCGTTCCGTGTCGCCGACCAGGGGCGGCCGGCGGAGCACCTCCGCGACGAGCGCGCGATCCTCCTCGGCGACCGGCGGCAGCACGGAGAGCGCGTCGATGTCCAGTGGCTCGTCGGCCACCGCTCGGGCGAGGACGCCGGTCTCGCTCCGCTCGATCTCGAGGAGCGGACGTGGCCTGCGGCACTCCTCGGCGTCCGTGTAGCGCCCCCATCCGTCGGCGGCGATGCAGGCCACGGCGATGATGTCCAGGCGCGTGCGCTCCAGGCGCCGGAGCACCGCGTGGCCGAGGTCGAGATGCGGGATCCCCCGCTCCTCGGCGTAGCCCGCACGGGTGCAGACCACCACCAGCACACCGGTGGCCCGCGGCATCGTCTCCATCATGGCCGCGCAGCCGCCCGCCAGCGCCTCCGCCTCCATCCCGCGCAGCGTCTCCGGGAGCGGGACCCGGAAGCCTCCCCCGGCGCGCGTGCCGAGGAACGGCACCACCACGACGGACTCCTCCGGACGGATGCCGATGATGGAGGGGACGGCCGCCAGGAGGTCCTGGATCGCGCTCGCCCGCAGGACTTCGGGATCGCGGCGGCGGGACGGAGGAGCAGGGGTTCGCTGTGTGGATGTCATGTCCGACACCCTGCTCGCGTCGCCGGCGGCGCGAGATCCCGCCGGCCCGGACCGGGGAGAACCGGAGCGGATCGGCGCCTGTGGAGGAGCGCCCGGGTCCGGCGGCTCAGCCGGCCGCGGGAGCCCGCAGCACCTTCGCCATCGGCCGTCCCTTCGCGATCTCGTCGATCAGCTTGTCGAGGTACCGGATGCGCTGCATCAGCGGATCCTCGATCGTCTCGACCCGCACGCCGCAGATCATCCCCGTGATCGCCGAGGCCTGCGGAGGCAGGCGCGCCGCCGCGAAGAACTCCTCGAAGGTCGTCCTGCTCTCGAGGTGCCGGGCCAGCTCCTCGTCCGAGAAGCCGGTGAGCCAGCGGACCGCCTCGTCGACCTCCTCCCTCGTCCGGCCCTTGCGCTCCGCCTTCGCCACGTAGAGGGGGTGCACGTCGGCGAACGCCACGGAGAAGATCCTGCTCATGGCCGGGAAGCGTACTCGCGCGACGCCCGGCGCGGCAGAGGCGCCCGCCCCGCTATCCTCCCCAGTGGCCCTCGCGCCTCCACCCCGCAGCCCACAGAGAGAACCACCGTGAGCCTCCTCCGCACCAAGTCCGTCGAGCAGTCGATCGCCGACACCGATGAGCCCGAGTACAAGCTCAAGAAGTCGCTGACCGCGCTCGATCTCACGGTCTTCGGCGTCGGAGTCGTCATCGGCGCCGGCATCTTCACCCTCACCGGCCGCGCCGCCCACGACATCGCCGGACCGGCGATCGTCCTGAGCTTCGTCGTCGCCGCCTTCGCCTGCGCCCTCGCGGCCATGTGCTACGCCGAGTTCGCCTCCACGGTCCCGGTGTCGGGCTCCGCCTACACCTTCTCCTACGCCTCCCTCGGCGAGCTCTTCGCCTGGATCATCGGCTGGGACCTGATCCTCGAGCTGTTCCTCGGAGCGAGCGTGGTCGCGCAGGGGTGGAGCGCGTACCTCGGGTCGCTGCTGCAGCAGCTGGGAGTGACCCTCCCGCCGGCGCTCACCTACGGCGGCGTGGTCGACGTGCCGGCGATCCTGCTCGTCCTCGTGCTCGGCGCGCTGATGACCTTCGGGATCAAGGAATCGCTGCGCGTCAACCTGGTGCTCGTCGCGATCAAGCTGTTCATCGTCCTGTTCGTCATCATCGCGGGCCTGCAGTTCGTGAACACCGCCAACTACACCCCGTTCGTCCCCGCCGCCGAGCCCTCGCAGTCCGCGTCCGGTCTGACCCAGCCGCTGCTCCAGTTCCTCTCGGGCATCGAGCCGGCCACGTTCGGCGTCGGCGGCATCATCGCCGGCGCCTCCCTGGTGTTCTTCGCCTACATCGGGTTCGACGTCGTCGCGACGACCGCGGAGGAGACCCGCCGCCCCCAGCGCGACCTGCCCATCGGCATCATCGCCTCGCTGATCATCTGCACGGTCCTCTACTGCGCCGTCGCCCTCGTCGTGACCGGCATGGTCCCCTACCGCGAGCTCGACCCGTCGGCCGCGCTCGCCAATGCGTTCGCCTACCACGGGCAGACCTGGATGGCGACGGTCATCTCGGCCGGCGCCGTCGCCGGTCTGACCACCGTCGTGCTGACGCTGCTGATCGGAGCGACGCGCATCATCTTCGCGATGGCGCGCGACGGGCTCCTCCCCCGGCGCCTGGCCACCGTCCACCCGCGCCTGCGCACGCCGTGGTTCACCTCCGTGGTCGTGACCATCGTCGTCGCGCTGCTCGCCGGGCTCACCCCGATCGGCGTGCTCGAGGAGATGGTCAACATCGGAACGCTCTCGGCGTTCGTGCTGGTCTCGGTCGGCGTCGTGGTGCTGCGCCGCAAGCGGCCCGACCTGAAGCGCGGCTTCCGGGTCCCGCTGAACCCGTGGCTCCCGCTGCTCTCCGCCCTGATCTGCACCTACCTGATGCTCAACCTCTCGATCGAGACCTGGCTGCGCTTCCTGATCTGGCTGGCCGTGGGCTTCGCGATCTACTTCGCCTACTCGCGCAGCCACGCGAAGATCGGCACGAAGCCCTAGGGGGCCAGGCCCACCTTCGGCCTGGCCCAGGAGCGTCCGCGCGTGTCCTTGAGGATGTCGTACTCCACCTCGACGTGCGGCTCGATCGCGCTGTACTTGTCGTTCGGGGCGCCGATCACGAGCTGGAAGCCGAGACCGCGCCACGCACCGATCGCCCGCTTGGTGAAGTGGGCGTCGGCCTTGATCAGCGCCTCGTCCATGAAGACCGGGGCGTACCGGGGGCGGTCGGCTCCCGCGTCGCCGAGCTGGTAGCGCAGCGCCGCTCCGACGATGAAGGCGATCAGCTCCTGCGACTCCCCGCCGGACTTCTCGCCGATGTGGTCGTACAGCGCCACATGCGCTCGGGTGACGGCGTCCACGCGCTCGGCGCTGACCCGGACGTGGTTGCGGACGTCGACGAGGTCGCCGAAGTCGGGCGCGGTGCGCCGCAGCCGCTGGATGAGCCGGGACATCCGCCGGTAGACCTGCTCGCGCTCCTCCTCCGCGGACACGGCCTGGATCTGCGCGCGCACCTCGCGGAGCTCGCGGCGGAAGCGACGGCGCACCTCCGACTGGTTCTCGCGCGTCGTGATCTGCAGGCGGTGGCCGTCGTCGTAGAACGGCAGATCCTGCATGATCACGTTGATCGGCTCGATCCGCTCGCGGATCTCCCGCAGCGAGCGGCCGAGCGTGGAGTCGAAGCTCGTGAGGTCGTTGCCGGAGAGCGTGAGCAGGCTGTCGCGCCACTCGGTCTCGAGCCGGTGCAGGCCGCTGGTCTCGAGGGCGTCGAGCAGCCGCTCGAAGTCGCCCGCGGACGCCTCGGGGTCCGCGAGCAGGTTGGGGTTCGGCCAGCGGTCGAGGAAGCCGGTCATGATCCGGCCGGCGCTCTCGCGCTGCTGCTCGTGCGACTCGGCCGCGGAGCGGCGGTCCTCCGCCAGTCGCTGCGCCGCCGTGGCGAGCGCTGCGTCGAAGCGGACCAGGACGTCCGAGACGCTGCCGGACGCCGCGGCCTCGGTCAGCGTGAACCGGGCGTCCAGGAAGGCGCGCTGGTCGTCGTCGAGCTCGCGTCCTGCGCGCTCCGCCGCATCGAGAACCGCCTGGCTCGCGTCGACGTCGTCGACCACGACGGCCCACTCCGCCTCGATCCGCTCGCGTTCCACACCGGCGCGCGCGATCTCCTGGCGGAGGCGCTCGAGGCGGCCGCGCAGCCCGTCGATCCGCTCCTGCAGGCCGGCGAGCTCGGGGTTCGCCTCCGCCGCCTCGGCGCCGACCGCCTCCCAGCGCTCCTGCTCGGCGAGCAGCGACTCGACGTCGACCGTCTCCCAGCTCACCAGCGCGAGGCGGGCGTGGCGCGTCATCCGGTCGTCGAGCGCATCGAGGGCCTCCTCCGCCGCCGACGCCGCCGAGACGGCCGCCGCGCTGCGGGCCCGGGCCGCCTCGACCAGGGCGTTCAGCTCGCGGAGTCGACGGGAGTTGGAGAAGCCGAGGACGTTCGCGGCGCCGTGGCCGCCGTGCGTACCGCGCTGCCCCTGCGAGAGCTGACCGGTGAGGGTCAGGGCGAGCCGGTGGCGTCCGAGCTCCGCAGCGCTGTCGACGCACACGTAGCCGAAGCGGTCCTCGAGCCGGTCCTGCAGCCAGCCGGTGAAGGCGGTGGCTCGGTAGTCGAGGCGCCCGGGCAGCGTCTGCGGGTCGAGGCCCCGCACCTCCTCGAGCCCGGTCTCCACGCCCTCGTAGCGGAGCCGGACCGGGAGCCGGAGGGAGTCGATGGCGCGGCGGAAGCGGTCGAGGTGGGCGGAGTCGATCATCAGCGTCGTCGCGAAGCCGCCGAGGGCGAGCGTGAACGCCTCGCGCCAGGGCTCGAACTCGGCACGCACCTCGACCAGCTCGCCGACGAAGGGCAGGTCGTCGGCGGTGAGGCCGGCTGCCTCCGCGATCCGCTCGCGCGCCTCGTGCAGAGGCCGGGGGATGCTGTCCCGACGGTCCGAGGCCGAGCGCTGCTCCGCCTCGAGCTCGGCGAGATCGCGCGCCGCGGCCTTCCGCTCGGCGACCGCGTCCGACCAGGCCGCACGGGTGCTGCGCTTGGCGTCGGCCGCGCTCGCCGCCCGGGCGAGCACCGCCTCGAACCGCTCGCGGGTGGTCTCCGGCTCGCCGAGAGCGCGCAGGTCCTCCTCGAGCCGGGCGCGGTTCTCGCGCGCCGCGCCCAGCCGCCGCTCCACCTCGCGGAGCTCGCGCTGGGCCGTCTCGAGGCGGTCGCCGCCGGAGGCCCGCAGCACCTCGGCGAGCCCGTCCCGCTCCGACTCCGCCGCCTCGGCGAGGGCCCGCTTCTCGCGGAGCACGGCGTCGACGGCGCGGGTGCGCTCGCGCAGCTCGACCTCGACGTCGCGCAGCAGGCCGAGGCGCTGCTCAGCGCGCCACAGGGCCGCCGGCGACACCGGGGCATCGAACTCCCCGAGCGCGTCGATGAGGCGCACGCGCTCCGCGGACGCGGCGATGCGCAGGCGCAGGCCCCGCAACGGCTCGAGTGCCGCGACCTGCTGGCGCGCGGTGAGCATCCGCTGCCGGGTGCTCTCGAGCTCGTCGAAGTGGGCGACGACCGCGTCGGCGGAGGCCAGGGTCTCGGGCTCCTCGAGCACGAGCCGCTTGTAGAGGTCGTCGACGGTCGTGATCTGCTGACCGGCCTGGATGCGGGCGAGCAGGCTCATCGCCTTCGATCCGGCTCCCGCCGCTCCGATGCCGAGCACCGCGTGCAGACGCGCCGAGAACTCGCGATCGGTGCCGAGCGGATCCAGGCCCGCCGCGCGCAGCGACGCGTCGGAGAAGCGGTGCGCCGCCGCCCGGTCGAGCGCGGCCAGGTCGACCGGGCCCTCGGCGCTCGCGCGGATCCGCACGGTCTCCTCGAGCACCCGGGAGCCGGCCGGGACGTACCAGGCGCGGACCGCGCTGAAGCGCGAGCCGTCGTGGTCGACCCAGGTCATCGCGACGGCGGTCCAGGTGTCGACTCCGTCGCCGCGCAGGACGCGCATGGTCGTGCCCTCGTCCGTGCGCGACTCGTCGAGCTTGCCGCGCGCGTAGGAGAGGATGTTGCGCTGGTCCTCGCCGCGCGGACGGCCCGTCACTCCGCCGTTCGAGGCGCCGTTGAACGGCGTGGTGTGCGGCATCATCAGGGCGATGTAGGCGTCCATCAGCGTGGACTTGCCGGAGCCGGAGCCGCCGCAGAGGAGCGTGGCGCCCGGCGAGAAGCGGACCCGGTGCGCGCCGTCGTAGCCGCCCCAGTTGACCAGCTGCAGGTCCTCGGCGAGCCACTGCTGACCGCGGGAGGCGGCGGGGATCAGGCCGAAGAGGGTGTCGAGCATCGTCATCGGGGGTCGTCCTCGGGGTCGGGGGTGTCGTCGTCGGTCGGCTCGTCGTCCAGCGGCTCGTCGTCGGCCGGCTCGTCGTCCGCGACATCGGCTCCGGGCAGGACGCCGTCCGTGGGCGGGTCCGCGTCCTCGTCGAGGCCGTCGTCCTCGAGCGCGTCGTCGTCCGCCTGCTCCGGATCGTCCGAGCCGGGCTCCTCGGCGAGCGCCGCTTCTGCGACCACCGAGGAAGCGTCTTCGCCCGCCCGCCCGCGCAGCCAGTCGCTCAGCTCCCGCAGCTTCGGCGCGCTCAGCACGATCTCCACGATCGGGCTGATCCGGTACCGCCCTGCGGACTCCTCGTCGACGATGCCGTCGCGCCCGAGCCGCTCCAGCGCCTTGCGGACCATGCGCTGCCGGCGGGCGGTGTCGCGCTCGGCGTCGGCGAAGTAGCTGAGCACCGTCTGCTCGACCTCCTCGACGTCCACGCGCGCCGACGCCTCGCCGGCCGCCGACTCCCGCTGATGGACCGTGCGCAGGTGCACCAGCACCAGCGTCTCGGCGCGGGTGTAGGGGAGGTCGCGCAACAGCACCGGCATCTCCACCTCGTCGGAGCGCACCTGCTGCTTGTAGGCGACCCCGCGCTCGTGGTCGACGACGAGCCGCACGAACAGGTCGTTCAGCCGCGACTCGATCAGCTGCCGGTGCTCCTGGAGCACGGCCCACTGCTCGCGGTGGCGGTCGGCGAGGAGGAAGCGGCGCTGCAGCACGTGCACGAGCACCCGGCGCACCTCGGTGTCGAGGACGCCGCGGTCGCCGGGGAAGAGCTCGTCGGGGTCCTCCTCCATCGACACGGGCGCGATGAACGGATCGGCGGCGGGCCCGTCGGTCGCCAGGGTGTCACTCATCGTCGGTCTCCTCCTCGGTGCGGGCGGTCACGGATCCGAAGGCGAAGCGGCGCACGGTCCCGTCGGGTCGGCGCGTGCTCACGACGGAGTAGCCCTCGCGGTCGACGAGGCCCGTCCGGTGCGCGATCTCGAGCAGCCCGAGCAGGTCGACGGGCCGTCGAGTGTCCTCCGGAGCCGCGCTGAACGCGTCCGCCAGATCGAACTCGTCGCCGAGCTCCGCCACGTAGGCCTCCAGCTCCGCGTAGCGGGGACCGCCCCAGGCCCGGCTGTCATCGCCGACGAACTCGGCGTCGCCGTCGTCTCCGGCCAGGGGCGCCGGCCCGCCGGCCGGACGCACGTCTCCCAGGGTCTGGCGCAGGTGGCCGATCCCGGCGACGGGCAGGTGCCGCAGCGGCGTGACCGGCGCGTCCGGCGAGATCCCGCCCGTCCACTCCTGGAGCCCCGCCATCACGTCGCGCAGCAGCTCGTCCACCTGGCGGTCGCGAGCCGGGTCGTGGGTGCGGACCTGGCCCGTGATGACGTGGGACGCGCGGCGCTGCGCGGTCAGGACCTCCTGCACGCCCAGCTCCACCCGGCGGCCGATCGCGGCCAGCTCCGCGCGCTGGGCGGGGTCCATCAGGCGGGAGAACGGCTGCACGAGCACGGTGTGCAGCTGATCGGCGAGCGCGTCGATCCGCTCGGGGTCGCCCAGGAGGCGGAGGGCTCCGGCGAACGCCCGGCCCTCGCTGGTGGCCTGCATCACGTGCTGACCTCGCTCGAGGTACTCCCGCAGCACCTCGCCGGTCGGGCGGACGTCGCGGCGCAGGTCCGCGACCACGTCGCGCTGCATCGCCTTGATCGACTCCGCCACCCGCGCGAAGTCGGCCGGCAGCTCGCGGGCGAGGTGCACCACGTTCTCGGCCTCCTCCAGGAGATGCTCGTCGTCGGCCGGCTCGAGACCGGCGCCCTCCTCGAGTGTTGCGATCTCGGCGTCCAGGCGCGCCCGCTCCTCGCGGAGCCGCGAGAGGCGGGCCTCCGGGTCGGGATCGACGTCCGCGGCCAGCCGCTCGACCGCCTCCAGCAGGGTGCGCACCCGCGAGTTCGAGACGCGCGTGCGTCCACCTCCGGTGCGCCCGGTGATCTCGAGGGCGCTCACGGCGTGGGCGCTCAGCCGGTAGACCTCGGCCTCGCCCTCGATCTGCGGCACGAGCCAGCCGACGCGGACCCAGTAGCGGCACACCTCGCGCGCCGTGCCGCTCGGCAGCGCGCGCTCGCCCTCGTCGTACCCGGCCGAGCGCAGCTCCTCGAGCAGCTCCCCCACCTCGGCGTGCGCGTCGGCGACCGCCACGGCCTGCCGGTCGACGGTGAACACGAGCGACAGGGCGGCGACGACGAACGGCGCGTAGCGGCCGTGGAGGAGATCGAGGGTCGGCGTCCGGAAGGCGCCGAGGGAGCGCAGGTAGGCGGCCTCGGCGCGGGAGTTCGACATCGCCCTCAAGGATAGGCGGCGGGCCGGCATCGCGCGGACGGGGCGCCAGGGGCCCTCCCGCTCGCGGACCCGACCTCCTCGGCCCGGCTCGATCCTCCGAGCGGCAGGCGGCAGCCGCTCCTCGCCGTTCCGCCGGGGTCGCGATCGCATCGACGCGAGAATCGCCCGACGCCATCACCGGCCGACAGCCGCCACCCCGCCCGCCGAGCTCTGCGGCACCGGTCCGCACCTCCACAAGGAGAACCCGGTGACCGCGGAGGCGTGCTCCCCCGACGCCGTCGCCGCCGGCCCCCACTCCTGCAGCTCGGTGCACCCGTCCGCCACCACGGCCTTCCGCACCGACTCGGTCGGTGGCGCCGAGTTCTTCAGCACCAGCAGAGGCGCGCGTCCTGCCGCGATCATCCGGGTGACGTCCTGCTCGGTGAAGACCCGCGCCTGGCCGGAGTAGCCGCCGTCGGTGAGCACGCTCGCGCCGGTCGCCGTGATGATCGGCGCCGAGATCGCCCAGGAGTCGGTGAGGAACAGGGGCGCGCCGTCCACCCCGCCGCCGGCGGCACGAGCGGCGGCGACCAGGCCGGTCTCGTCGGCGGTCATCGAGTCGTGCCCGCCGACCGCGTCCGGCGATGAGACCGCGAACGGAGCCGAGGTCTCGGCCCGCTGCGGGAAGCGCAGGCCGACGAGCGCGTCGCCGCCCGACCCGTCGAGGGACGCGTCGAGCACCTGCAGGCTGAACGCGACCGGACCGGCCAGGATCACGACCGCTGCCGCGAGCACGACGGGACGACGGCGGGCCGCTTCCCTCCGGCTCCCGACCGCTCGCTCCACCGCACCGCCCCTCCGTCGCCGCGCCACCACCGCGACCACGACGAGCCCTGCTCCGGCGAGCGCCGCGAACGGCAGGCCCAGCACCGCGGGCAGCTGCCCGCCCACGGCGAGCACCGCGCTCCACGCCGTCTGCGCGACGAGGAGGAGCGGCAGCACCAGCCGCGCGACGACCCGGGTCGACGCGAGCAGCCGCACCGCTTCCGCCCAGCCCAGCGCCGCGAGGAGCGCCAGCTGCACTCCGATCGCCGCGACGTAGGCGGTGTGCGGCACCGTCGCCACCGAGAGCACCGCCGCCGCCGTCGCCAGCCACACCGCGGTCAGGACCAGGAGGGCGAACGGACCGCGGGTGCTCCCCCGCCGCGGCCGCCAGCGCACCGCCCCCAGGATCAGCCCCGCGAGCGCCGCGGGGTACAGCCAGCCCACCTGGGTCGCGTACTGCGCGAGCAGAAGCTTCACCGGCGACGATCCCGCCGCTCCGCCCATCGCCGCGACGTGGGCGGACGCGACGACGGCGCCGGGCACCGCGCCCGAGATCAGCCGGTCGAGCCCGTTGAATCCGAACACCATCGCGAACACGTCGTTCCCCGTCGACCCGTCGATGTAGGGCCGGCCGCCCGCAGGCACCGCCTGGATCGCGACCGTCCACGCCACGGAGGCGCCCACCGCGACGGCCAGGAGCCCGCCCGCCCAGGCGAGGGCTCGGCGCCACCCGTGCACCCCGACGAGAGTCGCCACCACGAGCGCCGGCAGGACGAACCAGGCCTGCATCATCTTCGCCTGGAAGCCGATCCCGATGGACAGCCCGGTCATCAGGAGCGGCCACCACCGCCCGGTCAGCACCGCGCGCTGCCACCACACCAGCGCCACGGCGAGTGCCGCCGTGAGCAGCCCGTCCTCCATCGGGTGCCCGAACATCGACACGAAGATCGGCGTGCTCGCCGCCGCTGCCGCCGCGACCAGCCCGAGCCCCCGGCCGCCCCACCGGAGCCCGACGACCGAGCACGCCGCGACCGTGATCAGCCCCTCGATCAGCTGCGGCAGCGCGATCGACGACGTCGACATGCCGAACAGCCGGATGCTCAGCGCCTGCGGCACCGCGAACCCCGCCAGCTTGTCCAGCGTCACCGTGGCCGCGGGATCGAAGGCTCCGAACTCCAGCGCGTGCCACGACTCCGACATCGACCGTGCCGCCGCCTCGTAGAAGACGGCGTCTCCGCCCCGGGCGAGATTCCAGCCGGTGAGGACCGTCGATCCGCACAGGATCGCGAGGAGGGTGAGCCGCGCCCACCAGGGTTCGCGCCACCAGCGGGCGAGCGGAGCGGAGTGGGTGACGTCCACCGACGCTAGGGAGCCGGCCTGCCGCCGCCCTTGCGGGCGGTCGGGGAGACGCCGTGCATGCCGCTCCGGCTTCTCAGTCCGGACGCCGTCGGCACGGCCGACGACCAGGAAGGGTGCCGCGCCGCCCCGGTGACCCTCTAGGGTGCGGACATGCCCCGCTCCATGGCCGACCTCTCCTTCCGCCGCGCCCAGTGGGAGCAGCGCTACTCACCGCACGTGGCTCCCGTGAACCGCTGGATCGACGAGCTGCGGAACCCCTACGGACGCGGCTGGCTGCCCTACGTCGCTCCCCTGCACGGCGGAGTGGAGGCGCGCGTCGTCAGCGTCCTCCGCGATCCCGGCCCCGCCACCCAGGACGGCGTCGGAAGCGGCTTCCTCTGCACCGAGAACGACGACCGACGGCGGAGCTCATGGCCGGGCTGATGGACGAGGTGGGCCTCGCCCCCGCCGACCTGCTGCCGTGGAACGCCTACCCCTGGTACATCAACCAGGCACCGAACGCCGAGCAGCTCGACGCCGGCGTCGAGACCGTCCTGCATCTGCTCGCGCTCGCCCCCGACGTCGAGGTGGTCCTCCTGCAGGGCGGCGACGCCGATCACGGCTGGCGGCGCCTCCTCAGGCGGCACCCGGCGATCGAGCGCGAGCGCGGCCTCACGGTGATCCGCACCTTCCACCCGTCGCGACAGGCGCTCTGGGCACGGGATCCCGCCGAGCGGGAGGCGCGCTCCGCCCGACGTCGCGAGGCCTTCGCCGAGGTCGCCGCAGCGCTCCGGTGAGTGGCCCGCAGCCTCACGACGAGGCCCGGAAACGACGGAAGCCCTGACGACGACCAGTGGTCTCATCAGGGCTTTCCGTCGGGCTGACAGGATTTGAACCTGCGACCCCTTGACCCCCAGTCAAGTGCGCTACCAAGCTGCGCCACAGCCCGTGGCAGACCGGGCCGAGGCCCGGGCAACTCGACTACCTTAGCGGATGCCGACGCCGGAAGTGAAAACGAGCGGGCCCCGTAGACTCGCTGCGCGGAACGCGTCGGCACGGGTCGACGCGCCGTCGGCAGCTCGGGAGGCGTCAGCAGTGGATGCGCGGCAGAAGCGATCACAGGTGGCCCTGCACCGGGCCATCATCGAACTCGCGACCGGCCGCGACGTCGCCACCCTCACCGTCTCCGAGATCACGGATCTCGCCGGCGTGAACCGCTCCACCTTCTACGCCCACGCCTCCTCCGCCGCAGAACTGCTCTGCGCCGCGCTGCGGGACGAGCTCGATGCGATCCGCGAGGGCTACCTCCAGCAGCTCCGGAGCGGCGCCGCGACCGACGCGAGCATCCGCGAGGGCACCTCCCGCGTCCTCGGCCACCTGGACGGCCACCGCGACCTCTACCTCCGCGCCTTCGACGCCCCCGGCGGGGACTCGGGTCTCCGCGCGATGCTCGCGGGGCACTTCCGCACCGCCGTCTCCGCGACGCTCGACACGGGGATCCTCGACGTCCCGGCCGCGGACGCACCGCTCGGGTTCCTCGAGGACGCGACCGCCTCGTTCCTCGCGGCGGGCTCCGTCGGCCTGATGGAGCAGTGGCTCCGCCTGCCCGCGCCCCGCGATCCCGGCAGCTACCTCGCCGCCTACCGACGGCTCCTGCCGCCGTGGTGGCCCTTCGCCACCGGCGACTGACCGGCCTCCCGGCCCTGCCGACGCCCGCTCGGAAAGACGACCGCCCGGTTCGAGGGAGGCCGCCGTGTAGGCGGCAGCGCCGCGCCGCCCGTCGCTCCCGCTCGCGAGGAGGCCGACCTGCTCGATCGGGCCGCATCGGAGCGGCATCCGCCCCCTCGACTCGACGACCGCTCCTCCCGGAGACGCGGACGGCCCGCGGGAGGAGCTCCCACGGGCCGGACACGGTACGGCTGCGCTCAGCGCGCGCGCTTCTCGCGGACGCGCATGTTGACGTTCACCGGCGACCCCTGGAAGCCGTAGATCTCGCGCAGGCGGCGCGCGATGTAGCGGCGGTAGCCCGGGTCGAGGAACCCGGTCGTGAAGAGGACGAATGTCGGCGGGCGCGACGAGGCCTGCGTGCCGAAGAGCACGCGGGGCTGCTTGCCTCCGCGGAGGGGGTGCGGGTGCGCCGCGGTGAGCTCGGCGAGGAACGCGTTGAACTTGCCCGTCGGGATGCGCGTGTCCCACGACTCGAGGGCGAGCTCGAGCGCCGGCACGAGCTTCTCGAGGTGGCGGCCGGTGCGGGCCGAGATGTTGACGCGGGGCGCCCACGCCACGTGGGCGAGGTCGGTCTCGATCTCGCGCTCGAGGTAGCGGCGGCGCTCGTCGTCGAGGAGGTCCCACTTGTTGAAGGCGAGCACGAGCGCCCGGCCCGACTCCAGCACCAGGTCGATGATGCGGACGTCCTGCTCCGAGATCGGCTGCGAGACGTCGAGGACGACGACGGCGACCTCGGCCTTCTCGAGCGCCGTCGAGGTGCGCAGCGACGCGTAGAAGTCGGCGCCCTGCTGGAGGTGCACGCGGCGGCGGATGCCCGCGGTGTCGACGAAGCGCCAGACCTTGCCGGCGATCTCGACCTGCTCGTCGACCGGGTCGCGCGTGGTGCCGGCGAGCTCGTTGACGACGACCCGCTCCTCCCCCGCGGCCTTGTTGAGCAGGCTGGACTTGCCGACGTTCGGGCGGCCGAGGATCGCGACGCGGCGCGGTCCGCCGACCTCGCGCTTGGCGACGGCCGACTCCAGAGGCAGCTTCTCGAGCACCGCGTCGAGCAGGTCGGCGACGCCGCGGCCGTGGACGGCCGAGACGGGGCGGGGCTCGCCCAGGCCGAGCGACCACAGCGAGGCGGCGTTCGGCTCCTGGCGGGCGTCGTCCACCTTGTTGGCGGCGAGGAAGACCGGCTTCTTCGTCTTGCGCAGCAGCTTCACGACGTGCTCGTCGGTCGCGGTCGCGCCGACGTTCGCGTCGACGACGAAGATGACGGCGTCGGCGAGGTCGATGGCGATCTCGGCCTGCATGGCGACGGAGGCGTCGATGCCGCGGGCGTCAGGCTCCCAGCCGCCGGTGTCGACGATGGTGAACGCCCGGTCGATCCACTCCGCCTTGTAGGACACGCGGTCGCGCGTGACGCCCGGGGTGTCCTCGACGACGGCCTCGCGGCGGCCGAGGATGCGGTTCACCAGCGCGGACTTGCCGACGTTGGGGCGGCCCACGATCGCCACGACCGGGAGGGCGGGGAGGTAGCGGACCTCGTCCGAGTCCTCCCCGGCGAACTCGAGGAGGTCGAGGTCCTCCTCGTCGAGGTCGTAGTCCTCGAGTCCGCTGCGGAGCGCCTGCGCGCGTGAGGAGGCGAGCTGCTCGTCGAGGTCGCCGAGGCGCTCGACGAGGTCGTCGTCTCCGAAGTTCAGCTCGTCGTCACCGACGTGCGTGTCCTGTGCCATGACCGGCCCTTGCTCTCGAAGTTCGGACCTCGGCGACGACCGCGTCGACGGTCTGCTCGAAGTCGAGATGAGTGGAGTCGAGAAGAGTGACTCCTTCTGCGGCGTTCATGAAGTCGACCACCTGCGAGTCGGCGCGGTCCCTCGACCGCAGCGCCTGACCCGTCGCCTCGGCAGATTCCGTGGTGACCTCGCGCGAACGCCTGGCCATTCTAGCCTCTTCGCTCGCCGTCAGCAGGATCCGGACCGGAGCGGTCGGTGCGACGACCGTCGTGATATCGCGGCCCTCGACGATGATGCCCTCCCGACGCGTCTCGCCGATGATCCTCCGGAACAGCAGGGTGATCCTCCGACGGACCTCGGGGACCTTCGCCACGGCCGAGACGCGCGCGGTCACCCGGGGCTCGCGGATGGCGGTGGTCACCTCGGTCGGACCGACCCACACCGAGTACGACTCGGGGTCGGTGCCGATGGAGTAGTCGAAGCCGTCGAGCGCGTCGACGATCGCGTCCTGGTCCTCGAAGTCGAGGCCGCGGTCGAGCCCGTGCCAGGCGAGCGCGCGGTAGGCCGCTCCCGTGTCGAGGAACTCGAAGTCGAGGCGGCGGGCGGCAGCCCTCGACACGCTGGACTTGCCGCTGCCGGCCGGGCCGTCGATGGCGACCACGACGGCCTCGCCGAAGTCGCCCTGCTCGGCGGCCTCGGAGCGCGCCTCGCGCTCGGGAGCCGCGCCCCCGTCCTCCGGGATGCTCTGCTGTGCCCGGCGGGCGGGCGTCATCCTGTTCAGGCCGCCCTCCTGCCTGTTCTGCTCGGTGCTCATCCGGCGATCCTCCAGCCGCGTATGGTCAGTTCTTCGGTCAGCGGCGCGACCGCTTCGGGCACCACCGAGATCTCGGCGAGACCCACTCGGCGCCCCTGCGCGTGCTCGAGGCGCACGTCCTCGAGATTGACGCCCGCCTCGCCGATCTCCACCAGGAGCCGCGCGAGAGTTCCGGGAGAGTCGTCGACGAGGACGATCAGGGTCGAGAAGCGCTGGTCCTGGCCGTGCTTGCCGGGCAGGCGCGCCACTCCGGCGTTGCCAGCGGCGAGGTGCTCGGCGAGCACGCGGCGCGAGCCGGGCGCCTCGAGGTCGCGAAGCGCGTCGGCGACCGCGGCGACGTCGTCGCGGAAGGCGTCGAGCACCGCGACGACGTGCTCGCGGTTCGCGGCCAGGATCTGCATCCAGAGCTCGGGGGCCGAGGCCGCCAGGCGCGAGACGTCGCGGACGCCCTGCCCGGCGAGGCGGAGCGCCGCGTTCGGGGCGTCGAGGAGGCGCTGGCCGAGCAGTGACGAGATCACCTGCGGGGCGTGCGAGACGAGGCCGACCGAGAGGTCGTGCTCCTCCGGATCCATCTCGACGATGGTGCCGCCGAGGTCGAGAGCGAGGCCCTCCACCCGCGCGAGCGCGTCGGGCGCGGTCTCGCCGTCGCGGCAGATCACCCAGGGCCGGCCGACGAAGAGGTCTCCCCGCGCGGCGACCGGTCCGCCGCGCTCGCGGCCGGCCATCGGGTGCGAGCCGATGTAGCGGGCGAGGTCGACGCCGCGGGAGCGCAGCTCGCGCAGCGGCTGGGTCTTGACGCTCGCCACGTCGGTGACGACGGCTCCGGGGTGCGCCGCGAGCTCGCGCTCGACGACGCTCGCGGTGACGTCAGGGGGGACGCAGACGACGACGACGGAGGGCCGGTCGTCGGCGGAGGCGGCGCGGCCGGCCCCGTAGTCGATGGCGAGGGAGAGGCTCGCGGGCGAGGCGTCGTCGAGGACGACGTCGATCCCGCGGGAGGCGAGGCCGAGGCCGATGGAGGCGCCGAGCAGCCCGGAGCCGACCACCCGCACCGTCCCGGTCGTCCGCATCGCGGGCGGCGCGGGGTGCAGGAGCTCGTTCACCCCGACAGCCTAGCGATCGGCGCGGCGCTGCTTGTCGGCGCCGGACCGGCGCGGAGGACCGTCGCTCCGCCCGCCGCCGGCGGAGGAGCCGCCGCGATCGGACGACCGTCCCGCCGAGCCGCCGCGGTCGGACGACCGTCCGGACGATCCGCCGCGATCCGAGGATCGCCCGGCCGAGCCGCGCTCCGCCGGGGCGACGCGCTCGCCGCTGTCAGGCCGGGGCCGCCGCGCACCCGCGCTCGCCTTCTTCGAGGGGACCGCGGGAGCGGCCGCCACCGCCTCGCCGCCCTGCCGCGCGATCGTGAGCAGCGCGCCCAGCTCCTCCCGGGTCAGGTCGCGCAGATCGCCCGAGCGCAGGGTGCCCAGGTGCAGCGGCCCGAACTGGCGCCGGACGAGCTCGATCACCGGGTGGCCGACCGCCGCCATCATCCGGCGGACGACCCGGTTGCGACCGGAGTGCAGGGTGATCTCGACGAGCGAGGCGTTCGAGCGGCCCTCCGGCCGGCCGAGGAGACGCGCCTTGTCGGCGGCCACCGGTCCGTCGTCGAGCTCGATCCCGGAGGTCAGCGTCGCGATCGTCTGCGGGAGGACCTGCCCGTGCACCTTCGCGATGTAGGTCTTCGTCACTCCGAACGACGGGTGCGCGAGGACGTGGGCGAGCTCGCCGTCGTTGGTCAGCACGAGCAGGCCCGAGGTCTCGGCGTCGAGGCGCCCGACGTTGAACAGCCGCTCCTCGAAGTTCTTCGTGTAGAGGCTGAGGTCGGTGCGTCCGTTCTCGTCCGCCAGCGAGCTGACGACGCCGATCGGCTTGTTGAGCATCACATAGCGGCGCGAGGTGTCCAGCTGCACCGCGACCCCGTCGACCTCGATCCGGTCGGTCGCCGGATCGATGCGGCGGCCGAGCTCGTCCGCCACCTCGCCGTTGACGCGGATCCGCCGTGCCACGATCATCTCCTCGACCACTCGTCGGGAGGCGACCCCCGCTGCCGCGAGGACCTTCTGCAGTCGTTCGCCGTCGGGGCCGCTGTCAGGCGCGCTCATCGAATCCGTCTCTTCCGTCGCTCAGTAGGGGGGAGATCTTCGGCAGCTCGTCGAGCGAGGTGAGGCCGAGGTGCACGAGCAGCTGCTCGGTGGTGCCGTAGAGGACCGCGCCCGTCTCGGGGTCGTGGCCGACCTCCGCGATGAGGCCGCGGCCGAGGAGGGTGCGCGCGACGGAGTCGACGTTGACCGCGCGGATCTGCGCGACCTGACCGCGCGAGACCGGCTGCTTGTAGGCGATCACGGCGAGCGTCTCGAGCGCCGCCTGCGAGAGCCGCGTCGGGTTCTGCGTCAGGACGAAGTCCTTGACCACCGGGTCGTACTCGCGGCGCACGTAGATCCGCCAGCCGGCGCCGACCTCGCGCAGCTCGAAGCCCCGGCGGATCGCCCCGTCGGCGCCGTCGTAGTCGGCGACCAGGCGCTCGATCGACTGGCGGACCACGGCGATCGGCCTCGACAGCGCAGTCGCGAGGGAGGCGAGCGGCTGCGGCTCGTCCGCGACCATCAGGATCGCCTCGATCGCCCGGTCGATCTCGAACGCGACGGTCCCGGGGCCGGCATCAGGAGTCATAGTCGGCTCCGAGCGCGGCGAGGCTCGCATCGCTCCACTGCTCGGCGACCCAGCGCAGCGCGAGCTCGCCGAGCGGCTCCGGCTGGTCGAACGAGATCGCGGCGTGCCGGTAGAGCTCGAGCACGGCCAGGAAGCGCGCGACGATCACGCCCTTCTCGTCGGCGTCCGCGATCAGCTCGCCGAAGGTGGCCCTCCCGCGGGCGCGCAGCACCGCCACGACGTGCGCGGCCTGCTCCCGGATGCTGATCTGCGGGGCGTGCAGGTGGTCCAGGCCCACCGTCGGCAGCTCGCGCGGAGCGAGGGCGACGGTCGCGAGGGCGGCGAAGTCGGCGGGCGACAGGGACCAGACGAGCTCCGGCTTCGCGGACCGGTACTCCTCCTCCAGAGGCACGTCCCGCACGTGGCGGGCGGTCTCGATCGCGATCCGCTCGGCGAACCACGACGACACCTGCTTGAAGGCCCGGTACTGCAGGAGCCGGGCGAACAGCAGGTCGCGCGCCTCCAGCAGCGCCGCGTCCTCCGCGTCCACGAGCTCGCCCTGGGGCAGGAGTCCGGCGATCTTCAGGTCGAGGAGCGTCGCGGCGACGACGAGGAACTCCGACGCGCGGTCCAGCCCCTCGAGCGAGTCGATCCCGTGCAGGTACGAGAGGAACTCGTCCGTCACGGCGCTCAGCGCGATCTCGGTGATGTCGACCTGCTGCTTCGCGATGAGGCTCAGCAGGAGGTCGAACGGACCCTCGAAGTTGGTCAGCGCGAGGTGGAACCCGGTGGGAGCGGTGCGCTCCTCGAGGAGGACCTCAGGCGACCGCGCCACGCGAGATCAGCTCCCTGGCGAGCTTGCGGTACGCCTTCGCGGCGTTGTGCTCGGGCGCGAACTGGGTGATCGGGACGCCGGACACGCTGGCGTCCGGGAACTTCACCGTGCGGCCGATCACCGTCTCGAGCACGCTGTCGCCGAAGGCGTCGACCACCCGGTCGAGCACCTCCCGCGAGTGCAGGGTGCGGGAGTCGTACATCGTGGGCAGGATGCCGTCGAGCTCGATCACCGGGTTGAGCCGGTCGCGGACCTTGTCGATCGTCTCGATCAGCAGGGCGACGCCGCGCAGCGCGAAGAACTCGCACTCGAGCGGGATGAGGACGCCGTGGCTCGCGGTGAGCGCGTTGACCGTGAGCAGGCCCAGCGAGGGCTGGCAGTCGATCAGGATGACGTCGTAGTCCGCGCTCACCTTGCGGAGCACCCGGGCGAGGATCTGCTCGCGCGCGACCTCGTTGACGAGGTGGACCTCGGCGGCGGAGAGGTCGATGTTGGCCGGGATGACGTCCAGGCCCGGCACGCGGGTCCTCCGGATCGCCTCGGCCGGGTCCTTCACGGTGCCGAGGAGCAGGTCGTAGATCGTGATGGCGTCGTAGGTCGTGACCCCGAGGCCGGCCGAGAGGGCGCCCTGCGGGTCGAAGTCGATGGCCAGCACGCGGCGGCCGTACTCGGCGAGGGTCGCGCCCAGGTTGATGGTCGTCGTCGTCTTTCCGACGCCGCCCTTCTGGTTGCAGAGGGAGATGATCCGAGCGGGGCCGTGACCGGTGAGCTCCACAGGCAGCGGGAAGTCGCGCAGGGGGCGGCCGGTCGGGCCGAGCGTCGGGGCTTCGAGACCGGTGAGCTCGGCCTTGTCGTCCGTCTTGCGTGTCACCTGCGTCGTCCTCGCTTCCGTGGCGGCGTGCGCTCCCGCGCGGCCTCCGACGAGTGTACCGGCGCCCCGCTCCCCGGCCGCCGCGCCCCGCCGCGCGGGTCCGCGGCTCTAGCGCCGCGCTCGCGGGTGCGCGGACGTGTAGACGTCCCGGAGCGTGTCCGCCGTCACCAGCGTGTAGATCTGCGTCGTCGCCACCGAGGCGTGCCCGAGGAGCTCCTGCACCACGCGGACGTCGGCGCCGCCCGCGAGCAGGTGGGTCGCGAAGGAGTGCCGGAAGGTGTGCGGCGAGATCTCCCGGTCCAGCCCGGCCTTCTCGGCGACGGCGCGGATGACCAGCCAGGCGCTCTGCCGCGACAGGCGGCTCCCGCGGACCCCCAGGAAGAGCGCCGGCGTCGCGCGCCCCCTCCGCGAGAGCTCCGGCCGCGCACGCACGAGGTACTCGTCGACCGCCTCGCGGGCGAAGCGGCCGAGCGGCACCATCCGCTGCTTGGACCCCTTGCCCGTCAGCCGCACCACCTCCGCGGCGACCACGTCGTCGACGTTCAGGTCCACCGCCTCCGAGATGCGCGCGCCCGTCGCGTAGAGCAGCTCCAGCAGGGCCCGGTCCCGCAGGTCCGCGAGCTCCTCGCCGCGCGCAGCGTCGAGCAGCGCCGCCATCTGCTCGACCGTGACCGCCTTCGGCAGGGTCATCGGGATCTTCGGCGGCACCACGTCCCGGGCAACGTCGTCCGCGACGACCCCCTCCTCGAGGGCGAAGCGGTGCAGCCCTCGGACGCTCGAGAGGATCCGTGCGCGCGAGCTCGCCGCGAGCGGCCGCTCCGGGCGTGCGGCCAGCCAGGAGGAGAACTCCCCCACGTCGACCCGTCCGAGCTGCGCCAGATCGACGGTCCCGCGCTCCTCGAGCCAGCCGAGGTAGAGCTCCAGGTCGCGCCGGTAGGCCGCGAGCGTGTGCGCCGAGAGCCCGCGCTCCACGCTCGCCTGCCGGAGGTACGCCTCGGCGCAGGCGCGGGGGCTCACCCCCGGGGGTGGCGGACCCGCGGGTGGCGCGTCCACGGCGAGGACGCGTCGCCCAGCCCGTCCCAGCCGCGCGAGCGGAACGCGTGCGCCGCGAGCACCGCGATCGTCAGCGAGGGGTTCTGCACCCGGCGGGCGAGGACCGCCTCGACCGCCTCGTCCAGCGGCACCCACCGCAGCTCCATGTCCGCCTCCTCCGCCTCGCGGTCGAAGGCGGAGCCGGTGGACGAGAGCCCGCGGGCCAGGTAGATCCGGATGACCTCGTCGCTGCCGCCCGGCGAGGTGGCGAACTCCGAGAGCAGGTCCCAGCGCTCGGCCTGCAGGTCCGTCTCCTCGCCCAGCTCCCGCTGAGCGGCGACCAGGGGATCCTCGCCCTCCACGTCGAGCAGGCCGGCCGGGATCTCCCACTCGCGGGTGCGGACAGGGTGCCGGTACTGCTTGATCAGGGCGACGCGGTCCTCGTCGTCGAGGGCCAGCACGGCGACGGCTCCCGTGTGATCAAGGAACTCCCGGCGCAGCTCGCCGCCGCCGTAGCGGAACGTCTCCGCGCGGACGCCCCAGACCATCCCGTCGAAGACGCGCTCACTGGTCAGGACCTCCGGCTCGACGAGCTCGTCCGACAGCGGCTCACTCATCGGCGCCCGCCTCCGATGCCGGGAAGAGGCGCGAGGCCTCCTGGCGCTCGAGGGCGGCGGTCACGAGGCCGCGGAAGAGCGGGTGCGCGGCGTTCGGGCGCGAGCGGAGCTCCGGGTGCGCCTGCGTGCCCACGTAGTAGGGGTGCTTCTCACGGGGCAGCTCGACGTACTCCACGAGGTGGCCGTCGGGCGAGAGGCCGGAGAACCAGAGCCCCGCCTCGGCGATCCGGTCGCGGTAGCGGTTGTTGACCTCGTAGCGGTGACGGTGGCGCTCGGCCGCCTCAGGTGCGCCGTACACCTCGGCGACGATCGAGCCCTCGGCGAGCTCGGCCGTGTAGAGGCCGAGGCGCATCGTTCCGCCCATGTCCCCGGACGCGAGGATCTCGACCTGCTCGGCCATCGTCGCGATGACGGGGAACTCCGTCTCCGGGTCGAACTCCGACGACGAGGCCCCCTCGAGGCCGGCCTCGTTGCGGGCGTACTCGATGACCATGCACTGCAGGCCGAGGCAGAGCCCGAGCGTCGGGATCCCGTTCTCCCGCGCGAAGCGCAGCGCGCCGAGCTTGCCCTCGATGCCGCGGATGCCGAAGCCGCCGGGCACGCAGATGCCGTCGAGCTCGGAGAGCGCCTTGGCCGCAGC
Organism: Rathayibacter sp. AY1E2; assembly: GCF_002932325.1. Classification (NCBI taxonomy): domain Bacteria; kingdom Bacillati; phylum Actinomycetota; class Actinomycetes; order Micrococcales; family Microbacteriaceae; genus Rathayibacter; species Rathayibacter sp. AY1E2. The sequence goes on from NZ_PSVO01000013.1 coordinate 98,322, forward strand.
CTCGGGGTCCTCGAGCCCGTCGGAGGCGATCCAGCGGATGGCGACCTTCGTCTGCTGCGCGAAGCCGCCGGCTCGCAGAGCCTCCGTCACGGAGAGGTAGGCGTCGGGCAGGTCGATGTACTTCCCGACCAGGCCGATGGTGACCTCGTGCTTGGGCTCGTGCACGGCCTCGAGCAGTCGCGACCAGCCGTCCCAGACGACCTCGCCGGCCGGGAGGCCCAGCTGGTCGATGATGTAGGCGTCGAGGCCCTGCTCGTTGAGCATCTGCGGGATCTCGTAGATCGACGCGACGTCCTTGGCGTTGACCACGGCCTGCTCGTCTACGTCGCACATCAGCGCGATCTTGCGCTTGTTCGACTCCGAGACGGGCCGGTCGCTCCGCAGCACCAGGGCGTCCGGCTGGATGCCGATCGAGCGCAGCGCAGCAACGGAGTGCTGGGTGGGCTTGGTCTTCTGCTCACCGGAGGCGCCCATGAAGGGCACCAGCGAGACGTGCACGAAGAAGACGTTGCGGCGGCCGAGCTCGTGGCGGACCTGGCGGGCCGACTCGATGAACGGCTGGCTCTCGATGTCGCCGACGGTGCCGCCGATCTCGGTGATGATGACGTCCGGCTGCGGGTCGTCCTCCGACTGGAGGCGCATGCGCCGCTTGATCTCGTCCGTGATGTGCGGGATGACCTGGACCGTGTCGCCGAGGTACTCGCCGGCGCGCTCCCGCGCGATGACCCGCGAGTAGATCTGGCCGGTCGTGACGTTCGCGGCCTGGTTCAGGTTGATGTCGAGGAAGCGCTCGTAGTGGCCGATGTCGAGATCGGTCTCGGCGCCGTCGTCGGTCACGAAGACCTCGCCGTGCTGGAACGGGTTCATCGTCCCCGGGTCCACGTTGAGGTACGGGTCGAGCTTCTGCATGACGACGCGCAGCCCGCGCGCGGTCAGCAGGTTGCCCAGGCTCGCGGCAGTGAGTCCCTTGCCGAGCGAGGAGACGACACCGCCGGTGACGAAGATGTGCTTCGTGATCTTCGAGGGGGCGTCCTGCCCGGCCGTCGAAGCGCTCCGGGTCGAGGACCCGGAGGAGCCCTCGGGATCCGAGGGAGAAGAAGAGGAAAGGCCCGCGTTCGTAAAGTCCACCACGGGGTTCCACCGTAACAGCAGAACGGCGGCGGCGGACCGCCCGGGACGGATCGATGTCGTCCCGGGCCGCTCGCGATCAGCCCCGCCGACTCGATTCGAGGAGCTCCCGCGCATGAGCGAGAGCGTTGGCGGAGTCGGTGAGCCCCGAGAGCAGGCGCGCCATCTCGGACACCCGCTCCTCGGAGTCGAGCTGCGTCACGGCGCTCGAGGTCACCGCGCCGTCCGAGCCCTTCTCGACGCGGAGGTGGTTCGTGGCGAATGCGGCGACCTGCGCGAGGTGGGTCACCACGATGACCTGCGACGTCTCGGCGAGCCGCGCGAGCCGTCGGCCGATCTCGATCGCCGCCGCTCCGCCGACCCCTGCGTCGACCTCGTCGAAGACGAACGTCGGCACGGGGTCGTTGGCGGCGACCACGACCTCGATCGCGAGCATCACCCGCGAGAGCTCGCCTCCCGAGGCTCCGCGGGCGAGGGGCCGGGGTGCGGCCCCGGTGTGCGGCTGGAGCAGCATCTCGACGGAGTCGCGCCCGTGGACGCTCGGCTCCCCCGCGGCCGTCACCTTCACGTGCAGGCGCGCATCCGCCATGGCCAGCGCGGTGAGCTCGTCGCTGACCCGCTCCCCCAGCTCGGCGGCCGCCGCGGTCCGCAGCTCGGTCAGCCGGGTCGCGAGGCGGTCGACGAGGTCCGCGTCGGCCGCGGTGTCGGCCTCGAGAGCCGCGATCCTCTCGTCGTCGCCGTCGAGCTCGAGCAGGCGGAGTCCGGAGGAGTCCACCAGGTCGAGCACGTCGTCCAGGGTCGGTCCGTAGGTGCGGGCGAGCAGGGACAGCTCCGCCCGCCGGTTCTCGATCAGCTCCAGGTCGTGCGCGCCGTCGAGGTCGAGCTCCGCCAAGTAGGAGGAGAGCCCGCCGGCGGCGTCGACGAGGAGCACCGCCGCCTCGCCGAGCGTCTGGACCGTCGGCTGCAGGGCGGCGTCGTGCTCGGCCGCCCGCTCCAGCACGCGCCGCGCCGTCTCGAGGAGCCCGAGCGCGTCCCGCCCGTCCAGCTCCTCGGACGAGATCGCCTCGCGGGCCTCGCCGGCGGCGAGCCGGAGCTGCTCGATGCTCCCGAGCCGGGCGGACTGCGCCGCGAGCTCGACGTCCTCCCCGCGCTGGGGGGCGACCACCTCGATCTCGGCGAGGGCGGAGCGGAGCCGTTCGGCTTCGCGGGCGCGCGTCTCCCGGGCCTCGGTGAGCGAATCGAGCTCCTCCCGGTTGGCCCGCCAGCGCTCGAAGGCGCTCGCGTAGTCGCGGAGGGCGTCGGCGAGACCGGGTCCGCCGAACCGGTCGAGCGCCTCGCGCTGCGCCGCGGCGGAGCGGAGGCGGATCTGGTCCGACTGCCCGTGCACGACGACCAGCTGATCGGCGAGCTCGCTCAGCACGCTGACAGGTGCGCTCCGGCCGCCGACGACGGCTCGCCCGCGTCCCTCCGCCGAGACCGACCGCGCGAGGAGCAGCTCCGGGCCGTCGAGATCGCCGCCGGCGTCATGGACGCGCTCGGCGACCGGGCCCTCCTCGGGGACCAGCCAGCGCCCCGACACCCAGGCCTGCTTCGCTCCCGAGCGCACCGCGGACGCGTCCGAGCGCGCGCCCAGCACGAGGCCGAGCGCCGTGACCACCATCGTCTTGCCTGCGCCGGTCTCGCCGGTGACCGCGGTGAAGCCCGGTCCGAGCGGGAGCGTCGCCTCGGCGATCACTCCGAGGTCGCGGATCTGCAGCTCTTCGAGCATCGGGCCTTACTCCGTCTCCGCCGACCCCCGCCATCCGCGGATGGGGAGACCGAACTTGTGCACGAGTCGATCGGTGAAGGGGGCGTCGTGCAGGCGCGCGAAGCGCACGGGCACGGGCGAGCGACGGTAGACGACGCGCGCTCCCGGCGGCAGCTCGTAGGCGCGCCGGCCGTCGGCCCAGAGGACGCCGACGCCGTCGGTCCTCTCCTTGACCTCGACGGCGAGGCTCGACGACGGACCCACGACGAGGGGCCGCGCGAAGAGCGCATGGGCACTGAGCGGAACGAGGAGCATCGCCTCGACGGTCGGCCACACGACGGGGCCGCCCCCGGAGAAGGCGTAAGCGGTGGAACCGGTCGGAGTGGACACGACGATGCCGTCGCAGCCGAAGCTCGACAGCGGACGTCCGTCGACGCCCACCATGACCTCGAGCATCCGCTCGCGGCTGCCCTTCTCGACCGTGGCCTCGTTGAGCGCCCAGGTCTCGTAGACGACGGCCTCGTCGATCTTGACGCGCACCTGCAGGGTCATCCGCTCCTCGACCGCGTAGTCGCCGTCGAGCGCACGGGCGACGGCGTCGTCGAGATCGTCCCGCTCGCTCTCGGCGAGGAACCCGACGTGGCCGAGGTTCACGCCGAGCAGAGGGGCCGTCCCGGACCGGACGATCTCCGCCGCGCGGAGGATGGTCCCGTCCCCGCCGAGCACGAACACGAGCTCGATGGACTCGAGCGGCACGTCGGACCCGAGCACGGCGACGTCGCTCAGATCCGGAGCGACCGCGACGATGTCGCCCTTGTCGTCGGCACAGAGGACGGGGTGGGCGCCGGAGTTCCGGAGGCGCTCGACGACGAGGACCGCCGCATCGAGGGAGTCCGTCCGTCCGGTGTGGGCGACGACGAGGATGTTGCGCTCGTCACGAGGGGACTGCATCGAGGGTGTGTCCTTCTGGTCGGTCGACAGCGGCGGACACGATCGCGTCATCCGGTGGTGAGCGCGGTGACCGCGTCCCTCCATTCTGTCGGAATCGTTCCGCGGTCGCGGTGGAGGTGCGCCAGATACTCACGATTCCCAGCGCCCCCCGGGAGTGGCGACTCGGCCAGCCCGACGACGCCGAGCCCCAGGTCCCAGGCCGACCACAGGACGTCCGAGAGGGCCTCGCGACGCAGCTCCGGATCCCGGACGATCCCCTCCCGCACTCCCAAGCGGCCGACCTCGAACTGCGGCTTCACCAGCACCACGAAGTCAGCGAGCGGATCCACGGAGGCGGCGACGGGAGGCAGAACCATCCGCAGGGAGATGAAGGACACGTCGGACACGACCAGGTCCGGGACGATCTCGGTCCTGGCGGCTTCGGCGAGCCGGGCGGTGGTGAGATCCCGCGCATTGAACCCCTCCACCACGTGGACGCGATCGTCGGACCGGATCCGCGCAGCCAGCTGGGCATGCCCGACGTCGAGGGCGATCACCGAGGCGGCGCCGCGCTCGAGCAGGACCTGCGAGAACCCGCCCGTCGACGCCCCGACGTCGAGAGCGTTCCGGCCGGCGACTCGCACCGTCACGAAGGTGTCGAGGGCGGCGAGCAGCTTGTGGGCGGCCCGGCTGACGTAGTGGTCGAGGCCGGCGACCGCGACGTCCTGATCGTCGCGGACGCGGATCGAGGGCTTCAGTGCAGGGACGCCGTCCACCGTCACCAGACCGTCGGCGATCATCCGAGCGGCATGGGTGCGGGACCGGGCGATGCCCCGTTCGGCGAGAGCCGAGTCGAGTCGCGAGTCGTCGGTCATCGGTCGCGGTCCGCGTTCTCGAGTCGGATGCGCAGCTGCTCCTGCAGCTGGACGTATCCGGCTGCCCTCTTGTCGAGCGCAGTCTGCTCGATCCGGAGGAGCTCGTCTGACAGGACGTGTTCCTCCACGACGTCGAAGCCGTTCTGGAGCGGCCTCGATTCCGGAGAGGGCGTCGGGTCGTGCTGAGTCATCGCTGCTCCTCGTTCCGGAGTCGGGCGACGACGGTCATCGTCGCTCCGGCCGGCCCTGTTCGTCCTCGAACAGAGACCGACCGGTTAAACAGCGATGGCCACCCATTTCTGGGTGGCCATCGTGAATGGTGTCCGGCGGTGTCCTACTCTCCCACAGGGTCCCCCCTGCAGTACCATCGGCGCTGAGAGTCTTAGCTTCCGGGTTCGGAATGTGACCGGGCGTTTCCCTCTCGCTATGGCCGCCGTAACCCTCGCGACACACGCACCCGAAGGCACATGGTCAAATCTGGGTTACACGCCGTGCGTGTATTCAATTGTTCCGCTCCTCCCGAAGGAGGATGCGGGGTGCCCGTCTTCTGGGAACCACAAAGTGGACGCAAGCAATCTCTGACCACTCCTACCAGCCTTTACAACGGTATGAGTGTAGTGATTATCAAGTTATCGGCTTATTAGTACCGGTCAGCTCCGACAGTCTTTAGTCCTGTCTT